>CAZDTE010000001.1:0-16238 GCA_964508275.1 uncultured Ardenticatenales bacterium
GGGCTGCATCGAGAATCTGTTTGGGAGAACTATTTTCTTGGAGTTCCCTAACACGAAAAAAGCAAAAAGAATTCGTGAAAATTCGTGTAATTCGTGGCAAAAAAGAGATTGAAGCAGCTGTTTCCAGGGTAGTCCCTGAACGCTTACTCATTTAGTTCTGTGAGGCCGTTCCGTTATTGGACAGAAAGGACAGAGAAGATGATCGACGGCGATCATCGCCAAAGCCCCTACGAGGTGGCACAACAGCAGTTCGACAAAGCCGCGCATTTCCTTGGCCTATCCCCCGGCCTGGCCGCATTCCTGCGCCATCCTCAGCGCGAGTTGATTGTGACCTTCCCTGTGCGCATGGATGACGGCCGCTTGCGAAATTTCACCGGCTATCGCGTACACCACAGCATGATGTTAGGCCCGACCAAAGGAGGCATCCGCTTTCACCCCGCGGTCACCCACGACGAGGTGCGTGCGCTCGCCATGTGGATGACGTGGAAGTGCGCACTCATGCGCATCCCCTACGGTGGCGCGAAAGGAGGCGTCGTCTGCGATCCCCGTAAGCTTTCCGTCTCCGAGCTGGAAAGCATCACCCGGCGCTACACGTGGGAACTGAGCGGGATGATCGGCCCGCAGGAAGACATCCCGGCCCCCGATGTCGGGACGACACCGCAAGTCATGGGCTGGCTGATGGATTCGTTCAGCTTGGGCCAGGGGTACACGGTGCCGGCGGTGGTCACCGGCAAGCCGGTCGAGATCGGTGGCTCGCTGGGTCGCCTAAGTGCCACCGGCGTCGGCGTTATGTTCATGGCGCGCGAAGCGCTGCGCCATTGTGACGTGCCGACCGAAGGAGCTAAGGTGGTCGTGCAAGGCTTCGGAAACGTTGGCAGTTGGGCCGCGCGGGCTATGGTCGGGCAGGGATGTCGCGTCATTGCCGCGAGCGACGTGCTGGGCGGAATCCACAACCCGGACGGTCTGGACCTGCCGGCCCTTGTCCATCATGTGGAGCAGACCGGTTCTGTTGTGGAGTTCCCCGGCGCATCGCCGATCGGCAACGATGATCTGCTGACCCTGCCGTGTGATGTGCTGATCCCCGCCGCACTGGAGAACCAGATCACGGCAGAGAACGCACCGTGGGTGCGGGCTCGCATCCTCGCCGAGGGGGCCAACGGCCCCACCACGCCGGAGGCGGACGAGATTCTGCGCGCGCAAGGCACCTTCATCGTGCCCGACATCTTGTGCAACGCGGGCGGCGTAACGGTCTCCTATTTTGAGTGGGTGCAGGGCCTGCAACATTTCTTTTGGGATGAGGAGCGTATCCAACAGCGACTACTGGCCATCATGCGCCCGAGTTTCCTGGCGATGGTGCGCACGGCGGAGGAATTGGGCACCGACAATCGCACAGCCGCGCTGACTCTGGCCATCGGGCGCGTGGCCAAGGCGGCGACGGTGCAAGGGTTCTTCCCCTGATGGAGGCTGTGAACATGGACATCGTAATACAGGTGGAAACTCGGCCTTTCGCTTACTGCGTCGCGTTGATGCCGGCCATTGTCCAAATGCTAGTGCAGGCCGGTTTACGCCCAGGCCGGCGCGGGCGTCAGCAGTGGCTTTTCCGATGAGGAGTTCCGGGCACACTGGGTCACGCCGTGCTCCGGTCAAAACGGTGGCTTCTCAACGGGGATCAGGGAAACACCGAACACCTGCTCGAAGTGGCTGGCCACAGTGCGGCTTACTTCGTCCATGGCCAGCGGCCGGCTCAGTTCGACCTGCATAGAGGTCATACCGTGCTCCCGAATGCCGCAGGGGACGATCAGGTCGTAGTGGTTGAGGTTTGGCTGCACGTTGAGGGCGAACCCGTGGTAGGTGATCCATTGTTCGACTCGAGCGCCCAGGGCCGCGATCTTGTTCCAGCGCACTACCTCGTCGGGCGAGGCGACATCCAGCCCGGCGCGGGCCAGGTTCTCGCGCAGACCGGCTGCCCAGTCGTGATCGCGCACCCACACGCCGATGATGCCCTCCAGCCGCTCGCCCGCGATGCCGAAGTCGCTCAACGTGCGGATCACGACCTCTTCCAGGTTGTGCATGAACCGGCCCACATCCTTGCCGTACCGGTTGAGGTCCAGGATGGGATAGCCGACCAGTTGGCCGGGCCCGTGGTAGGTCACCTCGCCGCCTCGCTCGACGCGGTGCACGGAAATGCCCATCCGGTCGAGCGCCTCGCGTGAGGCCAGGATGTTCGCCTCGGTCGCGTGGCGGCCCAGCGTGAGCACCGGCGGGTGTCCCAGAAGGATGAGGACGTCTTCGCCACGGCCTGCTTGGCGCGCCGCAACGATGCGGTGCTGCATGTCCAGCGCTTCTTCGTAGGGCACGACGTCAAGGTTTAGTAGGTACATGGTGGTCAGTAGCCAGTCGTCTGTATCCAGTCGTTAGTAGGGGAGAGGGAGTAGGCAGACTGCAGGGCGTTGCTCCACGCTCTTCCGCTCCCGAAGCCATCACAGACCCAGTCGCTCGCTGATGAAATCGCGCCGGCCGCGCACGAAATCAGATCCGGATGCCGGTCGCCTGCCGGCCAGTTGCACCTCGTCCAGGATGAGCAGACCGTCGCCAGTGACCACGGCCGGCCGGTCATCCGCCAGCACGATCCGTCCTGGCTCGGCCGTATCGGCGCCGGCGGAGGCGGCGTGACAGCGCAGGATCTTCAGCGTCTGGCCGCGCCAGGTGGTGAACAGGCCGGGCCAGGGGGTGTATGCCCGGCAGCGGTGGGCGATCTGCGCTGCCGGCTCCTGCCAGTTCACCCGGCCGTGCGCTTTCTTGATCAACCGGCTATAAGTCGCCTGTGAATCGTCTTGCGGCTGTGGCGCGATCTCCCTGGACAGCCAGCGAGGCAACGTCTCGCGCAAAAGCTGGGCACCGAGACTGGCCAGCTTGCCGGTGAGCGTGCCGCGATTATCGTCCGGATCAATGGGCAGGGTGGTCGTGCTAAGGATCGGGCCGGTGTCCATCCCTTCGTCCATCAGCATGATGGTCACGCCGGTGATGTCGTCCCCGGCGAGAAGCGCGCCGGCCACAGGCGATGCGCCACGGTGGCGGGGCAACAGTGAGGCGTGGACATTCACGATGCCGTGGGGTGGGACGGCCAGAACGTTCGGGCGCAGGATCTCGCCATACGCGGCGACGACGATGACGTCGGGGGCCGCTTCACGCAGGCGGTCCACGATCTGTTCGCCCCGCATCGTCTCCGGCTGCCAAACGGGCAGGCCAAGCGGCAGGGCCGCCTGTTTGACCGCCGGCGCCACAAGCCGCCGGCCCCGTCCCGCCGGCCGGTCCGGCTGGGTCACCACGGCGATAATCTCGTAGCCGTCAGCGGCCAGCGACTCCAGACTGGGCACGGCAAACGCCGGTGTGCCCATGAAGACAATGCGAGCCATTCTGTTACCCCCCTTCGATGATCCTCGCGTCTACGACTACAGCGCCGTCAGGATAGGCGAAGACCGGGTTGAGGTCGATTTCGGCGATCTGCGGATTCCGCTCGGCCAGCTCTGCCACCGCCAGGAGGCAATCGGCCAGGGCTTCTTGATCCACCGCCGGCTGGCCACGGTATCCGGCGAGCAGGGGATGGCCCTTGATCTCACGAATCATCGAGAGGGCATCCTCACGGGTGAGCGGCAGCAGCCGCAGGCTCACATCGCGGAAGAGTTCCACCATGACGCCTCCCAGGCCGAACAGTAGGACCGGCCCAAACTGCGGATCGTGATTCATACCGACGATGACTTCCAGGCCAGGGGCCGCCATCTTGCTGACCAGCACATCGCCGAGGTCGGCATCCGGCTGCGCGGCACGCACGCTGGCCATCATCTCATCGTACGCTTGGGCTACCGCCTCCGCCGATTCCAGGTTCAACCGCACGCCACCGACATCGCTCTTGTGGAGGACGGCGGATGAGCTGATCTTCAAGGCCACGGGAAAACCCAACTGGCGGGCGACATCGATCGCGTTGGCGGCGTTGTTCGCCAGGCCGAGCGGCGTGCACGGCAGTCCAGCTTCGGCAACACGCACGAACGACTCGTATGGCGTAAGCGCGTGGCCCTCCGCGGCGACCGTCATCGTCGGTTCCTCCGGCGTTGCCAGCGCCTTCCGATCCAACACTTGTGCAAGCGCTTTGATCCCCCGCTCGGGGGTCGGGAAGACCGGCACGCCCTTCCGGTGCATCAGTTCCCGCTCATGCCGTTCCACTTCCGCACCGCCCAGGAAGATGACCAACTCGTTTTCCCCGGGGGTGACCACGCGAGATGCGTCTTCAATCGGGTCGCCGAAGATGACGCCCAAGGTGTCGTAATACTCGCGCGCGGCCTGGATCACGTCTGCGAACATCTGGGCGGTGGCGTCGCCGGTCAAGTCCACCGGATTGGCCTTGATGGCGTGGGCCGGAATCAGCGGCGTAACCGCCTCGATCGCCTCCGCCGGCAAGGGCGCGGCGTCCAAACCCTCCAGCTCCGCCTGGTCCATCGCCAGGATGCCCGCGCCGCCGGACGTGGTGATGAAGAGGATGCGATTGCCCTTCGGTGGCGTCAGGTAGGCGAACGCCTTGGCGAAGTCGTAGAACTCCTCAATGGTGTAGGCCCGGCAGACGTTTTGCCGGGAGAGCAGGGCGTCGTAGATCGCATCGGCGCCGGCCAGCGACTTGGTGTGCGATTCGGCGGCCACCTTGCCCTTGGGTGTACGGCCCGATTTCAGGACGACCAGCGGCTTCTGCAAACCGGCCACCACCTGCTTGAAAGGCTCCGGCCGTTTGATCCCCTCGATGTAAGCCGCGATGACGGCTGTGTCCGCATCCTGATTGAAATAGGCGATCAGGTCTGTCTCGTCCACGTCTGCGCGGTTGCCCATGCTGACGAAGCTGGCGGTGCCCAGCTTCTCCTCGGTCAGCCAGTCCATCATGGCCGCGCCCACGGTACCGCTCTGGGAGATGACGGCGATCTTGCCCGGCATCGTGAGCAAGGGCCAGGAAGCACAGAGCGGAAGGTGGGGGTTGTTCACTCCCTGGCAGTTCGGGCCGACGACTCGTATGCCCGTCCGCTGCGCCGCTTCGACGATCTGCTGCTGGAGTTCCTCCCCTTCAGGGCCGGCCTCGGCAAAACCGCCGGTTATGATCACCGCGCCCTTGATGCCCGCTTCGCCGCACTCCTGCACGGCCTGGGGCACGAACCGGGCCGGGATGATCACCACGGCCAGGTCCGGCGGTGTCTCGATCTCCTTCACGCTGGCATACACCGGCAGATCAAGAATCGTCTTGGCCTTGGGGTTGATCGGGTAGACCGGGCCGTCGAAGCCGCTGTCGAGAATATTCCGCAGGATTTCGTGGCCCAGCTTTTCGGGACTGGTCGAAGCGCCGATGACGGCCACGCTCCTCGGTCGAAGGATGGCATCCAATTCGCGGGCAGGATCTGGTGTGGTCATGGTTTTCCTCCTGGCATGAAAGATCGTGTTTCCTGGCGTGCCCACAACATTATAGCCGCATAGGGGACGGATGTCAATCCACTTTGCCGCAACCAGCCGATTTGCCATTACGTCCGGTCTGGTGTAAACTACGGCGACCATCGTAGCGCGTACGGAGGATGCGGAGATGAGCGGTTGGGGATGTCCCTACGAAGTGAGATACTTTTGCCGCCGACTCAAGCGGGATTGCGATCCGGGCATTCCGGGCTGCGTCCTGTACGGGCGGATTGAAGGCAAGGCCCGGCCACCCAAACGGCCAGCTCCGCACCGGCGGCGCACGCCGCAAGAGATGCTCGCCGAGCGACGCCGGCAACGTTTGCGCGACGGCGCAGGCTGACGGCGAAAGCGCCCCCGCGAGCTCGGTTACGGTGTTCCGGCCGGCCGCACCACTGCGCGACGCCCAACCCGCTGCACACGCACCAACTCCAGCAGTGTGCCCCCTTGCCAGATCACCAGGCCCTCCGGGGGGGCTTCCACCTCGACTCGCAGTCGGCTGCCCACGTCCCACGGGTTGTCGCCCCGCGTGACCACCAACGCTACCCCAAAGCGCGGGCGCTGGTACAGCTCCCAGTGTAACGTCTCCAGCAACACGGTCTCACCCACGGGCCACCGACCAGGCGGAAACCAGATGGCAGTGGGCAGTTCGTACTCGCTACCGGGCAGAGGCCGGCCCTCGTCGTCGGTAAGGAAGGCGAAGAGGCGCAAGGTTTCGGAAGGGACCTGAGCAACCCGCATGTAGAGTCGCAGATAGACGCGCGGCGCGGAGGGACGCACTTGCTCCACATCGAAACCGATGAGCCGCAGGGACTCGCCGAACCGGACGTGCACGGCGTTTTGTGGTGTTGCGGCACTGTCGCGGGCGAAGGCGTAGAACGTCTCCGGGACGGCCTGGTTGACCGCTCCCCGGCGCAGTAGCAACATGCCGGCCCGACCGTCAACAACGCCGAATCCCTGCTCGTGGATCAACCCCTGAACGAGATCGTACTCGTCACGTGGTATGATGGGGACGTTGGTCGGTGTGGCGTCGTAGAGCACGGTGTCGGCATCTTCGAGCCTCGGGAAAACGTAGACCGTGCGCCGCCCGCTGACGTGTGGATTCAGACGGTCGCTGGCGCTGAGCGCGGCATCGGGTGGGATCTGCGCGAACAGTGCCCCCGCCTCCTGCCCGTGGGATGTGCGTTGCGGCCAGCGGAAGTCGGTGGCCAGCGGCGTCTCTCCACCGGCCTTGTGGCTGAGCAAGGTGGAGATGAGCACAACGGCCGTGAGCACGCCGATCGCCTGCTGCCGAGTCCATCCCCGCCGGCCGGCGCGTCTGGCTACCCAGGCGATTCCATCCAGGCAGGCCACGAACAGGATCGGCACCAGCGGCGCGGTGTAGTGCAGCAACAGGTCCGGGTCGTGCATCAACTGGGTGGCGCTCAACAGGTTCACACCCAGGACAGGGAGGCCAGTCAACAGTGCCGGCAGGCCGATCAGAGGCAAGAGAGCCCAAGGGGCCAGGATCGCCCACAGATATGCCGGCTTTGGTGGCTCGCCCAACGTGGCGAGGAGATCGCGGGGGTGCGTGAGTATGTTGCGCACCATCGCCAGCGGCGTGTCGCCCCATTGCCCGTAGTGTAGCGCGAAATACTGCGACTCTCCACGGACGTTGAAGTGGGGGATGACGAGGAACAGCCCGACGTAGAGCCAGAGAGCTGACAGGGCAAACGTCGCCACGCCCAGCCGACGTTCCCGTTCGCGGAGAACGACGTATGCCCCCAGCAACATACCGACGAAGGGCAACACTTCCTTGCACCCGATAGCTAGGGCCACGAACAGCAGGAAGAGGCGCTGTCGCCCCGTGCGCAAGAAGTAGAAAGCGAAGAGCAGGAAGCTGGCAGCCAGCGTCATCGGGTGGAAATCGAACAGGTTGGCTTGCTCTATCGCCGGCGTGAGCAAGTAGATGGCGGCAAAGACAAGGCCAATCAGCTCCTTTTCGGCATCGGGAAGAGGGCGTTGGGCCGCGACGTGGGCCTCCTTGCGCTGTCCAGCCGACGGGGCGAGGGTGTGCATGGCCAGGCCATAGGCCGGCAGCGCGCCGAGGGCCAGAATCGCCGTCTGGCCGACCAGCAACGTCGCCGGCCCGGCGTGGACCAGGTACAGGAGCGCGAAGAGCAACAGGGTGGGCTGGAAGTGATCGGCCAGTAGGCTGTCGAAGCCGGCCTCGTTCGTCGAGCGCAGAATGTCGCCGTGGGTCGTGTTCCACAGGGCCTGATCGTAGATGCCCAGGTCGAAGGCTGTGCTCTGAAAGGCCTGGTGCCGCCGGACGGTGAGGAAGGAGAAGAACAGGAAGTAAGCCCCGATCATGAGGGCCAGGAGCAACGGAGCGAGGCGGACGCGTACGGCTTTCCGGTTTGCCAAAGGCGTCGATTCCCTTATCCGGCCTCTGAATCGAGAGTGATCATTGGGCATTTGTACTTCAGCGCGCACCGCACGATGTGCGGCGCAGATCCGATTATACTCCGGTTCGTTAGGTTAGGCAAGAATCACTTTTCTAGGACGACGTGACCCAGTTGCACATGATCGCCGCCGTCGGGCAGTGCGAGGCGCTCGCCGGTAGTTGGATCGTACAGGCCGGCGACGAGCAGATACTCGCCGGCCGGCAAATCCATCGGTAGCGCCACGCCGTGCCGGTCGGTGATGCGCTCTCCAGGTCGCCACGTTGGCGTGGGCCGGCGGCCTGCCGCCGGGACGCCATCGTGCTGGGCCAGAGGATGACCCTGTGGCCCCAGCAGGTGGACGAACACGTGCAGGTCCGCGGCCAGAGGCGATGCGGTCTCCCAATCCAGGCGCAATCGCACCACGTCGCCGGGACGAACCGGGCCGTTGCTGCTGGCCCATCTCACCAGCCGTATGTTGCCAGCGAACGGGACGGCCGCCGCGTGTTCGACTCCCGGAGGCCCCAGGCCGTACAGATCGGCGCGCAGGTTGTCGAACCAGCGCCCGCCGGCCGGGAAGCCGTTCGCCTCCAGCCAGTCACGCAGCCGGGCCGTTTCGGGCGAGTCTCCGTCCACCAGCCAGATCGCGCCGCTCTGCGCCGCCAAGCGCGGCAACCCCCCGCTCCGGCCCTCATCACTGACCATAAGCATTGCTTCCTGGCCGGGCCCCAGGAACGGGTAGAAGTGGCGATAGATCTCGCGGTCGGCAAAAAGGAGCGGCGCAGAATCCGCGGTCGTCAAGGCCTGGATCGCCTCACGATACGGATCTGTTTGCAGACGTGCAGTGCGGTAGGCTGCGAAAGCGTGTGGTGTGGAGGCCGTACAACCGGCGACGGCCAGCAACGTCAGCAGTGCCGGCAGCGGGCGCAGGGCCCGTCGGGATCGTTCCGCCCCGTAGAGGATAGCCGCGAACTCAAGAGTCAGCGCCACCAGCAGCAGCGCCCGGAACAGGACGACGATGGCTAAGAGGCCCTTCTCTTGGGGCAGCAGCAGTTGCACGACGGGCCACTCCGCCAGGTTCGTCAGGCTGAGCAAGACAGCGTATGTTCCGCCGCGCAGGTTGGGCAGAAGCAGGGCCACGAACGGAAGCAGGTAGATGATGAACTGGGGGCTGTACCCCTTGCTCCACAGCATGAACAGGTTGACGGTCAGGCCGGCGAAGGCGACGGCGTTTCGTGGTCTCTGCCAGTCGAGTGGGCGCAGGTAGACGGCCAGACCCAGCAGCGCAAAGGCCAGGGTGATCGGCAGCCACGGCAGTCGGGACGGGTGCAGGGCCACGCTCGCCGAAGCCGGGTCAAACCGCTCGCTCAGTGGAACGACGAGCCCGCCGGAGAAATAGCCGTCGAGCAGCGCCCAGACGGTCTCCCAGGAGCCACGCTTCAGGGGGCTGATGAAGGCAGCGGCCAGGAGGTCGGCCCGGATCAGCAGGAAGGGCGCGGCGATGGAAAAAGCGGCGAGGGCGGCGGCCAGGGTGGCGCGAAGGGCATCACGACGGGACGCCAGCGCGCGCCAGGCGATCGGTAGCATGAGCACCGGGAGCAGCTTGGTCATGAAGCCGAAGCCGATGGCGACGCCAGTAGCGACCGGTCGGCCACGCAGCGCCAGGTAGAGAGCCAGCAGCAAGAAGAACAGAGGCAGTGGATCGAACCAGCCCAGCCAAGTGAACAGGGGGGCGAAGAGCAAGGCGTAGAACCAGGCCGCGCGCAGGGCGTCCCGCCGGTTCTGCCACAGGCGGGCCAGGCGGTACACCAGCACCAGGTTGCCGACCTCAAACGGGAGCAGCACCAGGCCGATACCCAGTTGATACCACAGGCGCACGTCGTTCCACGGGGGGAGGAGCAAGCTCAGTCTGTAGACGATCACTGCCAGCCACGGGAAGATCGGCGGGTACTCCATCCAGAAATGGATGAAGGGATACGCTCCCTGGTCGGAGAGGGCCACAAAGCTGACGTTCGGCAGGTAGTAACCGAACCACTCCAGCATGTATCCGCCCGGCCGGTACAGCAGCAACGCCATCAGGCGAAAGGCGACGAACAGGAGCGTCAGCAGGGCAAAGTCGCTGCGTTTCCAGGCCCAATTGCGTGACCCACGTCCGGTCATGAGGTCCTTTCCAACCGTGTCTGGCTTCAAGGTCGGTGATATCTCTACCTGCCTCTCTTCTGCCTATTCTAACACGTTTCTCGTCGGTGGGCAACCGGCTCGGGACCTCGAAGCCCATATGAGACAAGGCTGTTTGCTTGGGTGGAGCGTGCCGGCGCCGAGTTCATCTTTTGCTCCTGCCGCGAGCGCCGCATCGAGGTCCATAACGACCGTCTGGACCGCGCTGGGAAGAGGAATTGATGAGCGACTTGGTGGCGACGTTTCCTGTCCCCCTGAAACTGCGGATCCGGGCCCCCCACGCGTGAAAGGTGCGGACAGAGGAGGTTCGCGATTGCCCCACGCTGACGACAACGGTCATCGCCCCTACCCCTGGCCGGCGCTGACGCCGCGCGAGCGGGAGGTACTGGCGCTGCTGGCGGAGGCCCTTACGACGCAGCAGATCGCCGACCGGCTGGGGCGCAGCTACTGGACGGTGCGCATCCACCAGCGGAACATCGTGGAGAAGCTGGGCGCTCGCGACCGTACACACGCGGCGTGTATGGCGGTGGCGTTGGAGATGGTGGGGGCGGGAGCAGGAAAGTAGTGTGTAGCTACTATGCAGCTACGCCGTAGGGGCGCACCCCCGTGGTCGCTCTGCGGGGCAGGTAAAAGGCCGTGCCCCTACCCCGGATTATGGAGAAGGAATGATGTGGAGACCTTTGGCGCGAGGCTGAAGCCGTCGCGCCATCAAGAAAGTCCCCCTACACCTCTCTCCGGTGAACTAGGTAGCCCGACAGGTCATGTTTCGCTGCGTATGCCGCGGCCTCGGCCCGGTTGGCCATGCCCAGCTTGTTGAATATCCGGCTGACGTAGTTACGAACCGTTTTTTCCGCAAAGGCAACATGTTCGGCGATTTCGCGGTTGGTCTGCCCGTCACAGATTAGCTTCAGTATCTGAAGTTCCTGGTCCGTCAACCCGGCGAATGCCTGGGCACGGTCGGTTTGGGCCGCCCGGCGCACACGGGCCAACACTTTGCGCGTCAAGGTGGGGTCCAGCGGAGATTCGCCCCGACTGACCGACTCGATGGCCTCGATAAGTTCTTTGCTGCCGATCTGCTTGAGGACGTAGCCGGCGGCTCCCGCCTGGATAGCCTCGAAGAGCAAGTCGTCATCGGCAAACGAGGTCAGCATGATAACCTGGCAGTCGGGCAGATTCTCCGTGATTTCGCGGCACGCTTCAATGCCGCTCTGGCCAGGCAACCGGATGTCCATCAACACGACATCCGGTTGCAGGTGGAGCGCCCGGGCCACAGCTTCGGATCCCGTGCTGGCCTCACCCACCACCGCAAAACCGGGCTGGCGTTTCAAGAGTGTCCGCAGGCCAATGCGCACCACTTCGTGGTCATCAACCAGCAACAATCGCAGACGGTTCGCCATTGAATTACTCACCACCCGCCCGCCGCTCACCGGTCACTGATCACGCTCTACTCCCCATTCAGCAGCGCGTATTCGAAGCTGTCGCGCAGGGCCTGCCAACTGGCCTCAATGATGTTTGTGGAGCTGCCCACAGTGCTCCAGCGGCGGTGGCCGTTCGTGCTGTCCACGAGCACCCTGGTTCTGGCCCCTGTCGCTGCATCCCCATCCAGGATGCGCACTTTGTAATCTTCCAAATGAACGTCGCTCAGTTGCGGGTAGAAGCGCAGCAGCGCTTTGCGCAGCGCGGCATCCAACGCGTTCACCGGACCGTTGCCGTCGGCAGCGGTATGCTTGATCTCGTCGCCAACACGCACTTTGACAGTCGCTTCCGCCAGTATTCCCCGGCCCTGGCGGTGTTCCACCACGACCATGAAGTCAATCAGCTCGAACGGCGGCTTGTAGTCCGGGCGGTTGCGTCGGACTAGCAGCTCGACCGATCCTTCTGCGCCTTCAAAGACAAAGCCCTGGCTTTCTAGCTCCTTGATCTGTTTCACGACTTGTCGGGCCTCGTCCTTGCTAAGTGACACACCCAGGTTTAGTTCATCCACTTTGAAGAGAACATTGCCTTTTCCGGACAACTCGGAGACCAACACGCGCGTCTGGTTGCCGACCTGTTCCGGATCAATGTGCTGGTAGCTCTCCCGGCACTTGACGGTCGCGTCGGCGTGTATCCCTCCCTTGTGCGCGAAAGCGCTCAAGCCAGCGAACGGTTGCCGGTTGTCGGGGGCCATGTTGGCCACTTCACTCACGAAGCGCGCCACATCGGTCAGGTTGCGCAATTGCTCGCTGGTGAGGCAGTCGACCCCCATTTTCAATTTGAGGTCGGCCGCAACCGAGATCAGGTTCGCGTTGCCGACGCGCTCACCATACCCGTTGATCGTGCCTTGCACCTGCATCGCGCCGCCGCGAACGGCTGCCAAGGAGTTGGCGACGGCCAGCTCGCTGTCGTTGTGCGCATGGATACCCAGAGGCATGCTTACGTTCCGCCCGACCGTGCGTGTCATTTCCTCAATGTCCCACGGCAGCGAACCGCCGTTCGTATCACACAGCACGATCGTCTCCGCGCCGCCGTTTGCGGCCGCCTCCAGCGTACGCATTGCGTACGCCGGATTGGCCCGATAGCCATCGAAGAAGTGCTCGGCGTCGTAGATCACGCGGCGGCCCTGGCGGCACAGGTACGCGATAGTGTCCTCAATCATCTTCAGGTTCTGGTCCGAGCTGACGCGCAGCACCTCGCGGACGTGCAGGTCCCACGTCTTACCCACGATGGTGACGATCGGCGTCTGCGCGTCCAGGAGCATGGCGAGGTTTGTGTCCTCGTCCACCCGCAGGCCCGCTCGTCCTGTGTAGCTGAACGCACAGATTAGGGCGTTCTTCAACGGCACCTCTTTCACACGGGCGAAGTACTCTACGTCCTTGGGGTTGGATCCGGGCCAACCCCCCTCAATGTACTGCATGCCCAGTTCGTCCAGTTTGACCGTGATTTTCAACTTATCCTCAACCGAAAGCGAAACACCCTCGGCCTGCGTTCCGTCTCTCAACGTCGTATCATACAGTTCTACCTTCATCAGGCTACTCCTCCTCGTCGTGAGGCGCGGTGCGCGTTCCGATTGTGGATTGCCGTTTTACGTATTGCGTGGTGCGTGAACCTGTCCATCATTCATCGTTCTGCATTCCAGAATCGCTACACGCTCTCCCGCTACACGCTCCCTGCACCCTACTCCCTTCATCCGCCGGCCACCACGCGCTGAACCACCAACTTACCCATCTCTCCAGTGCTGACTCGCCGGCCCGGTCCCAGATCCGCTGTGCGATAGCCGGCTTCCAGCACGGCCTCCACGGCTTCCTCCACCGATCGGGCCTCCGCTTCCAGGCCCAGCGAGTGTCGCAAGAGCATGGCCACGCTGAGGATTGTGGCCAGCGGGTTGGCGATCCCCTGGCCGGCTATGTCGGGCGCCGAACCGTGGATCGGCTCATACAAACCAAAAGTACCTTCGCCCAAGGAGGCCGAAGGCAACAGACCGAGCGAACCGGCGAGCATCGAGGCCTCGTCCGTAAGGATGTCGCCGAACAGATTAGCGGTGACGATCACGTCGAAGTCCGCCGGCCGGCGCAGCAGGTGCATGGCGCAAGCGTCCACCAGCAGGTGTTCCACCTCGATCTCGCAGCACATATCCCGTACGACCCGGTCGGTGACCCGTCGCCACAGGCGCGAGCTTTCCAGCACATTCGCCTTGTCCACCGACGTGAGTATCCCTTGCCGGCCTTCGGCCAAGCGGCCGGCCAGGCGGACAACCCGTTCGATCTCCCAGGCATGGTAGAGCATTGTGTCGTGCGCCTGCTCGTCCGAGCCGGCGCCCTCGTGCCCGGTCGGGCCGAAGTAGACGCCGCCGGTCAGCTCGCGGACAACCAGCAAGTCTACGCCTTCCAACAATTCGCGGCGCAGGGGCGACGAATCGCGCAAGAAAGGCGACACCTTCACCGGCCGCAGGTTCGCGAACAGGTCGAACTCCTTGCGTAATCCCAGGAGCCCCTGTTCGGGACGCACCGGCGAATTCGGATCGCTCCACTGCGGGCCGCCCACAGCGCCCAAGAGGATGGCGTCGCTCTGGCGACAGACCTCCACCGTTTCCGCAGGGAGCGGGTTGCCCGTCGCGTCTATCGCGCAGCCCCCCACTAGGGCTTCCCGGAACGAAAAATCATGGCCAAACAACTTGCCGACCCGTTCCAGGATCGCCACGCCCTCACGGGTCACCTCCGGCCCAATGCCATCGCCCGGCAAAACAGTGATTGTGGCTTGCATAATGATGTTGTCCTTCTCGAACTCGAACGTTACTCGCCGTGATAGTGCATGTTCCGTCAGACCGTGCAGCACGCACTACGCAACACGGCCCACCGCGTCCGGCAAGTCTGCCAGTGACTCCAGCACCGCGTCAGGCCGCACGCCGCCGCGCAAGTCCTCTTCTCGAAACTTCCCCGTGCGCACCAAGATGCCTCGCAAGCCGGCCCGCTGTGCTCCTTCGGCATCCCCATCGATGTCGTCTCCCACCATGGCCAACTGACCGGGCTCCAGGCCCACATCCTGCCAGGCCATTTGGAAGAACAGGCGAGCCGGCTTGCCAAGCACGACTGGCTCCACGCCACTGGCGAACTGGAGCGCGGCCACGAAGGGGCCGGCGTCCAGGGACAGATTCCCATCCGCCGTGCGCCAGTAGCGGCTAAGCCCCAGAGCGATCAGGCCGGCGCCGGCCATCAGGGCCCGGAATGCCTGGTTGAGGTGCGCGAATGTCCATAGCTCGCCCATATCACCCACGACAACGTAGTCGGGCCGAGTCACGTCTGTGGCTACGCCGGCGAACTCTCGTTGCGCACTTTCCGTCAGCAACAGCATCGCGCTGGCTTGTTGCTCGCGCAGGTAGCAGGCGGCTGCATACGGTGGAGCAAAGATGTCGTTCACCGTTGCCGCCACGCCCATCCCCTGTAGCTTCTCGACAAGGGCAGCCCTGTCGCGGCTGGTCGTGTTTGTCACGAAGCGGAGGGCGTAGCCCATCTGTCTCAAGCGCGCGATGGCCTCCGGCGCGCCAGGGATCGGCTTACCCCCATCGTATACCGTTCCATCCAAGTCAAGCAAGAACCCTCGGAGCACAGTTCCTCCTGTAGATGACTGTGAAGCGCCGCGACATGTACTGCGTAAGGATCAGAATGAGGCGGTAAGTTCTCCCTCTCCTCAAAACCTACGCATTACGCAACATGCCCACAACAGCTCACGCAAGTACGATACCCTCGCTCGAAACCAAAAATCAACTGCCAGAAGCCACCAACCGCTGCCGGGTGTAGGGCACCAGTCCGCCAGCGCGGATAATGTCCAGCATGAAGTCTGGGATGGGTTGCGCGCGGAACGTCTCACCGGTGGTCAGATTCCGTATCACACCACTTTCCGGCTCCACCTCCAGGCGGTCGTTTTTGCTCGTGCCTGCCACAGCCTCCGGACATTCCAAAATCGGCAGGCCGATGTTGAAAGCATTGCGATAGAAGATGCGAGCAAACCCTTCGGCGACAACGCAGCTCACACCGGCCGCTTTTATGGCGATGGGGGCGTGCTCGCGGCTCGACCCGCTGCCGAAATTGGTGCCGGCGACGATCATGTCACCGGGCCGCACGTTGGCGGCAAACGACCGGTCGATGTCTTCCATGCAGTGCTCGGTCAACTCCTGTGGATCCGAAACATTCAAGTAGCGGGCCGGGATGATGACATCCGTGTCTACATCGTCGCCATATTTCCAGGCGCTTCCAGTCAGTTTCATCGTTCTCCCTTCCTGAATGAATCAGCAATTGGGCAAGTGCGTGCTGCGTATTGCGTGGTACATAACCCGTCGCTCGACGCTCTCCGCTCCACGTCGCTTACTCCCTACTCCCGACTTCCTACTCCTGATTCAGCGTTTCAGCGTCGCTCCACGCCCACTGGTTATAGACAGACATTGTCTGCGACATCGTCCAGATCACCGCTTCCATCTCTCTATCCAAGCGGGGGGGAAGCGTCCGGCTATCCAGCGGCACAGCAGCATCGTTCCCCTGCACAAAGAAGTGTGCCTCCCAGGGAACATCTGTACCGTTCCCCTGCATAGCGCGGTCAGGCATACAATCAGGCTCAAATTGTTCTGCTGCTTGCGGTGCAATTGAATGGGTCATGATCATCTCCCGTTCCGATTTTAGATTTTGGATT
>CAZDTE010000001.1:16338-26840 GCA_964508275.1 uncultured Ardenticatenales bacterium
GATTTTGGATTGCGGCATTGCGTGTTGCACTTGAACGTTGGCTCGCTCACATGTTTGTACGTTTTACGGCCCCTACTCCCGACTTCCTACTTCATCATTCTGCATTCGTCGTTTCGCCGTCCCTCCACGCTCCACGCCTACAGGATTTCTGCCGGCCCACCGATGCGGCCCAGGATCGCACTGGCCGCCGCGACCGCCGGGTTGGCCAGGTAGACGCGCGAGTCTCGGTGTCCCATGCGCCCACGGAAGTTTCGATTGCTCGTCGAGACGCAGGCTTCCTCGGCCGCCAGCACACCCATGTATCCGCCCAAACAAGGCCCGCACGTGGACGTGCTGACCACGCAGCCGGCCTCGGTGAACGTCTGCAAGTAGCCCTGCTTCAGGGCGTCCAAGAACACGCGCTGGCTGCCCGGGATAACGATACAGCGCACGTTGTCCGCCACCTGCCGGCCCTCCAGCAACTCGGCCGCCACGGCCAGGTCACTCAAGCGACCGTTCGTACAAGAGCCGATGAAGACCTGGTCCACCGCGACCGGCTCCACCTGGCTGAGCGGCTTGACGTTCGCCGGCGAGTAGGGACAGGCGATTTGCGGCTCCATGTCGCTCACGTCGAACTTGTACACGGAATGATAGGCGGCCCCTTCATCGGCATGGTACACCTTGTACGGACGCGTGGCCCGTTCCTCGACGTACGTCTTCGTCACGGCATCCGCTTCCACGAAGCCACATTTGCCCCCCGCTTCGATGACCATGTTCGTGATCGTCAGGCGCTGTTCCATATTCAGTTGGGCGATGGCCTCGCCGCTGAATTCCATCGCCCTGTAGAGCGCGCCATCGCCACCGATCTCGCCGATCGTGCGCAGGATCAAATCTTTGCCGGTGACCCATTGGGGCAGCTCACCGTGATAGACGAACTTCATCGTCTCGGGCACGCGCATCCAGGTTCGACCGGTGGCCATGCTCACGCCGATATCGGTGGAACCCATGCCGGTGGCCAGCGCCCCCAACGCGCCATACGTACAGGTGTGGCTGTCGCCCCCGATGACGATGTCCCCCGGGAGCACCAGGCCCCGTTCCGGCAGAATCACGTGCTCGATGCCGGCCCGGCCCTCCACAAACTGGTGCGCCAAGTCTTGTTCTCGCATGAAGAGCCGCATGGTGCGGTTCTGCTGAGCGGCTTTGATGTCTTTGTTCGGCACGAAGTGGTCGGGCACGAGCATGATGCGGTCGGCAGCGAAGACCTCGCCGGCGCCCAGCTCTCGGAAGGCATCAATGGCGATAGGAGCGGTGATGTCGTTTGCCAACACCACATCCACCGGCACATCAACCAGATCGCCGGGCTCCACCCGATCACGTTCCGCGTGCGCGGCCAGTATTTTCTGAACCATCGTTTGCGGCATTAGGTGTCCAATCTCCTGATTCTAGTTCTGCTGAAACTCCGCAACGGGCGTGGCCCGGCGAACGCACTTGTCACGTGGTGCGTGTTGCGTATGGCGGAACTGTTGGAACGTTCAACGCTCGAACGTTTTCTCGTTCCACCGGTCGACGCTCCACGCTATCCGCCGTCCGCCGGGTGCGGCTCAGCCTGAGTAGTTTCCCTCTTTCACGAGGCGCCATTCACGGCCAACAGCTTGTTCAACGCCTGCATGTAAGCCTTGGCGCTGGCGACCACGATGTCGGTGTCTGCTCCCCGGCCGCTGAAAATGCGCCGGCCACGCCGTTCAGTCACCGCCGAGATCTCGCTGCCAACCGGCTCGTTGGCTTCGATCCGCACGGTAACGTCCCCAACAGCGTCTATCCCTTCCGTCACCGCCTGCACCGAAAACTCCAACAGCCGGTTTGGCACCCCCACAATCCGGTCAATTGCCTGGTAGACCGCATCCACCGGCCCCGTCCCATTTGCAACCCCCTGGAGCACGGTGCCGTCGGTTTGGCGAATGCCGACTGTTGCCATGGGGACGCTGCGGTTACCGCAGGAGACCTGTACCAACTCAAGCTGATACGTCTCCGGTGGTTGGTACACCTCGTCGGCAACGATTGCCTCGATGTCCGCGTCGGTCACGTCCTTCTTCTTGTCTGCCAGCTTCTTGAAGCTCATGAACACTTCGTTTAGCTGCTCGCCTTCCAGCTCGTAGCCCATCTCCTGCAGGCGGATGCGGAAGGCGTGGCGACCGGAATGTTTGCCCAACACCAACTTACTCTCGGCCAGCCCGATCGTTTCGGCGTCCATGATTTCGTAGGTGCGCTTGTGTTTCAACACGCCGTCCTGGTGAATGCCGGCCTCGTGGGCAAAGGCATTAGCGCCGACAATCGCCTTGTTCGGCTGGATGACCATGCCGGTGTAGCGAGAAACCATGTCACTCGTACGATGAATCTCCTGGTGGATGATGTTCGACCGCAGGGCGAAGAAGGGATGGCGGGTGTAGAGAGCCATGACCACTTCTTCCAGCGAGCAGTTTCCGGCCCGCTCCCCAATGCCGTTGATCGTGCACTCCACCTGGCGCGCGCCGTTCAGGACGCCGGCCAGCGCGTTCGCCGTGGCCAACCCCAGGTCATTGTGTGTGTGTACCGAGATGACCACGTCCTTCGCGCCAGGCGTGTTGGCGATGATGTTGCGGATCAACTGCCCAAACTCCTCCGGCATAGTGTAGCCGACCGTGTCGGGGATGTTCAGCGTCGTGGCTCCCGCGCGGATGGCGACGCCCAGTACCTCGTAGAGGAATTCCGGGTCGGAGCGGCCGGCATCCTCTGGGGAGAACTCCACGTCGTCGCAGTAGCTCTTGGCGTGCGCGACCATCGAGCCGACCCGTTCAACGACCTCCTGGCGGGTCATGCGCAGTTTGTGTTGCACGTGGATGTCCGATGTGGCCAAGAATGTATGGATGCGTGGTTTGGCCGCCGGCTGCACCGCTTCCCATACTTTGTCAATGTCGCCCTTGACGGCGCGGGCTAGACCGGCGACCGTTGGCCCATCGGGCGTGCCTACTATGCTGGCGACTCGCTGTACGGCCTCCAGATCACCGGGAGAAGCGGCGGGGAAGCCGGCCTCGATGATGTCCACGCCCAGGCGGGCCAGTTGTCGGGCAATGTCGATCTTCTCCTGCGTGTGCAGCGTCGCCCCAGGGGATTGCTCCCCATCGCGCAGGGTGGTATCGAAAATCAGAACGGTGTCTCTGTTTGGACTAACGTCAGATTCCATGAGAGGTGTCTCCTTTCGTGTACGGTTTCATCGCGAATCAACAAGTTTGTAAGGTCAACAAGATCGGTAAGGTCGCTAAGTCCATCGTCCGTCACGCCGGATCACCTCCTTTCCCGCAGGTGTCAAGTGTCAAGTGAACGTGACACCTGACACTTGACACAAGTTTACTTTTTCCCGAGCCAGGGCATCATCGCGCGCAGCTTGCTGCCGATCTGTTCGACCAGATCGTTCGCTTCGGCGCGTCGCCGGCTGTTGAAGTACGGCCGGCCGGCCTGGTTTTCCAGGATCCATTCGCGGGCATACGTCCCGTCCTGCACGTCCTGCAGGATCTGCTTCATTGTGGCGCGGGTCTGCTCGGTGATGATCTTCGGGCCGGCGGTGTAGTCGCCGTGCTCCGCCGTGTCGCTGATCGAGTAGCGCATGTAATTGAAGCCGCCTTCGTAGATCAGGTCGACGATCAGCTTCATCTCGTGGACACACTCGAAGTAAGCGATCTCCGGTTGGTAACCGGCATCCACGAGGGTCTGGAAACCGGTCTTCATCAGGGCGCTCACACCGCCGCAGAGCACGGCCTGCTCGCCGAAGAGATCGGTTTCGGTTTCCTCGGCGAAGGTCGTCTCGATGACGCCGGCACGGGCGCATCCCATCCCTCGGGCATAGGCCAGAGCGCGGGCCAGTGCCTTGCCGGTCGCGTCCTGGGCGACGGCGACGAGGGCCGGCGTCCCCTGCCCATCCACAAACAGTTCGCGAACCCGGTGGCCGGGGGCCTTCGGGGCGATCATCGTCACGTCCACGTTCGCCGGCGGCACAATCTGATCGTAGCGGATGTTGAAGCCGTGCGCGAACATCAGCATGTTGCCGGCTTCCAGCCCGGGCGCGATGGACTCGGCATAGACCTGCGACTGAACCGGGTCGGGAAGCAGCACCATGATGATGTCCGCTTCTGCAGATGCGTCCGCCACGGTCTTAACCGTCAGGCCATCGGCCTGTGCCTTTTCCCAGGATTTGCTGCCGGTGTACAAGCCGATGCGCACGTCGAAGCCGCTATCCTGCAGATTGAGGGCGTGGGCATGTCCCTGGCTGCCGTATCCGATCACGGCGATCTTCTGCCCCTCCAGCAAGCTCAGGTCTGCATCTTTGTCGTAGTACACGTTGGCCATCAGATAAGCTCCTTCTTATGGTATGTGTCATGTGTTCAAGTGTCAGGTGTCAAATTAGAACGTTGGCATGTTGGCACGCTCGACGCTCTCCGCTCCACGCCGTCAGTTCCCGTTCGTCAGCGTCCACTGGCTATCTGCGACCCAGCCTGGGGTGACCTCACCGGCGCGAGTTACGCTGCCCACACCGCGCGTCATCGCGATGCGGCCTGTGCGCACCATCTCGGAGATGCCAAAATTGGACATCAGGTTGACGAACGAGTTGATGCGGCTCTCGGGCCCGGTGATCTCTACGACCAGACTGTCCATAGCAACGTCCACGATGCGGGCACGGTAGATGTCGGCGAGTTGCACGACCTCCGAGCGGGCGGCTCCCTCCGCCGTCACCCGGATCAAGGCCAGTTCGCGTGAAACAGCCGGCCGGTCGGTGAAGTTCTCCACCCGCGTCACGTTGACCAGCTTGTCCAGTTGCTTGATCGCCTGGTCCACCATGTGCTCACTGCCATCAACCACAAACGTCATCCGGCTGATACCGGGCGTTTCGCTGTGGCCGACGGTCAGGCTGTCGATGTTGAAGTTGCGGCGTCGGAACAGGCTGGCGACCCGATTGAGGACCCCTGGCTTGTCTTCCATCCAGGCCACAACTGTATGCTTCATCATCTGTGCGCGCTCCTTTCTCCTTGATTGGGCCTACCAGATCGGGTGTACGCCGCCGTGTTCCTGGATGATGCGTGGCTTGGGTCGACGGATCATATCACTGACGGCTGCCCCCGGAGCCACCATCGGGTACACGTTGACCTCCTCCTTGACTTTGAACTCCAAGAGGAAGGGACCTTCCGCCACATTAGCCTCGGCGAAGGCATCGGCCACATCCGCTTTCTTGCTGACGGAAATCGCCGGGATGCCATAGGCAGCGGCCAGCTTCACATAGTCCGGGCTCATGATCGGGGTCCCGGCATAGCGTTTCTCGAAGAAGAGTTGCTGCCACTGACGCACCATGCCGAGGAACCCGTTGTTGACGATGGCGATCTTGACTGGTACGCGTTCCTGCATAATCGTGCCCAGCTCTTCCAGCGTCATCTGAAAGCCGCCGTCGCCGACCACGGCCCAGACCTGGACGTCCGGATTGGCGACTTTCACTCCGATTGACGCCGGCACTGCAAAACCCATCGTGCCCAATCCGCCCGATGTGATCAACTGGCGCGGTCGTTCGTGGGGGAAGTACTGAGCCTCCCACATCTGGTTCTGACCCACATCACTGACTACAAAGCACTGTCCCTTCGTGGTCTCGTACAGCTGCTGCATCACATAGGGGGGGATGAGTTCATTGAACTCCAGGCTGGTGATCTCTCGCTCATCCGTTTCCGCTTGCCAGGCCCGAATGGTCTCGATCCACTTCGGGTGGCGCTTGTCCTCGATGAAGGGGAGAATGGCCGCGATTGTCTCTTTGCAATCACCGATTACGGCCACGTCCGCGTAGACGTTCTTCCCCACCTCGGAATAGTCCAGCTCAAAATGGATGACCTTGGCGTGGGGCGCGAATTCGTCCAGCTTGCCCGTAACGCGATCATCAAAGCGCATGCCAATGCCGATCAACACGTCGCAGGCCTGCACCGCCTGGTTGGTGGAAAACTCGCCGTGCATGCCACCCATCCCCAAGCACAAGGGGTGCTGGCGCGGCAGACCACCCAGGCCCAGCAGTGTCTGGACCACCGGGATCTCGGCCTTTTCGATGAGGGTGGTTAGTTCGGGCGTGGCGTTGCCCTGGACGACACCGTGGCCGGCCAGGATCAGTGGGCGTTCTGCGCCGTTGATCAGCTCCGCTGCTTCAGCCAGCGCGTCCGGGTCGGGCACGGCGGACAAATGGAGGCCGGGGAGGTGGACTTCCTCCGGGTACTCGAACGTCGTCTCATTGGTTTGAGCATCCTTGCAGATGTCAACCAATACCGGGCCCGAGCGTCCCGATCGCGCAATGTGGAACGCTTCTGCAATCGTCTGGGCCAGGTCCTGCACATCGGTCACCAGAAAGTTGTGCTTGGTAACCGGCAGCGTCACTCCGGTCACATCGGTCTCTTGGAAGGCGTCGTTGCCGAGCAGGTCTGTGGGCACTTGGCCGGTGAAGGAGACCACCGGCGCGGAGTCCATCATTGCCGTGGCCAACCCCGTGACCAAGTTCGTAGCCCCTGGCCCAGACGTGGACATCGTTACGCCCACCCTCCCGGTGGAACGCGCGTAGCCGTCGGCCGCATGGACTGCGCTCTGCTCGTGGCGTGTGAGGTAGTGACGGATCTCCGGATACTGCGGAAGCGCATCATACGTCGGCAGAATCGCGCCACCCGGGTAACCGAAAACGGTGTCCACCCCCTCTCGTTTCAAACACTCCCAGACAATCTGTGCTCCGGTCAGCTTCATGGGTCTCCCCTCCTGTCATCAATCAATCATCAGCATCCGGTTGCCAGTCTTCCGTCGGCGGATACAAAAAAAGACGCCTCGCCATTCCAATCGCGGAATCTCCGAGGCGCCTCTGCCCCCATTACCCTGGCCCGTCAAATCAATCGAGCCAGTCTTCTTCTAATAAAAAAGCCTCCCCCTGGGAGGCTTGCTGAACAGCTTCTCTGTTGCCTATCTCCTCCCAGCCGTGATTGGCTCCTCAATAATAACAAGGAGCTCAATAAGGGAGACAACAATGACTTCAGGTAGATTTGCGTGCGGCAAAGAATCATCCTCTTCTGAATCGGCCACTTCTCAGTTGATGCCTATGATACCACACACTCACTGATTTGTCAAGGCTCCCTCTGACGAAATTCCCCATGACTTGAGGGCATCCGGACACGTGCGTTCCCATTCAATCCGAAACTTCGGTGTTCTCTGATCCTACTACTCGCTCAAACACGCCCGCGATCAGTCCCAGCCCCAGGGCCCAGGCGCGCAGGAGCAGAAGCACAGGCGCAACCGCCGCCACCGGCCGGTCATTGCGCCACGCTTTGTGTACAAACGGGCCAACCAGCACGCCGTATCCAGCCACGAGCAGTGCCAGCAGTCCTCTGCCAGGCCGGCCTCTCCGCGCAGCAATAGCCAGCAGAGGCGCGCCCATCACCCAAGCCATCTGCGCCTTCAGCGATTGCGGTGTGTGCGTGTCGTAAACCGTTTTCTCGGGGTGCTGGGCCAACACCCGCACCTTCCAGAAACCCACCCCAAACTTGCGCCGCCAGTACCTTTGCCACGTGTCCGGATGTTGGTGAAACACAATCGCCTGGGGATTAAAGACCATGCGCTGTCCCGCCTCGGCCAGCCGGAACGATAGCTCCTGGTCTTCCACCGATGCCGTTGGAAACTGCGTATCGAAACCGCCGTGCTGCAAGAAGATGGAGCGGCGATAGGCGGCCGAGTAGGTGTCTATGAAGTCGATGTCTCCCGCGCCTTCCATGCGCTCGTATTTGTCCTCGTACTCCAACTGCACGAAGCGGGCCACGAGGGAACGCTGACGTGACCGGTAGGCTCCCTTAACCCCCACCACCGTCGGGTCGGCAAACGGTTTTGACATCTGGGCGATCCAGTCGGGCGCCGGGACGCAGTCCGCATCGGTGAAGAGGAGCAATTCGCCGCGCGCCGCCCACGCGCCGGCATTGCGCGCCGCCGCTGGGCCCTGCCGGTGTTGGGAGATCACCCGGGCGCCCCACTCCTTGCCGATGGAACCGGTGTGATCCGTGGACCCATCGTCCACGAGGATAACTTCGACCGCCGCACGCGGAACGGCCTGCTCGGCAAGGCCGGCCAGGCAATCCGCCACCACCGCCGCCTCGTTGTAGGCCGGTACGATCACGGAAACGGTTACGGCATCTCGTACAGCCTCACGGTCAGGGCTCGAAAGCTCTGCTGTTTCACCAGTCTGTTGTGTTGGTCGAACCATGATTCCACCTCTCTGTTCGGATCAACCCGGTCGAGATGTCCCTCCACCAGCCAGGTGCGGCGGAAGTCGTTGGCCAGCGGTGGTATGGTATGCCAGTCCGCCCCTTCGGCAGCCCAGTGTACGGGCAAGTCGCCCCGGTAGTAATACTTGAACGGAAGATACAAGTAGCCGGCGTGAACCAGCACCCCGTCCTGCGGCTGCCCTTCAGCGCCCACCAGGGCGACCACGTCACGCCAGCCTTCCTTGCGGGGCACCGACAAGAGGTAGCCGCTGGCCGCCAGGCCCAGGATAAACGTACCGATCAGCAACCCGTGGGCCCACGTGGCACGGCCCGCCGGCCGGCGCAGGCAAACCCAGGCCAGGGCCAGGAGCAGTGCCGGCGTGAACAGGACGAACTGCCGCACCGAGGAGATCGGTCGCCACATGGTCACGCCGATCACCAGAAACCCTAACGCGCCCACGAGGCCCGGCCGGGACAACGCGTGCAAGAGATCGCGCCGGTCGTTTACGCCCAACATTGCCGGCGCGGCGATGACTCCCAGCACCAGAACCCCGACAAGCAGCGTGATCATGATTCCAGCCGTTTCCGGCAGGGCCAGCGCCCACTGCCACAGCGAGTGCCCCAGCGCCCCGCCGGCTTGATGCGCGGCGAACGGGACCAGCGGGATCAGTCCGGCGACGATGCCGGCCTGCGTCACCAACCAGTGGCGTGCGTGCAGTGCTCGGCCTTTGCGGTGAGCCAGGATGGGAACCAAGGCGAATCCGGCCACCCACAGAAGCCCAAACGGGTAATGCGTGTACACGCCGGCCAACACGGCCAGGGCAAACGCAACGTGATCGTGCCATCTGTCGCGGCTCGCTACACGGATGCCGGCCCAGATAGCCACCAGTGTCCATAGCGCGGCCAGGCTATACATGCGTGCCTCTCGCGCGTACCACACATCGAGGGGGAAAACGGCCAGCAACGCCGCCGCCGCAAGCCCCACCGCCGAGCCGCCCAGCCGCCGTCCGGCAAGATAAATCACCGGCAGCGAGAACAAGCTGGCCAAGGCCGACGGGAAGCGAACTAGCGCCTCGCCCCCGGCCGGCGGCAGTGACCACACCGCTAACCAGCCGTGGAGCAGCAGATAGTACAGCGGGGGATGAATGTCGACGGCCACGAACCGCATCATCTCCGGCAGGGAACGCTGCACCTGCCATACAGAGATGACCTCATCCAGCCACAAGCTTTCTCGCCCCAGAGCGAGCAACCGTATCGCGGCCGCCAGCAACAGGACGAAAGCCAGGAGGACGCGCTGGCGAGACGATGAAGTCATGATGACCGCCAACGTTGATCAGGCGCAGCCGCATCTTCTTGAATAGTAGGGGCGTACCCTGGCGGTCGCCCTAAGGGGCAGGCGCAAGGCTGTGCCTCTACCCCGGATTGTTGAGGAGACACCCACGGCCCTCCTAATTATTGCCTGATTTCTGCATCGATATCAAACAGGCGCAGGTGGACGGAGGTCATTTCAGCAGGAAAGTCCCAGGCCTGCAACAGGTGCGCGCGACCATACCCATCGCGTAATAATCGCTCGAACTCCTCGCCCTCCTCCGTGCGCACCAACCACAGCCGGTCATGTCCCGCAAGCCGATCGCCTAGCGTGCCGGCATCTGCTGTGAGCCCCAGCGCGTATGCACCCGGATGTGCGACGAAGCGCTTCTCCCCGGAGAAGTAGTAGTCGAAACCTTGCTCGGTGTACAGATCGGCGACCCAGATCAGATCACCCGATTGCCGGTTGGCGGAAACTGTGGCTGCTGTCTCGCGCCAGCGGTCCTTTTGCGGTGCCGTGTAGTAGGTGTGCAGGCCATCGGCAAGCACAATGACCAGTGCGAGGACCGCTGCGCTCCGCGCCCAGCGGCCGCCGAAACGCCAGGGTTGTGCCAGGGCGAAGCCAAGCAACACGACCAGCGGCGGCATGGAACCGATCAGCCCGCGCGGCAGGAAAATGGGGCGCCAAAACGACACGGCCCAGGCCGCCGCGATGGGGAAGAACGCCAGGATGACCATCGCCTCCAAGTTCTTCGACCTGCTTTGAAAATAGCCGACTCTCTCCCCCCTCCGGCTCCCCCCACTGGGGGGAGTGAACGCCGGCCGGCCGCCGCCGGCCGCTTCCCCCCCAGCGGGGGGCGTGGTCGTTGCTTCCCCCCCAGCGGGGGGCGTGGTCGTTGCTTCCCCCCTCGCGGGGGGCGTGGTCGT
>CAZDTE010000001.1:26940-83815 GCA_964508275.1 uncultured Ardenticatenales bacterium
GGGGGCGTGGTCGTTGCTTCCCCCCTCGCGGGGGGCGTGGTCGTTGCTTCCCCCCTCGCGGGGGGCGTGGTCGTTGCTTCCCCCCCAGCGGGGGGGACCGAGGGGGGGAGATCTGCATGCCCATCGTCATCCCACCTGCCCCGGGATCGCTCATGGGCGCTATTGTGCCCCTCCACCTCCCGACGATAGCTAATCCAGCCGTTGATTCCGGCAGCGAGCAGCACAAGGGCGGCTAATCCCAGCGCCCAGACGTGAAACGGTTTGCCGACGAAAAACCGCCCGACCGTCAGGACAGGAAGGGCCAGGCCATAGGCGTGACTGTAGGGCAACGGGCTCGTCGCCTGAGGTTGGCGCAGCATCGTGGGCACCCACGGCAAGAACGAGATGGCCACCAACCCACCAGAGGCTACCCACGGTTTCCACAGCGACCGCAGTCGCCGGTCGCGGGCCATCCACCAAACTACCACCAGACCCTCTGCTGCCAGAATGAACGCGCCGTAGTAGTGGGTGTAGAGCAACAGCACGTTCACCACCACCCAGCCGGCCCACAATCGCCAGGGAGAGGCCGTATGTCGCCGGCGGGTCACGGCGAGCAGCAAACACATCGCCGCGGCGGCAAGGAAGCAGAGAGCCATGTACATGCGCGCCTCCTGCGAGTACTTCACGTGGTAGGGCAGCGTGGCCAGGATGGCAGCGGCAAGGAGTCCGGTCTGCCGACCGGCCACTTCTCGTCCCAACACATACGTCACCGCGACTGTCGCGATCCCGAAGAAGGCAGGGAGCAAGCGTACGGCAAAATCGCTCATGCCTATGGGACGGTTGAAAAGGTTCAGCAGCAGATGGAACGCCGGCGGATGTTGAACTTTCTGGCCGATCAATTGGAGTGTGTTCTGCAGGCTGCCGCTTCCCTGGAACACCATTTTGATCTCGTCGTACCAGAGGCCCTCGTACCCCAGGTGATAGAAGCGCAATGCTGTGGCCCAAAGCAGCACGGCCATGGTGGCCCGGCTATTCACTGTGATCGAGAGAGAACGAGTTTCGCGGCTCGTGTGAAGGACGGCTTCGGATGCTGTTGCGCAGGCCCCGATTTGAACTGCCAAAACGTGCTAGACCAGTTCCGGGATAATCCAGCCATAGTTGCCATCTCGACGCCTATAGACAACCTGCACCCCGCCCTGGTCGGGGTTGTAGAAGACAAAGAACGTGTGACCCAGCAACTCCATCTGCTCGATCGCCTCCCCCTCTGTCATGGGGGCCATAGGGAAATGCTTGACGCGTACGATGGAGCCGGTCTCTTCCTCCTCCAGATCTTCGAGAGGCAGCAGAAGTTCTTCCTCGGCAGAGGCCGTGCCCCTTCGCCAACGTGCCAACCGTTTCCCTTTGTACCGCGCGATCTGCTGGTACATCTTGTCCAACACGATGTCTATGGCGGAGAAGACATCGGCGGATCGCTCCTCGCCCCGCAATATCCGGCCCTTTCCTACGTTCACGGTAACCTGAACAACTTGCCGCTCGCCGGCGTCGCGTGTGTTCTCCTCAGCAAGTTCGACCCGCACACCAGCGATGTCCGGAAGGTAACGCTCCAGTTTGCGGAACTTCTTTTCGACGTAGTCCTCCAATGCTTCGGTGACTTCCAGGTTTCTGCTGTTGATCGTGAGATTCATGGTCTCGTCCCTTCTAGCAAAGTTCATGTTGCAGAGCCATCTATGCCAAGTGTGCCGCCCCATTGTAGTACGATTCGTGAAAAACGTCAACTGGTCGCTGTGCCGGAATCGGGAATCCGGGGCCACAACGCAGGGAGTCGCGGCGGGACGCGGTCGCTTGACGATTCCACGGGGTTGGACTATCATAGGGCCGGACATGGTGATTCGATACTGGAGTAACACTCGTAGCCACACCTTCGAGCTGCTCGCGCGCGGCGGGATCGTTGCCCTGGCCGGGACGGCGGCGGCCCTGTTCGTTTGGCGGATGCACAGCGCCCTGGGTGTGACTCTGCCCGCCAACCTGGTGGCCTGGCGAACAGGCGTGCTGGCCTTGCTGGTTTCCGGCTGCCTGCTGGATTGGCTGCTCTGCCTGGGTGTGCTTCACGCCCGCGCCACCCACCGCCCGTTGCCCGAAAGCCTGGGCACCGGCGCGATGGCGCTCTACCCGCTTCTGATTCTGGCCCTGGCCTACGTTCCGGGTGTTCGTGGCCACCAAACGTTGCTGGAAATGGTGTCCGTGCTCACAGTCGGAACCGTGGGCGGCCTGCACCTGAAGCACTGGGCCAAGCCGCTCGCCCGCTCTCGATCTCTGCGCCGCGCGCTGCCGGCCATCGCAGTTGGCAGCATGACCGGCTATGCCTTGACCCTTGCGGTCGCCTCCTGGCTGCGGCACATGGCCCTGCAATCCAACGCCCTGGACATGGGCATGATGGACCAGGTGCTGTGGAACCTCGCTCACGGCAATGGGTTCTACACCTCGTACAAGGGGTTCTCCTTCCTGGGCGAACACTTCTCCCCCCTGCTTGCTCTCCTTGTGCCGGCCTACTGGCTTGCCGGCGGGAACGCCGTAGCCGCCCTGGTGGTGGCCCAAAGCGCACTGGTTGCCCTGACCGCCGGGGCGCTCTATCTCGTGGCCCGGCACGAATTGCGCAGCACCGCACTCGCCACGGCCCTGGCGATCTCCTTTCTGCTCGCGCCGCTGCTCCACGACGCCAACCTGTTCGACGTACACCCCGACGCCCTGGCTCCACCGTTCATGATTCTCGCGTTCTACTTCCTGCGCCGGGGCCACGACCGGTCGTTCGCTCTGACGCTGAGCCTGGCCTTGCTGGCGAAAGAGGATGTAACCCTGTTTGCCATCGCCCTGGGCGTCTATGCGTTCGTCGGGCTGGGACGCCGGCGATTGGGGACCGTGGTCACACTGACCAGCCTGCTGTGGCTGGCGCTCGTTGTGCTGCTGATCATCCCCCACTTTCGCGGGCCGGGCACAAGCTATGGGCTCTGGTGGCGCTACGATTACCTCGGCCAGACCCCCTGGCAGATCGCGACGACGGCGATCACACAACCCGCGCTGGTGGCCAGTCGCGTCCTATCCCTTTCGCGTGCCACGGCACTCGCCACGCTGCTGGTCCCGCTGGCGGGGCTTCCGCTGCTGGGAGGGAGCGCTTTGCTGCTGGCCCTGCCGTCGCTCGCCGTCAACACGCTCAGCCAGTACGAGCCCCAGGCAGCCCTGCACATGCACTACGCGTTACTGGTCTATCCGCCCCTCTACCTGGCCGCCATCGTTGGCCTGCGTCGCTGGCTGGCCGGCAGGCCGGGTGAGGCCCGCCAGCGCCAGCAACTCTTCTGGGCCGGCTTCCTCGTCATCGCTGCTCTCCTCTCGAGCTACTACCTCAGCCCGCTGGGTCGCTGGCGAAAGAGCGAACTGCTCACGGTCGACAGCCGCACGCGGGGCGCGCAATCGTTCATGCGCCGGATTCCGGCGGGCGTTCCCTTGAGTGCCCAGTCTAACCTGGCCGCGCACCTTTCTGAGCGGAAACAGGTCCGCTTGTTCCCGGACATCGAGGACACAGAGTTCATCGCCCTGGACACCGCCACGTACAACCGCTATCCGGCAAACGACAAGTACTTGCAGATTGTGGAAGCGCTGCTGCAAGCCGGGAATTTCGGCGTGATCTGGCGGGAGGAAGGATTTCTGCTGCTCCAGCGGAACGCCCCGACCGATTACAACGAGACGGTACGGCATAAACTTTACGACTTTCAGGACCTGTTCCTGTACCGCCGGGCTGCGTGGGGCGGCAAGATTGTCGTCGACCCCGATGCTTCCGATGGCCGGGCGCTGCTGGCCGTGCCGGGGGAGCACGTGGAAGGTGTGATGAGCCAGGGGCCATACTTGCGCTTTCCGTCGCCCGGCCCGCATCGGGTGGATTTCGTGCTCAAGGCGGAAGCAGCAGATTCAGAAACGACCGTCGCGGCGCTGGACGTGGTGAGCCCCCGCACCGGCCAGGTGCTCGCCTCACAAGAACTGCGTGGGGCCGATTTCCCTGACGGCCGGTACGAGACCTTCCGCCTGGCGTTCCAAAACGATCCCCGTCAGCCGCTCGAGTTTCGCGTGTTTTTCCGCGGACAGACGGCGCTGTGGCTCGATCGCATAACCTTCGAGTAGGTGTTGAGCAATGACCGTAAGAAGCAAAGCAAAACGGGGCATGTTCTGGGTCGGCGGTGCCCGAATAGCCGTCAAGGCCATGTCCTTCGTCGAATTCCTGATCCTGGCCAAGCTGCTGATCCCGGAACATTTCGGCTTGGTGGCCACAGCCGACCTGGCCATCAACGCCCTGCTGCTGTTCCAGGAACTGGGCTTCGGCGCAGCCCTGATCTACCGGCAGGACGACATCGAGGATGCGGCAGACACGGCGTTCTGGACCGTGTTGGGGACCAGCGCCGCTCTGTACGTTGTGGCCTTTCTGGCCGCGCCCTTCGTGGCCTCCATCTTCAGCAAGACACCGGCCAGCGCCGCCGAGGTGACGTCAATCTTGCGCGTTCTGGCGGTCACGCTCGTGATCTCAGCGCTCGGAAAGGTCCACTACACCCTGCTCGCCAAAGAGCTCGACTTCCGGCGCAAAGTAATCCCCGAGTTCCTGGGGCAACTGGGTGGCGCCATCACGTCACTAACGCTGGCCTTCCTCGGCTTTGGGGCCTGGAGCATCGTCTACGGGCGTGTCCTGGAATCCAGCGCCATGACGATCCTGGTGTGGGCGTTCTTCCGCTGGCGACCGCGCCTCCGCTTCCACCGAAACCTGGCCGGCGAGATGTTCACCTACGCCAAACACATCCTGGGCAGCCAGGTGATGGTCTTCTTCATCACCAACATTGACGATGCCTTCGTCGCCCGCCTGGCCGGACCGGCCGCTCTCGGCCTATACGGTCTGGCCTACAAGCTATCGAACATGCCGGCGACCGAGGTCAGCCGAGTCGTTGCCCAGGTGATGTTCCCCACCTTCTCCACGATCCGTGAGGACATGGCAGCCTTCAAACGTGCTTTCCTCACCTCCACCCGCTACGTCTCGTTGGTGGCGATTCCGATCTCGCTGTGCATCGTCTTCTTCGCTTCCGACTTCGTTCTGGGTATCTACGGGCAAAAGTGGGCCGGGGCCGTTCTGCCTCTACAATTGCTCGTCGTCTACGGCCTGGCCCGCTCTATTGCCGTGAACATGGGCAACGCGATCAAGGCCGGCGGGAAACCACAGTGGATCACGGCAATCGCCACCTGGCGGTTGACGACCATGGCCGTGTTCCTATACCCGGCCACGTCCCGGTACGGCATCGTTGGCGTCGGCGGATTGTCGGCCATCGTGGCCATCGTAGACTTCGGTATTTCCGTCTGGATGGTCGGCCATATCGTTCACACAACCTGGGGCGACTGGGTCCGCCTGCTCACCGCTCCATTCCTGGCCGCACTGACCGCCGCCGCGTTGGCCAAGTTTGCCTTCCTGCATGACATCAACGCCCTGCGCGTGACCATTGCCTTGCCGGTTGCCGGCGCCTTGATGGTGGCCCTCTATGTCGCCATCCTCTGGCTGATCGACCGCCGCTTTCGCCAGCTAGTCTCCGAAATGACCCGTTACGGTCTGGGCCTCTTGGGCCGTGCGCGACCGGCGACCGGATCGTAGGTGCTGCCCATGTCCCAGCCCGTGCGCGTCGTCCTGCTATCCAAAGTGCGTATGAACCCCTACGTGCAATTGCTGCGCCAGGGGCTGACGCAGGCCGATCCACACCTTACGGTTTCCATCGAGCCATACTTCTCCCTGCCCTGGTTCCTCCGGAAGCGGGGCCAGGTGGACCTGCTGCACCTGCACTGGCTGGAGTTGCTGTACGACTACGCCGATCTAGGCTTGCGTCTAAAGCGGGCCTTCTCCGTACTGGCCGGACTGCTGGTGGCTCGCCTTAGCGGCGTGCGGCTGGTCTACACGGTACACAACCTGGGACAGCATGAAGATCGCCATGCCCGACTGAACGCCCTGGCCAACCGGCTCGTTTTCCGGCTGGCCGATGCCGTTCATGTACACGACCAGATGGCAGCTTGGGAGGTGGCACGCTTGTACGGCCGGCGACAGGGCGTCTACATCGCGCCACACGGACACTACGCGACCTGGTACCCGAACGTGGTGAGCCGTGCGGAAGCCCGTCGCCGGCTGGACATCCCGGAAAACGCATTCGTCTATCTTTCCCTCGGCCTGATCCGCCCGTACAAGGGTCTGGAGACGCTGTTGGATTCGTTTGCTGCTGTGCCGGACACGAGCGCTCGCCTGATCGTCACCGGCCACGGAGCCGAGCCGGACTACCTGGACCAACTGAAGCGGCAGGCACAGCGAGACGACCGGGTGTTGCTGCGTCCCGGATACGTGCCGGACGATGATGTGCAAGTGAACTGCAACGCCGCCGACACCTTCGTGCTGCCGTATCATCGGGCCACGACCTCCGGGGCGGCCTTGCTGGCCTTCTCCTTCGGGATCCCGATTGTGGCTCCGGATCGGCCCCCGTTTCGCGCGTTGCTGGCTCACGGTCGAGGCGTGGCCTACAACCCGGAGCTGTCCGAATCCCTGGGCCAGGCCCTGCTTCGAGCGCGAGACATAGACATGGAGAGCGCGCGCCGCGCCGTGCGCGCCTACACCCAAGAACTAGATTGGCCATCCGTTGCCGCCATCCACGCCGGCACCTACAGGCGACTGCTCTGAAAATAGCAGATCTCTCCCCCCTCCGGCTCCCCCCACTGGGGGGAGTGAACACCGGCCGCTTCCCCCCATGCGGGGGCCCCCTTCGGGGGGGGATTGAGGGGGGGAGCTCTGCGACCCTTTTTTCGTCCTTGGTGGCGCGCAAGCACTCGTGGCGACTGCTCTGAAAATAGCGTGTCCACTGCAGGGCGACCTGCCCGAACGGGCAGGCGGACTGCCGACCGAGCTCCGTCCTATTCGCCTCGGTGTAGGGGCAGTCCTCGCGGCTGCCAGCTCGGCGAGCGAGCGAACGATTGTCCGCGCAAAACTTTGACGCACACCCCCAGTTCCAGGGTATACCCGACGGTCGGACGCGCCGGAAGAAGTGTTGGGTCCCCGAGGATCGCTGCTGTCTCCACCAGCGAATTCGTGGCGAATCGGCAAATCGCCGCTCTTCCTGCATTGTTCCGCGCATTTCTGGCTGGGGTGAGCACAGAAAAGCCGGCCGGCATCGTGCTTTCGACGCTTGCCGGACCATTTGTCTTGTGGTGAGTATACTTGCGGATCAGAGATTTGACGAACGCGCATAGGCGTGGTATAGTACACACGTACTCGGAGGGTTGGGGCGCGGCGAACAACCGGCCATTCAGGCCGTAGATCGCGCGTGCAGACGCGGGGGGATGGTGGCAGGGAGCGACTCCCCGGGGCAGGGGGCCTGAGGCTGTGACCGCGCGTGTGGGGCAAATGTGCTTTCGGTCATTGTCCATTGGGGATGAGGCGGGTTCGTTGGGGGGTGGCTTCGCGCAGGCCCCGGCCGTCACACGAACAAGTCAATAGAGCCAACCCAAAGAGCGGCGCAGCAGAGGCCTCCGCAGTGCCGCTGGGCAGCAACACCAAAGCCAAGGAGGCAGGTGATGAAAGAGCTATCCCACGTTCGGAGGGTTCTGGTTTGGGGTTCGTTGGTGCTCATTCTGTCCCTTCCGCTCAAGGCTGATGCCGGCAGTCCCATCGATGGCTCACTGGTCATCTCGGCAGACTCCGAGCAAGAGGTGCAACCGAGCATCGCCTACAACAGCCAGCGCCAGGAGTACCTGGTGGTTTGGTACAACGACCGCGCAGGGTGCGACGACGTCCGGGCCCGGCGGGTATCGCGAACAGGCGACTTGTTGGGCAGCCCCTTTTACGTCTCTGCTGGCTGTCCGGCCGACCGCCGCTATCCGGATGTAGCCTACAACAGTGCCCATGACCAGTACCTGGTCGTCTGGGAACAGCACGAAGCGGCCAGTGGGAACAGCATCAAGGCCCGGCGTGTCTCCGGCACCGGGCAGGTGCTGGACACGACGGATATCCCCATCCGCAGCGCGGGCTACAATACCTACACGCCGGTCAAGCCGGCCGTATCCTACGCTTCCACGTCCGATCGCTACCTGGTGGTCTGGGCAGAGACGTGGCATCCGCTGCCCATCATCCACGACGTTTTTGGCCAGGTGGTGACCCAGTCCGGCGCCCTCGAAGGCAGCCGCTTCACCATTTCCGAGGGCACGGGCAACGATGTTCGCGATGAACCGGATGTGGCCTACAACCGCCATGCCAACCGCTACATAGTTGTGTGGCAACAAAAAGCCGGCAGCCTGTGGGATATCCACGGCCAGCAGGTGCATGGCGGTGGCGGCCTGTACCAGGGGGACATCACCATCGCCTACTACACGATCAGCAGCACAGCACCGGCCGTGGCTGCCATCCCCACCACGCCCAGCAACTACAAGTTCTTGGTAGTCTGGGAGGCCAACCTCCCCACTCACCGGGACATCTACGGACGCGTGATCGAAGAGGGTGGCACGCTGGCCCCTACAGAGTTGCTCATCGCTTGGACCGGTGTCGATCAGTCCGCGCCAGCCGTGGCCGGCAACGAGAGCGGCGACCGCTACCTGGTGACCTGGCGGCAGTCACAAGGCGTGGTGGATGTGCCCATCTATGGCCGGTCCATCGCCTACGATGGGACATTTCAGGATGTCTTCCACATCGGTGGGCCGGCCACGGATTTCCCGGCGGTGGCTGCCGGCGCAACCGGTGATTTCTTTGTGGCCTGGCAGGATCAGCCGGTATGGGCGACCAACACGAACCTTTACGGGCAGTTGTGGGGCAATCGAGTGTACCTTCTGCCACTGCTGCGCAATGCGCCGTAGGGGTGTTCCCGGAAACTGAAGCATTGCGTTGCAGATCGTGCTGCTGGGCGACCGAAAGTCTCTGCTGAAGCGGCGTCGCCCCCAGCGGGGGTACAGCTCCATAGCCAGCCAACCTGCCCGCTCTCTCTGCGATCCGCCTGCTTGATTGACAATTGGCTGGGTTTGCCGTATAATGGGGCACGAGTACAGACGCAAGAGAGGTAACGGTGGACAGCGAAGCTTCTGATAGCTCTAAACACAGAGCACAACACAAGCGGTTAGATCAAGTCATCCGGTCAGCGGATCTGCGTGGTCGCCCTATGCGGGGATGGAGGGTGTCCACATAGACTCCTGATGTGACTTTGGCGTGCTCTCTGCCGGCCTCTCAACTTACAGTCCGAGAGGCCGGTTTTTGTTGGCCAGGACACAGCGCTGGCAAGGAGGGAACCGATGCTAGATCCTATACGGCTACGAGACCTGGAACGGAAACTGCTCGACCGCTACGAACGGGCAGCGACCGACGAAGCCTTCTCCCTGCTTCAGAACACCCACCCCGCCGACATCGCCGATCTCCTGGACGCCCTGGACGAAGAACCCCGGCTGTGGGTCTTTGGTCTGCTCGACGATCACGTGGCCAGCGAGGTGCTCGATGAAGCGCTAGACGAATCCACGCTGGACCTGGTCGAGGCGGCACCGAGCGAGCGCATCGCCGACCTGCTCGAAGAGCTGCCCATGGACGATGCCGCCGAACTCCTCAGTGAGCTTCCGCCAGAGCAGGCGCAGGAACTGATCGCCCTGATGGAGCCGGAGGAGGCTCTGGAGGTGGCCGATCTCTTGCGGTACGCCGATGATACGGCCGGCCGCCTGATGACCGAGAAGGTCGTGCGCATCCGCCGTCGCTGGACGGTGCAGGAAACCCTCAACTACCTGCGCACGGTGGACCCGGAGACCGAAACCCTGGCCTACTTGTACGTGGTTGACGATGACGACTGCTTGGCCGGTGTGGTTCCCCTGCGCAGGCTGGTCACCGCCTTCCCGCACGCGCTCGTACGCGACGTGATGCAGCCCGATGTTGTCCACGTGTCCGTGGACACGGACCAGGAAGAGGTGGCCCGCCTGGTCAGCCAGTACGACTATCTGGCCGTCCCGGTTGTTGACCGTCGCGGCCGGCTTGCCGGCGTCATCACCCACGACGATGTGGTAGATATTCTGCACGAGGAATTCACCGAGGACATCCAGCGCATCGGCGGCTCCCAGCCGCTCGAGCGGTCCTATTTCAGCGTCAGCATCGGCACGGTAGCGCGCAAGCGGATCGGCTGGTTGCTGCTGCTTTTTCTCACGGCAACGCTCACCGGTACGGTCATGCGCCTCTTCCAAAACGAACTGGACACGGTCGTGGCACTGACCTTCTTCGTGCCCCTACTCATCGGCACCGGCGGCAACGCCGGCTCGCAAACGACGACGACGATCATCCGCGCGCTGGCCATCGGCGAGGTACGTATGCGCGATGCCCTGCGCGTACTGGTCCACGAGTTTAGTGTGGGGCTGCTGCTCGGACTCGGCATGGCGGTCGTAGCCTACGCCCGCGCCGTCACCTGGGGAACCGGCATTGCTGTCGCCATCGCCGTCGCTGTCAGCATCCTGGCAATCGTGCTCTGGGCCACCAGCGTGGGGTCGTTGCTCCCACTGCTGGCCGCCCGGCTCGGAATTGACCCGACGGTCGTATCCGGCCCTGCTATGAGCACGCTGGTAGACGCTACCGGCCTGTTCATCTACTTCAGCATCGCCCGACTCGTGTTGCGCATGTGAATTCACGTCACCGGCGCGGCTCACACGTGCGGCCCGGGGCAAGCGCTCACCGTGCGAAGAGTTGCTCGCCGTTTTCACCTGTGGTATAATCCGACGGGGCAGCGATTCGCTCGATTTGAGCGCGGCTGCGCGCATTACCTAGGATGAAAATGGCGCGCTGGACGGTGGACAATGCACGGTCGCTCGTCGTCGGTTGCCCATGGATGTCTGTTTTCATGACAGCAACATGAAGATCCTGTATCTCTCCGCAGAAGTCTCACCGTTGGCGAAGGCCGGCGGCCTGGCGGACGTGGCCGGCTCGCTGCCCTCCGCGCTACACGCGTTGGGCCACGACGTACGCGTCGTCATGCCCGCCTACGGCTTCATCGACCACACGCGATTCGCCTTGCAACCGATCCTAGACCGGGTCCGTCTGTCGTTTGCCGGCGGCGCAGGAGATGCCGCCATACTGCAGGGCACGATTGGCGATGGCACGCCGCTTTACCTGGTGGATCAACCCGCTTACTTCGATCGCGACAACATCTACGGGTATGATGACGATGCGGAGCGCTTCCTCTTCTTCTGCCGGGGAGCCCTGGAAGCAGCGAGAGCACTGGGATGGCGACCCGACGTCGTTCACGGCAACGACTGGCACACAGGCGCTGTGCCCCTTTGGTTATCAACGGCCAGCCAGAGCGATCCGCTCTACGCTGAAACCGCTACCGTCCACACGATCCACAACCTGGCCTACCAGGGAGTCTTCCCCGCCTCTGTGTGGCGCATGACTGGAGAGCAGGCCCCAACCCTCACCGCAACCGTCAACTTCATGGCTCTGGGCATCCGCCATGCCGACGTGGTGACCACGGTCAGTCCCACGTATGCACGCGAGATCCTCACGCCCGACCGGGGCGAGGGGCTGGAACACCTGTTGGCGACCCGCCACGACCGGCTGCGGGGCATTCTGAATGGATTGGATACGGCCGCCTTCGACCCGGCCACCGATTCCGCCCTCGTCCAACGATTCGACGCCGACCACCTGGAAGCCCGGCAAACGAACAAGAGTGCGCTGCAAACCGAAGCCGGCTTGCCGGTCGGTGACCAGTTCGCGTTGGGCATGGTCTCCCGCCTCGCCAGCCAAAAAGGGTTCGACATCTTGATCGCTGCGCTGGACCGGCTGATCCCCGAAACGGACGCCCAGTTTGTGCTGTTGGGTACCGGCGACCGCGAGTACGCCAACCGGCTGAGAGCGTTGGCCAGGCAATACCCGCAACAAGTCGCCGTGTTTCTCTCCTTCGATTCCATCCTGGCCCAGCACATCTACGCTGGCTGCGATGCGTTTCTGATGCCGTCGCGCTACGAGCCCTGCGGCCTGGGACAACTCATTGCCTTGCGCTACGGCGCGGTGCCGATCGTGCGGGCCACCGGCGGCCTGATCGACACGGTACGCGATTTCGACGAGGCAGCCGGCAACGGCTTCGTCTTTCGCGCATACGACGCCGAGGCATTTCTCGGTGCTATTCACCGCGCTCACGAAGCCTACCGGAATCCCGGTAACTGGCACGCCTTGCAACAACGAGGCATGAGGGAAGACTTCTCGTGGGATGCCTCGGCCAGTCAGTACGTCGCGGCCTATGCGGAGGCTATCGAAGCGAGCCACGGATCGGCAGAATCTGCGCCCATCCCGTGACTGTCAATGAAACAATGCGCCGCCTCTGGGCTCGGTCGGGAGTCCGCCTGCCCTTCGGGCAGACCTCAGCGAGAGAGCAGAGCGGTCTTCATCCCTGGCGGTGCGGTGCGCGCACTGCTGGGCACGGCCTAGTGGGCTTCAGTCTGCCACACCGCCAACGCGGTGACCAGGAAGCCGGAGACCATCAACGGAACACCCCAACCGAGAGCAACCGGCCGGCCGTACAGGCCATCAAGCAGCGGCTTGAGCTGCGCAAACTCCCACAGCGGCAGGGCGATGCCGGCCAACGCGATCCCCACACCGAATGTCCGCCATGCCGGCCCGCGCGTCACGAAGCCGAGCGGGCCGGCCACGAAGGCAACGGCGCACGCCATCATGCCCACCAGAGCGAGCACCGTTTGCCCACGGAACTCCGCGGAGAACAGCACCGGCACGCGGTAGGGAAAAGGCGGCAGCAACGTGAACGCCATCCAAAGCCCGGTCGCGCTCGCCAATCCATGCGCCAGCAGGGGCCTTCGTTTCCCGCCGCGTACGACGGCCAACGCCAACAACAAGGCGGCGGCCGCAGGCGGAACCCAGAGCGCTTCGCGAACCCCGGCCAGCGTCCCCGAACGAAACTCCGTCGTGAACTTGACGAACTCCGCAAGATCGAAGCCGATCAGCACCAGCGATGGCGACTTGTGGTTCACCCAGGGGGCCCAATAGCCGGCCAGCACCAATAGCGCACCGACCCAGGTCCACACGAGGCTACTCCTGGCAAATCGTCGCATGACTCCTCAAGTCAATCCTGGGCGCACTGTTTTCATTACGGCGTGCCGGGACGTGTGCTCGCTGGCTCATCTCTGCTTCATCGCCAGACGATGCGCGCGTCGTTCCTCCGCCTCGGCCCAGCAGCGTTGCTCTTCCTCCGTCTCCAGGAGCAAGCGTGGCACCGGCACCGGCCGGCCCGCAGAATCCAGCGCCACGTAAACGGCGTAGGCCGAGTTGGTGTGCGTAATCTCACCGGTCAACGGGTTCTCGGCTTCCACGCACACCTCCACCTCCATCGAGGTGCGCCCGACCCAGTTCAAATGGGCGCGCAGGGTGACCAGGTTCCCAACGAAGACCGGCGAAAGGAACGTGACAGAGTCAATCTCGGCGGTGACCACGAAGGTGCGCGCGTGGCGCGTGGCGCACATGCCCGCTGCCGTATCGATCAGCTTCATGATCGTACCGCCGTGGACGTTGCCCTGTGGGTTCGCGTCGGTGGGCAGCATCAACTGTGCCAGCACGACCTCCGAATCTTGGACACGCTTTTCAGTCATGATTGATCTCCTTAGCCGCCTGCCGATAAACGCTCAGCACCCGGCGAGCCGCCTCGTCCCATGAGAAGTGCCGAGCTTGCTCTGGCCCGCGATTCGAGAGCAACCGGCGCAGGGTTTCGTCATCGAGCACCCGATGGATGGCGCGGGCGATGTCGGCCACGTCGTGCGGATCGCAGTAGACGGCAACGTCGCCGGCCACCTCCGGCAGCGAGGACACGTTCGACGTAACGACCGGCGTGCCACAGGCCAATGCTTCCAGCACCGGCAACCCGAATCCTTCGTAAAGCGAGGGGTACACGAGACAAGTCGCCATGCTGAGCAGCGCCGGCAAGTCCTTGTCCGGCACGTAACCGAGGAAGCGAGTGTGCTGACCAATCTCAAGATCGTCTACCAACCGGAAGACCCCGTCCATCAGCCAGCCGACATCCCCAGAGAATGCAAGGGGAGGAACGGTGGCCTCATCCGGGCCGTCGATCCAGAGATGGGCGTAGGCGCGGATCAGGCGATCGAGGTTCTTCCGGGGCTCCAGAGTCCCCAAGGCCAGGATAAAGGGGCCGGTCAGGCCGTATCGATCGCGCACGCGCAGCCGAGTCTCCTTGTCCTGCACCGGCCGGAACCGGGAATCGACCCCCGGATAGACGACGGCCACCTTGTGTTCGGGCAGGTCGAACAGGTCAAGAAGATCGTGGCGCGTGTTCTGCGAATCGGCCAGGACGATGTCGGCGCGGCGGGCGGATCGCGGGACGGCGGCGGTCAGGTAGCGCCGCTGTGCCGGGTCGGCGCACTCCGGCACGCGCACGAAGCTGAGGTCGTGCACGGTGAGCACGCCCTGCGCGCGCCGCAGGGGAGGGAGGGTGAAATCGGGCGAGTGGAACACGTCAACCGGGCCGGTGAGCAGCTCGGCCCAGAGGGGAATTCGCAGGCGGTACCACAGCCAGATCAACATACGCTCGGTCAGCGGAAGGCGGACCAGCCGGCTGCGCGGCGGCACATCCTCGGCCGGCGGCGGCCCCCCGGCATCCCGCGCCCAGCAGATGACGTACTCGTTTTCGCCATCCAGGCGGGCCAGGCCACGCACTAGCTCACGCACGTAGCGCCCGATGCCTGCGCCCTGGTGGAGTGCGGCCGTGTAGTCAATGGCTACGCGCACGCTGGCTCCTCCGACAGCGGTTCAGCAGGCGTTCTGGACTCATCCATCGACAGACGCGGTAGGCCGGCTTTCGGCCCCCGCATCCGGACGGATGTGCACATCGAGTTGTGGGGCGGGCATGGCGATCCCTTCCCTCTCGAATGCCACCTTGATCCGCCGTCGCAACTCGCGCCCGACTCGCCACTGTCCACCGGGCTGTGTCTTGACCATCAGCCTCATGGTAATCGCCGAATCGTCGAACTCGAGGGGCCCGACCGCCGATGGTTCCCCCAGCAGCACGCGGCTCATAGCCTCGTCTTTGCTCAATCCCTGGCCCACCTGCTCCAAGACAGCCATGACCCGGTCGAGGTCGGCTCCGTACTCGACGCCCACATCCACAACCGCCCGTGCCCAATCCTTGGTCAGATTGGCGAGGACGCGAATCTCGCCGTTAGGGACGACGTGTACCGCGCCGTTGACGTCGCGAACGAAGGTGGCCCGCAGCGTCATCCTCTCGACCGTGCCACTGGTATCCCCGACCCGGATCGAGTCGCCGACGGCGAACTGGTTTTCCAGCAGGATGAAGAAGCCGGAGATCACATCTTTGACCAGCGATTGTGCCCCGAATCCGACGGCCAGCCCGACCAGGCCCATGCCGGCGATGATCGGTCCTATATCCAACCCCAACTCACGCATGATCATGGTGCCGGCGATCACGGCAACCAGGACAAAGATGGTATTCCACAGGATTTGGCCGAGGGTTTGGGCCCGCTGTTCCACCTCGCTGACGGTGCCTGCGTCCTCGTCTTCGACCAGCTTCTCAACCCGGAGGATGGTTATGCGGGCCAGGCGCAGGCTGAACCAGGCGGCGACGAGGATGAGGATGATGTGGGCCGCGCCGGGTATCACGCGGCCCTCGAACCAGCCCTGGAGTATCGCCCAATTCATGGGGTAGCTTCGGTCGCCGTCCAGTCCATCACCCGCTCGCTGGAAAAGCCGTATTGCAACGGCAGATTGTCCACCTCCGTGCCGGCGAAGAGGGGGCGTTGGTTGCTACCGTCTGCGTTCATGATGTAGAACCGCCAGCGACCGTCGCGGTCGGTGACGAAGGCGATCTGCCGCCCGTCCGGCGACCAGACCGGCGCAGCGCTGTTCGCAAGTCTGGCGGCTCCGATGGCATCGCCGAAGGTCAAACGCTGCCGGCCGCTGCCATCCGCGTTCATGACGTGGGTTTCGAGGTGGTCGTGCTGCCGGTAGGTGACGGCGATGCGCGTGCCGTCGGGCGAGACGCGCGGGTCGGTGTCGTTGATGTCCAACGTCACGCTGTTGATGTAAGGCAAGTGGACGTCCGCGCCCCCGAAGCTGTCGTCGCGCGCCGTCTTGTGCATCCCTTTGTCGCTGTCGTAGATGATCGTGTCGTTGTCGAGCCAGTCCGGGGAGAAGGAATGATCCCAGGAGAGGAGGTCGCGGAAGTTCCAGGTATCCGCCTCGATCAGGCCCAAATGCCAGCGGGCGTCCGGCCCGGCCGTCATACAGAACTTTCTCCCGAAGAAGCTGAAGCACTGGCTGATATCGCCGTGGGTGGGGCCAACCTGGCGGGTAAAGACGATAGCCTTGCCGTCCAGTGACCAGACGGGAGCCTTGGCAGAAGGCCAATCGAAGACACGCCAGGCGTACGAGCCATCAGCCCCGGCGACGTAGATGCCGCCGGGCGCGACCCAGTTGGCGTAGGCGATGCGCATGCCGTCGGGCGACCAGGCGGGGTCCAGCCCATCGGCGATGTGGCGCAGATCCGTACCGTCGGCGTTCACGGTGTAGATCGGCCCGCCGCTGGCGAGCTGGAACACCAGCCGGCCAGTCAGGCCGGCCGGCCCGCTCACTCGGACGGCAACCGTGCCGGGCGCGGGGATGGTGAGCACCTGTCCGGGGTAAATCAGGTTCGGGTTGGCCAGGTCGTTGACCTGAGCGATGGCCCGGTAGTCCACGCCGTACTGCCTGGCGATGGTGCCCAGCGTGTCTCCCCGCTGCACGACGTACGTCGTCGGCCCCTCGGCGGGCGGCGCGGCCAGAGCCACCGCCGGAAGCAGCATGACAAGGAACATAACCAGCAAAATGGCAAAACGTTTCTTCATTTCAGGTCTCCATTCGTCATGTTCACGTCCCCACTCATAATTGTCGCAGACAACGCTCCAGATCTCGCCGAGGAATTACGGCCAGAACGTGGACTTCGTCCTCCAGCACCTCGTACAGTACCCGGTAGCCGCCCTAGCGCAGGCGCACCAATCCGCCAGTGCACATAAGGCGTTTCCACTTCTTGCCTGGCGGAAAAGGGTCTCCTTCCAGATCAAGAACAGCCTGCGTCACACGCCTCCGGCTGGCCTCGGGCAGCTTTCGCAACTGCTTGAATGCCTGCCGTTCAAGCTTCAGCCGGTAGCCCAAGCCACTCAGCTTCCCAGCATCACCTACAGATCCTGGGAGGTGACGAATTCACCCCGGCGGATCGCCTCCCGTGCCCTCTCCCGCAGCGCAATGAAATGAGGATGGTGAGTCAGTACGTAATCCTCCATCTCTTCGTCATCCACAGGCAAGATGACGGCCATCGGTCGTCCTTGATAGGTAATGACGTATTCAACTCCTTCCTCGCGTACCGCGCGCAGGATCTCGCTGGTACGATTCTTCAGTTCACGCACGCCTACTTTTGGCACAATTGCTTCTCCTTCAGGCACCGGACGGATTGTGGCTACAAGTGTAGCGCTACATTTGTAGCCACAGTATACTATCTTTGCGTCGCAGTGTCAATCAACGTGCACGAAATGTGTTGCGTGATGTGTCGGGTGCCAGGTGTCAAGTTTTACGTTTCACGCTCGACGCTCTCCGCTCCACGCCCTGCGCCCTACTCCGTTCATCATTCCGCACGCCCTAGCTTGTCTCCTGCTGCGCCGGCACGCGGCGGAATCGCCGCTGCAACGACACGCGCGGGTTTCGCAAGAAGGTGATCAAGTCATCCATCAGGCCGTAGGCGGCCGGTACCAGCAACAAGGTTAGCACGGTGGAAGTAATCAATCCGCCGATGACGGCGATGGCCATCGTGGCCCGGAAGCCTCCACCCGCACCCAGTCCCAAAGCGACAGGGAACATGCCGACGATCAGGGCCAGCGACGTCATCATGATCGGGCGCAGGCGCAAGGGTCCGGATTCGAGCAGTGCCTCGTCGCGTGGCAAACCACGCCGGCGCGCCTGGTTGGTGAAGTCCACGAGCATGATCGAGTTCTTGGTCACCAGGCCCATGAGCATGATCATGCCGATCATGGCCATCATGTCCAGCGGTTTGTTCGTAAGGAAGAGGCCCAGGAACGCGCCGACGAATGAGAGCGGCAGGGCCAGCATAATCACGAGCGGTTGGGTAAATGAGCCGAACTGCGAGGCCAGGACCATGTAGACGAAGATGACGGCCAAAGCCATGGCTGTGAGCAGGGAGGAGAACGATTCCGCCATCTGTTCGGTCTGGCCACCGTAGCTCAACTCGACGCCGGGTGGCAGAGTAACGTCCGCCAGTTTATTGCGGATGTCTTGCACCACCTCGTTCTGCGTGCGTCCGATGGCATTCGCGCCGACGATGATCTCGCGCTGCTGATCCTCCCGAAAGATCTGGGTGGGGCCGGATGTCTGTTCCAGCCGGGCGACCGAGCCGAGAGGTATGGGTGTCCCCGTCAGTGTGCTAACGTACAAGGAGAGCAACCCGGCGGTATTCTGCCGGTCAATGAGGCGCAGCCGGACCATGATGTCGGCCTCGTCGCCGTCCAGGCGGTACTTTGAGGCGGTCTGGCCATTGATCAGTGTCCGCACGGTCGAGCCGATCTGGGCCGTGGTGAGTCCGAAGTCGGCGGCCCGGCGGCGGTCCACACGGATCTGTACCTCTGGCTTGCCCGGTTCGTAGCTGCGGGCAAGGTCTACCAGCCCGGGGACATCCTGGATAGCCGCCATGACCTGTTGTGAGGCGACGTCCAGATCGTGGAAATCGCCGGTCGTGAGCAGCTTGATCTGGATGGCGCGACCGGTCACGCTGGTGGCGCTGCCGCCTTCCATGCCACCACCGCTGAAGGCCAGGCCCGGCACACCGGCCAGGCTTTGCCGAACATCTTCCTCAATCTCTTCACCGGTGACGCCGCTTTGCAGCTTGACGAAGAAGCTGGCCTGCTCCGGGCTCCCCGTGCCGCCGACCGTGGTCAGAACATCCACCACGTCCGGTCGCTGTGCCAGCACGGTCTCCACCTGGCGAGCTGTGGCGTCAGTTTCATCCAGCGTCGTCCCTGGAGCAACTTTGATGCCCAGGTCAAGCGTGTTCTCACCGACGCTCGAGATGAAGGCGAACTTCAGGAACGGCAAGGTCGCCAGGCTTATGCCGAAGAAAGCCACGGCTATGATGGAGGTCCAGACCTTGTGCCGCAGCGTCCAGCCCAGGAAAACCCGGTAGTAGCGATCTATCACGGAGTAGATACGGCCCATCTGCTCTTCCTCGGTCTTGGCCTCCTGCTGCTTGAAGAAGTAGGCCGAAAGCATGGGCGCTAACGTGAACGCTTCGAACAGGGAAAGGAGCACAGCAAAGGCCACGGTCAGGCCAAAGGCGCGGAAGAAGCGTCCGACGATGCCTGTGGTGAAAGCCACCGGCAAGAATACGGCAACGACGGTTAAGGTCATGGCCAGCACCGAGAGGGCGACTTCGGCGGTTCCTTTGCCCGAGGCTTCTTTAGGATGCTTGCCCATCTCCATGTGGCGGAAGATGTTCTCGCGCACGACGATGGCGTCGTCAATGACCAACCCCACGGATAGCGACAGGGCGAGCAGCGTGATCATGTTGAAGGTCAGGCCGGTCGCGTCCATCACTGCGAAGGTGCCGATCATGATGATCGGCAGGCCGGCGACGGTGACCAGCGTGTTGCGCATGTCGCGGAAGAACAGCAGCACGACCAGCATGGCCCCGATCCCGCCGAGGAGCAGGTCGAACAAGGCGTCGTTCGTCGACTCGCGAACGAAGTCAGACTGATCGCGGGCGATGACGATCGTCAGTTCGGGGTTATCTTCCTGAATCTGATCGACCTCATCCAAAACAGCATCGGCCACCTTCACCGTGTTGGTGCCGGATTGTTTCTGGATCGAGATGACGATGCTGTCTTGTCCATTCAGGCGACTGTAGCGATCAACCTCTTTGAAGCTGTCTTCCACTGTGGCCACACCTCGCAGGAAGACGGGCGACTTCCTGCCGCCGACAACGACGTTGCGCAAGTCTTCTAGCGAGTTGAACTCTCCGGGTGTGCGTATGAGCAAGTCTTGCCCGTTCTCGGTGACGCTTCCGGCCGGCACACTGATGTTCTGTGCCTGGATCGCCCCGACGACTTGTTGGGGGGAGATGTGCCGGGCACGCAGAGCGCCCAGATTCAGGTTGACATGGATCTCGCGCTCGCGACCACCGGTCACGTTGACCGAAGCGACACCCTCAAGCCGCTCGAACAGCGGCTTGATGTCGTCATCCACGCGGTTGCGCAGTTCACCCGGAGCGAACTGGTGGTCTTTCGGCGCGATGGCAAACGACATAATCGGCAAGGCAGAGAAATCGAACCGCTGGATCACCGGGTCCCGGATGTCTTGTGGCAGCCGGTTGCGGATGGCCGCGATCCGTTCTTGCACATCCCGCACGCCCTCAGATGCAGAGTGCTCCAGTTTGAACTGGATCACGAGCTGAGAGATCCCTTCGGCGGATGTGGATTGGATCGTGTCCACGCCGTTCAGGGAGCCCAGAGATTCTTCCAGCACTTTGGAAACACGGGTTTCGATCTCGTCCGGGCTGGCACCCGGATAGATCGTCGTGACGGAGACAACCGGGATGGCCACATCGGGAAACAGGTCGACCGGAATCGAGAAGTACGCGAGGATGCCGACCACGAGCAAAGCGAGCATCAGCATGGTCACGAAGACCGGCTGCTTGATCGAAGTATCAGAGACCCACATGAGCTATCCCTCCTGCCGGAACGAGACGGTTGCGAACATGCCAGGGCGGAAGATGGCGGCCCCTTCCAAGGGTGCGATGGTGACCCGTTGGGTACGGGTTTGGGTGTCTACGGTGGGCGCGACGCGCACTACCCGACCCTTGAAGGTCTTGTCGGGAATGGACGAGAGCTGAATCTCTACATCCTGGCCGATCTGAATGGAGCGAGCGACCGTTTCATCTGCATCGAACACGACCTTGGCCCTGGTGGAGATAATGGTAAAGGCAGGCATGCCTGGCCCGGCATACGCACCGGTGATCACGCGACGGGCCGAGATCACGCCATTCATTGGGGCGCGGAGGAAGGCGTTGTCGCGCTGCACTTTCATGGCGTCGAGGGCCGACTGTGCCTGGAGTATCTGGGCAGCGGCCACGGCCAATTGCGCCGGTTTGGGGCCATCGAGCAGCTTCTTCAGCCCCGATCGCGCCTGCAGAAGCCCGGAATAGGCAGCGGCGATCTGATCCTCGGTGGCACCCTTCGCGATCTTATCGTAGGTCGCTTTCGCCGTCTGGTACCCGATGGTAGCCTGCTCCAACCCCAAAGCCTGCGGCATCAGCCCGGCGTTCGGCAGGCCGGCGATCTGGTCGTAAGCCGCCTGCGCCTGCTTGAGGCCGGCCTCTGCCTGGGCCACGGCCGCCCGAGCCTGGATCAGGTCCTCTTCGGTCGGCCCGGCGAGCATGCGGTTGTAACCCTTCTCCGCGGCATCTACGGCGGCGCGAGCCGCCGCCAGGTCAGCCTCATCGGGTGGTTCCTGGAGCAGGGCCAGTTGTGCGTTGGCGACCTTCAGTGCAGCCTCCACCTGCGCCACTTGGGCATCGAGTGACCGGTGGTCGAGCATAGCCAACACTTGACCCACCGCCACCGGATCCCCGACCCTGGCGTGTACTTCTTGCACCCGGCCGGGAACGGGGAACACAACGCCGACTTCACGGGCCGCCTCGACGTCAGCGGGCAACGTGATAGCCGCCGCCGAGTTGGAGACAAGTTGAGCCGTGACCGCCGCCGGCGTGGGCGACGGTTCAGTAACGGCGGCCGGCGCTTCCTGCGGAGCGGCCTGTGCCGCGCGCGATGACGACGTCTCCTGACCGGGACGCACACAGCCGGTGATGACCAGCGCGGCCACAGCCAAGAACCCCACCAAGAAAAGGACAGTTCTCTTCAACGTACGGCACGAATGATTGGACATGAAACTCACTCCTTCTTCCGAATCGCTTGAATGAATCCAACAGGTGTTGCAGTCTTCCCGCCATTATTCGCTGTCGTAGACTTCCGACGGCTGCCAGGCGAAGGTACGGTCTGCCTGGACTTCATGTGTGAAGAAGCGGCGGGAAAAGAGTAGGATGATTACGAACGCCAACGCCCCCAGGACGTAGGGGGACTGATACCCGACCACATCAAATACGACCCCACCGATAATGGGGCCGGCGACACGGCCAAGGCTCTGAGCGCTTTGGACATAACCCATCATCTGCCCTTGCACTTCCGGCGCGCTGCGTTTGGAAAGCAGCGAGGCGATGGAGGGACGCATCGCCGCCTGGCCCACACCGGTGAGGCCCATGATCACGAGCAAGCTCGGCATGTCCCAGGCGACCAGCAAGGCAGCATAGCCAATAGCACTGGCGATCATGCCTATCTCGATCATCCGTTCTTCGCCCCATCGGTTGATGAAGGGGCCGACGAGCAGGCCTTGCGTGACGACCATGACGATGCCAAGGCCGACAAAGACCGTGCCCATCTCGCTGGCCCCGAAGCCAAGCGAGCGCTCGGCAAACAGGGCAAATGTCCCTTCAATGTTTGCGGCGGCGAAGCTGACCAGGAAGCCGAGCAGGAGGATGAAGCCGATGGGGCTCAGGAGCGCCTCCCATACTGCAGCCCACTGGCCAGGCTGGCCGGCGGTAGTTTGTGCCCGTGCGCGGGCTTTGTCCTCTTCGGTCAACGATTCTTCCAGGAGGAAGAATCCGACCAGGGCGATGGCCAGAGCAATGGCGGCGGCCACGAAGAAGGGCAGAGACATGGAAACCGCTCCGGCATAGCCACCGATGGCCGGCCCGAAGATCATGCCCATGCCCATACTCGCTCCCATCAGGCCCATGCCACCGCCGCGCTGTTCTTCGTTGGTGACGTCCGCAACGTAGGCCATGGTCGTGGGTAACACAGCAGACGACAGTGCTCCGCCGAGAGCACGCGCCGCGAATAACTCCCACAGCCGGTTGGCCAGACCAAACAGGATGAACGAGAGTGCAAACCCAACGAGACCAATGAGAATGACCGGCCGGCGGCCGATCCGGTCAGAAAGCCGGCCCCAATATGGAGCAAGCACAAATTGTAGAATCGAGTAGAGGGCAAACAGCAGACCCAGATGGGTTGCCGTAGCGCCCATGTTCTCCGCATAGAAAGGCAGGATCGGCATGATGATGCCGAAGCCGACCATGACGATGAACATCATGCTGAACAGGACGATCAGTTGACGACGGTTGCTTTGTTTTTCCACGGCGACTCCCTATTCCAAGGCGTGACGCTGCCATCCTTCGCCAGGGGCGAATGAGTTTCCGCCTGTCGAACGAAGCTTGCTTCCGGGCACGACTGTCAGGCAGCCGGGATGTTTCCGGCCCGGTCATATCCGCTTGCGATTATTTGCTCGCTGCGAACGGTTGGGCAACCACAGTGTGATCTAGATCGTGTGAGCCAATCTGCACGGGGGGCGCTGTGCGATGTGTGCCCACCCCCTCGAAGAAAATGGCCACCACGGATTCGATCTTTTGCGAGTTCGCGCTGTCCTCTTGGAGAAAGGTTTGGTACATGAGCATACTGTTTGCCAGACCCATCAGGGCGAAGCTGGCTACGCGAACGTCCACGTCGGCGCGAACTTCGTCAGTATTCTGGCCCGCGCACAAGATCTCCCCGATGAAGTTGACTACCCAGTCCCGCGCTCCTATCCAGATTTCGTGCACAGTCCCGGCCAGATCGACGATGTCGCGCGCTCCTTGGTGAAACATGCTTTTCTGTTCCATTGCCAGTGTGATGTAGGCCAAGATCAGGCGGGTGATACGATCTCTGCAAGACGTCCCCTCTGCAGCGGCCTCCTCCAACACCCGACCCATACGCTGCAAGCTGTGACGCAGCATGTTCAGGAAGATGTCTTCCTTGCCGGAAAAGTGATAATAGAGGGCGGCGTTGGTCATGCCCGATGCCTGGGCAATATCGCGGATGGAGACGCCCCGATAGCCGTGCTGGACAAAGAGTCTCTCTGCTTCACGTAGTATACGTTGTCGCCCCTCCAAAGTTTCTTTTTTTCCTGCCATCAGGGACACCATTTTCCTGGCACACTGTTTTTGCCATTTCTTGATGCACTTCGGCGCTTGCTCCGCCGGTCATGGCGAGACGTCTGTTCGCGGCAGACAGCCCCAGCGCCGAACGGATGCGGCGCATCCGCGTAATCCCCAACCGGCGGTTCGCTATGACGCCGTGGGCGTGTTGTTTTCGCCCCAGTTACTGAACGTTTGGTAAGTACGAGGAGAGATTATAGCACCAATCGTGTTGGCTGTCAAATCGAGCCGCGCAGAGGGTATCGCGAAAGACCGTGGGGAGTCGCTAGGCGGCCACCGCCCCTCTGCCGGGTAGCATCTGCCAGGTCGTTTCTATGGGCTCCGGCCATTGGGTTGCGGGAGCCGCTGTTTGGTGGTACAATAGCATCGAAGGTAGCCCCCTTTCGCTCATTGGGACGGGTGTTTCTAGACCCCAATTATACGACGAAGAGGCTACCTTTACCATTCAATTGTCAAGGTGCGTTCGCTTCACTTATGAACCATGCCCGAAAAAGTAATCTGCAAGGGAGTTCCTTGGGCTTTTCCACCTCGTTTGAAGACATTTGGCGAATTCTAACAGTCTTCGTGATACCTTTCTGGAAGGTTTATTTCTCTGGAAAAGCCTGAGACAGAGCGTACGCGGAGTGGCCGGACATGACCCAGAGAATCCTGGTGGTGGATGATGACAAGCAGATCACTCGCCTGATACGCTCCTACCTGGAGCAGGCCGGCTTTCGGGTGCTGACGGCCTACGATGGGGAAACGGCCTTGCACACGATCCGGCGCGAGCGACCGGACCTGATTGTGCTCGACTTGATGCTGCCCGACCGTGACGGCTGGGAGATAACGCAGATCGTGCGCGGCGATGCCGGCCTTGCCGGGCTACCGATCATCATGCTCACCGCGCGCATCGAGGACACCGACAAAATTGTCGGGCTGGAACTGGGGGCCGATGACTACATCGCCAAACCGTTCAACCCGCGCGAAGTCGTGGCCCGCGTTCGCGCGGTCCTGCGTCGGGCGAACGGAAAAGCTTTCCGGTCGCCGCTGCTGCGGGTCGGCGACCTGCAGATGGACACTGACCGCCATGAAGTCATCTTTGGTGGGCAGGCTGTGGATTTGACCCCCACGGAGTTTTCGTTGCTCAGAGCGCTCATCGAAAACCCGGGCCGTGTCTTCACCCGGCTGGAGCTGATCGAAAACGGGTTGGGCTACGCGTACGAAGGCCTTGAGCGCACGGTGGACAGCCACATAAAGAACCTGCGCCGGAAGATCGAGCCCAACCCCGGCGACCCCACTTACATCGAGACCGTATACGGCGTTGGGTACCGGATGCGAGCAAGCTAGGCAAGCGCAGACAGGGATCGATATACCCGCGAGGAAGAGAATGAACAAGCTGTGGATACGGCTGTCGGTGGCGTTCGCATTCGTCTCTGTCATCGGAATCGTGACGGCCGCCGTGCTCGCCCGCCAGCAGGTGAACACGCAGTTCAAGCGCTTCGTCGCCCACGACATGATGCTGCGCTCCCCCCTGGTGGCCGAACTGGCGACCTATCACGATCAGCATGGCGGCTGGGCCGGGGTGGATTCAATTCTCGGCAACCACCACGGCCCCGGGCCCATGCGACCGGACCGCAGCGGGTGGCGCGGGGGACCCGCGCTAACGCTGGCCGATTCGTCCGGCCAGATCGTCTACGCCCGGCAGGGAAATCGCCATGCCGGCCAGTTGACCGAGCAGGAGCGGGCCGAAGCCGTGGCCATCGAGACCGGCGGGCAGGTCGTCGGCTACCTGACGTTCAGCGCACCGTCGCCGGCCGAACTGGAGGCGCCGGCCCAAGTGTTCCTCGACCGCTTCAACCGGTTTGTGCTGGAAGCCGGCCTGATCGCGATGGCCATCGGCGCGGTGGTGGGCTTGTTTGTCGCGCGCGGGCTGGCTGCGCCGCTCGGTGAGTTGGCAGCCGCCGCCCGGCAGATCGCCCAGGGAAAGCTGGACCGGCGTGTGCCCACAAAGGGCACGGACGAAGTCGCCGACCTGGCCCGAGCCTTTAACGAGATGGCCGGGGGACTGCAACAGGCCGAGATGCTCCGACGCAACATGGTGGCCGACATCGCTCACGAACTGCGTACCCCCTTGACCGTGATCCAGGGGAACCTGAAAGCCATCCTGGATGATGTCTACCCACTGGAAAAGACCGAGATCGCGACCGTCTACGACGAGACGTTGATTCTCAACCGGTTGATCGGCGATTTGCGCGAGTTGGCCCAGGCCGAGGCCGGCCAGTTGAGCCTGAGTGTCCGGCCGACAGACGTTGCCCCCGTCGTCAGCAGCGCAGTGGCCCTGTTCGATGAAACGGCTCGCCAGAAGGGGATTGAGCTTGACGTGTCGGTGCCCCCTGACTTGCCGCAGGCACAGGCCGATCCGGATCGCGTGCGCCAGGTGATCCAAAACCTGCTCGCCAACGCGCTCCAGCATACGCCGGCCGGTGGCCGGGTCACGATTCAGGCATCGGTGACCGGTGATCAGAGTCTGCACCCGGATCGCTCGCCGCTGCTCACCGTTTCCGACACCGGACCGGGCATCGCAGCCGGCGATTTACCCCACGTGTTCGACCGCTTCTGGCGCGCCGAGCGTTCGCGGTCGCGCGAGCGCGGCGGATCGGGCCTCGGGCTGGCGATCGCCAAGCACCTGGTCGAGGCACAGGGCGGCCAGATCGGCGTGGAGAGCCAGGAAGGCGCGGGCAGCAGTTTCTGGTTCACGCTGCCCTGCGCCCAACCGGAGGCCTGACCCGTCAGCGCATCAACGCCGGTAGGTACACGTGCTCAGTCGCATAGCCGATCACGATGTCAACCGCAGCCTGCCCGCTCATGCCGTCGCTATCCGTCGCCGTCAGGGTGATGCGGTGGTGGCCGGTGGAGAGATTGTGCAGCGCCAGCTCTTCGCCCGTGCCGAGAGCGCCATCCCGATCGGACGTCCACTGTAAGGCGTTCCCGCGCAGCGTGCCCTCCTCCATGTCCAGCCCCACGCCCTCCAGGACAACCAGCTTGCCCGGCGCGGAGAATGTGCCATCCTGCGGGCTGGTGATCACGGAGAGCGGCGCGGAGCCGGGCACGCTGAATACCGCATCGGAAACGTCCTCGCCGGTATTCACGCCGTCGCTGGCGATCACCTTGAGCAACGCCTGATTGCTGCCCAGCATGTCGGCCAGGATGTTCTCGTCCACGGTGAGGCTCGTTTCTCCGGTGTCCAGCACCAGCGCGCGCCAGGTGGCTCCGGCGTCGGTGCTGTAGAGCAGCGTGTATAACAGGTCGTCGCCGTCCGCGTCGGAGCCGGTCCACTGCAACAGGCTGCCGATCTGCATCTGCTCGCCACCGTTGGGCGAAAGCAAGTGTACGGTGGGTGCGTGGGCGCTGACCTGCCGCTCGGCGATCACCGTCGGGCCGTGGCGAATCCGGAGCCATTGCGTGCCGGCCGGGAACGGAATGACCGAAGCGAAGGACGTGATCAACGCACCGTTGTGAAAGTCCTCGTTGAAGGCAATGGTCTCGGTGTAGAGCGGGTGGCTGGCTGCGTCTTCCAACGTGAACAGCCAGCCGGAGGCGGGCGGCGGTGCCTGTGCTCCGGCGAGCAGCGTTTGCACCCGCTCCTCCAGCTCCTGGGGCGGAGGCTGTGACAGGCGGTAGGCCGGGTCGAGCGTGGCGGTTTCCTGATTGGCGTTGGCCGTGCCGCCGGCGAGCAGGTATTCGGTCGCACTCTGCAACGCGGCCACGATGCGCAGCGCCTCGGTGGAGGGCCGGGTCACCCGGTTGTCGGCCGCCGCGCTCCACGTCAGGCTACACGTGATGCCGTACTCTTCCAGGAGGTTGCAGTACTCCCACGGCGAGACCCAATTGGGCGACTCGTAGCCCATCAACGGGTAACCCAGATGCGGCTGGCTTTCACCGGGATCGTTGCTGATCACCTCTGGTTCGCTCAAGCCCCAACTGCTGTAATACACGTCGAGACCGTAATACCCCTCGGTGTCCACCACAGCCAGGCTGCAATCGGGATACGGCCAGGGGTAGCTGCTGTCCGTTGCGCCCCCTTCTTCCTCGTCGGGAGTGCCGTCCCCGTCGTCATCTGCGCAAGCCACATGCTGGAGGCCCTGATTGTGACCCAGTTCGTGGGCCATCGTCTCCGGTCCCCAGCCGTGCCAGGGCGAGGCGGTCCAGAAGTCGCTATCCATCGTGCCCAGGGCGACCCAGCCCGGCGTGTCGGCGAGCCCTCGTGCCGCGAACGTCTCGTGGACCATGCCGTAGTAATGCATGTCACTGACCGGGTCGTTAGTCCACGTCCGCTTCCACTTCAAGCGATTCAAGATGGCGGACCGGTCGCTGTCATCGTTCGGGTCCCATTCCTTGTGGACTGGCCAACCGTGCCAGATCGGTTTGAGCGAGGTAGTGAATCGCCAGAGGTTCAGATCGGCGATAGGATGGAAACGCAGCAGGTCATCGTAGATCTCGTCACAGTCCGACTCGGTACACCAGTAGATGTGCGTCGATTTGTCACGGTCGGCGTCCTCGTGCAGGTGCAAGGGAACCATCGCCATGTTCAGCGAATCGGTCGCCTCGAAGCTGACGTCCGTTTCGATCTCGTTGTCGTCCTTGTCGTACTCGGTCACGGCATCGTCGTAGTTGACCTCCGCGCGCAGCGTGACGTCGCCCGACCGCCAGTCGCTGGGCAGGTAGAACCAGAACGAGTCGTTCAGGTTGGTGCGGTCACCGCCGTCGGCCTGGATGGTGACCGGGTTGTTTTCCGCGTCGATGGGCGATCCGGAGAGGGAGGAGCCGCCTCGCGTGCCGTAGAGCCGGGCATTGACCCCGCCGACGGCTGTGCCGGTAGCCTGTTGCGCATAAACCCGCACGATCGTGCGCCGGTCCTCCACCAGCGGCATCTCGTTCGCCAGGTTCTGGGTGCCCTGGCTGACCTCCATACCGGTCACCTCGAAGTCGGGTGGCGCTGTCCAGAGGTAGTCTTCGGTCTCACCGTCGGCCCAGCCGCCGGCCGGCCCGCTGCCATCTGCGTTGCTGGCCGGACTCTCGCTCAGGCTGATGCGCACCCACATGTCCTTGTTATAATCGGCGTTGTACACCAGAAAGTAGGGCGTGGTGAAGGTGGCGTAGTGGCTGCCGAGCGTGATCACGTGATTCTGCACAGCCCACTCGGAGAAGGGGCCGCCGCCACAGTTCATGCTGTCGCCCCACTCACCGTTGCGGTTGAAATCGAGCCAGACGTTGAGGTAGGCCTTGGTACCGTAGGCACTGCTATCGCGCACGGACACAGTGTAATCCATGTTGGTGTACTGGCAATCCGGAAAGGTATCCGGCAGTTGCAGGCCGTCATCCATGCGGTCCTTGTCCGCGCCGGACTGGCCAATGTTGTTGATACCGTCCTCGTCGTAGCCCATGTCGGCTTCTTCCTCGCCGCTGATGCCCTCACCGAGATAGAAACGCAGGGGGTCGTTGTGGTGGATCGGGCCGTAGGGCGGCGAGCCGGTGCCGAAGACCGTCGGGAACTGGCCGATCACGCCGGAATAGGCGTCCATCGTGTCACCCAGGTTATTGCTGGAATCGGGGGCGTCGCCCAGGTCGGGGACCGGCGTGGGCGTGGCAGTGGGCGTGGGCGTGACAGTCGGGGTCGGCGTCAGCGTCGGCGAGGGCGTGTAGGTCGGCGTCACGGACGGCGTGGGGCTGTTCGGCACGCCGGCGATGTGGTAGTCCTCCGTCTCGCCGAAATCGAATCCGGTGGTCGGGCCGCTGCCGTTCCTGGCCTGGGGCACAGGCAACGGCTTCTCGCTGATCGTGATCCGCAGCCAGATGTCCTTTGTCGGATCGAAATTGTAAACGAGGAACGCGGGTGTGTAGAAGCTGTGATAGCTCGGCCCGGGCAAGGTGATCGCCTGATTCTGCACCGCCCACTCGGGTGCGTTCGTGCCACCGCAGGATGGAGTCTCGCCCCATTGCCCGTTGCGATCCCAGTCGGCCCAGACGTTGACGTAGGCGGTGGCCGGCGCGCCGGTGTAGACCCGCACGTTGTAGGCCATCGTGGTCGTATGGCAGTGGGGGAAGGACGGCGTGGCCCCCAGGCCATCGTCACCCAGGTCCTGGTCCGCGTGGTTCGCGACCGGATCGATGTTATGGACGCCGTCGGCGTCAACTCCCGCGTCCGCCTCTTCCTCGCGGGTGATGTTGTCCCCCAGGTGGAAGAGCAGCTTGGCGTTGTGGTGCAACGGGCCGTAGGGCGGCGATCCGGCCGAGAACACGCTGGGGAAGTGGGCCGGAATGCCGGGGTAGGCGTTCATTCCCAGGCCGTGGCTGTTGCTGCTGTCGGGGGCGTCGCCCAGGTCGGGCAGGCCGGTTGGCGTTGGCTGGACTGTGCCGGTCGCCGATGGCGTCGGCGTGAGCGAAGCACCGGCTGTAGACGTTGGCGTTGGCGTGGAGGTGGCGCCGCCTGTAGACGTTGGCAGCGGCGTGAGCGTGGCGCTGGCCGTGAACGTCGGCCGTGGCGTGAACGTCGGCAGTTGCTCGTAGGCGATGATCAACTCCGGCACAGGCGTCACCTCTTTGGAGGCCAGGTAGACGCCGTAGCTCGCCTGGGCCGGGCCGACCAGCTTGAGGCCGTTGTTCGCGTCCACACCGCTGTACCACTTCTGCACCTGGCCGGTCACGTCCCACGTGGCCCAGCCAACGCCCCCGACTGACGTGCTGCCGCCAATGGCCACGGAGGATGGTTGGGTGTTCCAGGTGACAGTGGACTCGTTCCAGGAGCCGGTCACGCGGCGCAGGCTGACCGTCTGCGGCATGGTGCCGGAGGTGTCGCGCACGTAGATGCGCAGTGTGCCGGTGAGGATAGTCACACCGGCGGGCAGGCTGCTGAGGTCAAATTGCACGAGGCTGAGGTCTGCGCTGGCTCCGGCGCTGAAGCCGACGACCATTTGCTGGCCATTGTAGTTCGTCGTCGGAGCACCTTGGGAAATCCGCGCGTCTCCGGTGGCATACAGTTTGGTCTGGCTGGCCGGTCCAGTACCCTCGGCGAGCCGGCCGGCCACCGGCTCGACATGGCGGGCGGCGACGATCACCAGCAGCGCGAAAACCCCCAGGATTGCCAGTCGCTCAAATGACCACGTCTTCAACCGACTCCCTCCTCTCCTTCGACGATGCGAATCTCCTCTGCGGCCAGGCCGTACAACTTGTACACCAGCGCATCAATCTGCGCATCCGTGGCCGCGATCTGGCGCTGGTAGAGGGTCTTCTCGGCCGGGATGGACGCGGCGGCCAGCTCTTCGAAGTCGGTGAGCACGCTCAGCGGCAGCCTGGCGCTCCAGGCATGGCGACGACGCTGGTAGGCCGGCCCGACGTCATCGCGGATGGAGACCGAGGGCTTCTTCACTTCCAGGAAGAACTTGCGCGTGCCACCGACGCGGAAACAGTAGTCCGGGGCGCGGGTGGCCCTGCCGACTTTGATGGTATCCTCGTGGACCACGTCCTTGTACTGCGCGGCTACGCCGCGCACGTTGCGCACGTCCCAGCCGAGGGCCTCGAAGAACGGGTCCACGAACTCGATGCGCACGCGCGTCTCTTTGTAGTCGGCGCGCTTGTAGACATCCAGATTGGGGCGGAAACGTTCGACCAGCTCAACGACGCCGGCGGGTGCGGACATTTGCTTCTCCCCTTGTGGAGGCCGCGAGCGGACAGAGTGTTCAAAAGCTCTGTCCGGTTTCACGTGCATGCAACAGATCGTGTGGAGAACAACACGACATGCTGCGCAGCGCATCAATGATACCACAGATCGTTGCCAAGTTCAAGCGATGGTCTCTCGGAGTAGTGTATCCCTTTCGGTGGAAACTGTGCTCGTGCTTTTTCTGAGCCAAGGGTCAGCGCGTATCCCCCTCATCCCCCCGCTTGCTTGAGGAGAAGGGGGCGAAATGGCCTAATCGGGCCCCTCCCCCGCCGCGGGGGAGGGGCTACGGGGGGGGGGGTGATCTTCCGTGACATTAGGAGGCGCGTTTTTCCTGCGCACCCATTATCCACCGAATTGTATACACAACCTCTCTCGGAAGGCAATCCCAGAGCCTGTTTCGATGGCAACGCACCGTAAGGGGGCTAACTCCTGTAGGCCAATTGAGGTTGGTGGAGGGAATGCCTTGCCCCTACTGAACGCTCGCGAACCTGCACAGCACGTAAGATGCTGGCCGCCGGCAGCGTCGAAAGACCAACAGTGACCGTCACCTTACGGTGACCGTCACCTTACCAATGTCGCCCAGTGGCAAAGAGGCCACTCGTTCATCAGGCGGTAGGTCAAGCGCCTATCCGCCAACCGGCTTTTGCCCCACCCCAGGGTGTGTCGTGAAGCTGATTTTCCGCCCGGGGAAGGGTACCGGAGCCGATGTCGGACAGGCGCTAAGTCAAGTGCAACTGTGTTGGAACAAGAGGCTGAGAACTTCAATCGAGGAAGAAGCACGGAATCTAGAAATGTGGAGGTTACAAATGCAGAAAATGATTGTAAAGATGGCTAAGATGTATCCCGTGATGATCGTGATGGGTTTCATGATCGTGCTGATCGCTTTCGTCGTCGGGTATTTCAACTCGCAGACCGCGGCGGCCTACTTCGGAGAGGCCAAGGCGCTACGCGAAACCACGTTGATGGCCCAGCGGGCTTCGATCGAAAGCATCGGGCTCTGGCTACCGCCCTTCAAGTTCCTGGGCATCGGCCTGATCCTCGGCGGCATCGTCATGGCCCTGCGGATCATCATTGACAACCTGAAAGCCGCCGGCGTGGAAGTACTGTCCAACGTTCCGGCGGAGAAGCGCCCGCAAATGCCGGCCACACCCTGGTACGCATCGCTGATGCCGGCCGTTATGATGCTGGGCGAGGTGGTATTCCTGGTCGCATTCGGCGTCGGCGTATGGCTGTCCGGGCTTGCCCGCACGGTCTTTGCCAACCCGCTACCGACCATTGACGCTGCCGGGGCCGGCTCGGCCCTGCTGGCCAACCTGCAAACGATCCATGCGGTCGAAGGCTGGCTGGTGCCGCTCAAGTTCTTTGGCATAGCGACCGAGTTCCTGGCCATCACCATGGGCCTGGCAACGATCATCTACATCCTCAACGCGCAGACCAACATGTTGGACCGTGGCTTCCGAGCCGCCAAGTCCGGCCAGGCTGCCAGTTGAGGGAAAAGGAGTTTTCTGATGAGTAAAATCAAAGCGCCGGACACAGCCTGGCAAATGAAACTGTTTCCTGTGCTGACCTTGCTGGGTTGGGTCCTGATTGGTACGTCGTTCGTGATTGGACTGTTTGTCCTGACCCCCACGGCCGCCAGCTACTGGGGCGGCAACGCCAAAGCCGCCCGCGACGCGGCCGTAGCCGGTTCCGTCCTGCTGGGGCAACAGGGAACGTTGACTACCATCCCGCGATGGTTAGTGCCGCTCACGTTCCTGGGCGCGGCCTCCTTCATCGTGGGCATCGCCCTGGAGTTCTCCAGCATCCCGGCGTTGCTCAAGAACCGGGGTCAGGTGATGAGCGCTTGCTTCCCGTACATCGCGAAGCAGGACTCGTGATAAAGGAGAGACTACCGTGAAGGAAAAATCGCCGTTTCCGTTCAGTATGATCGAAAAAATGATGCCGCTGTTTCCCACTATCGCCGTGATGGGTTGGCTGATCGTGCTGGCATCGTTTCTGGTCGGCTTCTTCATCTTCAGCCCCGCCCAGGCGACCTTCTTCGCGGACGCCAAAGCCGTCCGCGAGGGGGCCGTAGCTGGCAGCACCTTTGTACAGGCCAACACCACGATCCACGTCACCAAAGCCTGGCTGCCGCAGTTCAAGTTCTTTGGGCTCGGTTTGGGGCTGCTGGCGATCACCATGGCCTTGGGCATCATCGCCAAACGGCTACGCCACATGGGCCAGGTGATCACCGGGCACATTCCGGCTCACGCCCGCCCAACCATGCCCGCCCCGCCAAAGCTGGTACGCGTGTTCCAGTCCAGCGCCATGATGGGCGTCATGGTCCTGCTGGCGGCGCTCATCATCGGCACCGTTTTGGCGACCGGCGTGGTTCCGGCCTACTGGAGCCATTCCATAGCCAGCGAGCTGAACGCGGCTCAACCGGGCTCGGCACTGCTGGCCCAATTGGGCGTCGTGAGCAGCTTCGCGTGGTGGCTCAACCCGCTGCGCATGGTTGGCATGGCCTTCCTGTTCACGGCCATCACGCTCGCCCTGGTCGTGATCATCGGCACCCTGCGTTTGCAGGCCACCTTGCTGGTCAAGTACTACCGGGGCGTCACCGGCGAACAAGAGCCGGTGATCACCGGCACCACCACCCGCGAACCGGAATACGTTCCGACCGGGTAACCTGGGCCAACCGGTACATCCCACACCCCTCCCCGTGGTTCCTCCTCCGCCACGGGGAGGGGGCTCGAAACGAAGAAGTTCTACTTCGGCGAGAAGTCGAACGCCTCACTTGCTCACATTCGCCAATTGACCAGACCCCACTGGTATGCTACAATTACCCCATGAATGAAGATCCGGCCTCCGTTGTGGAACGAGGCTATGACGAGAGGGCCGAGTCGTTCGCGACTCGTTGGTTCGGGGCTCGCGTCGAACCGTTGACCGGCATGTTCGCCAACCGGCTGGCGCCCGGCTCGCGCGTGGTTGACCTGGGCTGCGGACCGGGCCGGGATGCGGTCCGCCTGGCAGCGCTAGGCATGCGCGTTTTCGGGCTCGACCGGTCCGCGGGGGTGCTCGACGAAGCCCGCCGCCGGCAGGTGACCACGCCGCTGATCCGGGCGGACATCCGCCGGATTCCGCTTGCCGATCACTGCCTGGACGGGGTCTGGGCCTGCGCGTCGTTTCTGCACCTGCCGCGCCGGGACCTGGCAATCGCCCTGGCCGAATGCCGGCGCGTGCTGAAACCGCGTGGCGTCATGGCCCTGGCGATGAAGCAGGGCACCGGCGAGGGATGGGAAGATCGGGATGGCACGCCCCTCTTCTTCGCCTATTACCAGGCCCAGGAATTGACCCGCGCTCTGCGGCATTGCGGCTTCCGGCCGGAAACATGGTGGCATCAGAATGATTCCGCCGGCCGGTCCACCGGTTGGATAAACGTCCTGGCCCGGTTGGAGAGCGACGAGCAGGAGACCGGGCAAACAGAGTAGACCCATGGCGACGTTCCTGGAACGGGTAACCGAATGTGAACACCAGGCCTACCGGATCTTGGAAGCGGGCATCTTGAGCACGCGACTCGAACGGGAGCGCGGGGTTGCGCTGCTTACCTGCCCAGGCCTGCCCGGCCCGCGATTCAACCACCTGGCGTTGATCCGCGTGCCGGCGGCCGACGACGCGGCCACCGTGGCGCTGGCCCGGCGCAAGCTGGCCGGCACCGGCATAAGCCCGCCGGCGCTGGCGCTCTCGCCGGCCAGCTTCCCGCCCACGCTTGCCGCTCTCGCGCCGGGGGCAGGGATGAAGCCTTGGTTAACCGAGAGCTGGCTGGTGTTTGAACGGGATTCCTTGGCCACGCTCGGCCCCATGTCCGCCGGACGGCCCGTTTCGCGGGCCTCCAGCCGCGGCCACGTCAGGGCGGGGCTGGGGCTACTAACCGGCCAGGCCCCGGCAGAAAGCGCACCGCAAAACGACGAACTTGAGAGTTTGCTATGGCTGGCTTCGCTGCAAGATGGCGCGGAACTGGCGGCTCTGATTGTCGCTTGGAAAGAAGACGCCGTCGTGTACGTGGGAGGACAGCACGCTCACACTTCGGCGGCCTATCAGGGCATCGCTCGCGATGTCCTGCACCGTCAACCCGATCTGGCCAGGCTGACACTTGTCATCCCGGGGCCGGACATCGCCGCGCCTCAAGCGGTGCCGCCACTCCCGGCGGGCGCCTGGGCTTTTCGGCGCACGATCTTTGCGAAACAGGAGGGAGATGGGGAATGACAGATTCATCGGTCGTATTCCCTGGCAGTTTCGATCCACCCACGGCCGGACATCTGCACGTCATTGAACGAGCTTCCGCTTTGTTCCCCCGTGTGGTGGTGGCTGTGGGACACAACCCGCGCAAGCGCTCTGCCTTCACCGTCGCCGAGCGGCTGCGGATGCTGGAACAGGCCACTGCCCACCTGGACAACGTGACGATCAAAAGCTTCAGCGGGCTGCTCGTTGACTTCCTGAAGCAGAATGACGCTCACGTTCTCCTCAAGGGCCTGCGGCGCGTCGAGGATTTCGCCAACGAGTGGCAGCAGGCACGCGCCAACAGGGCCTTGCTCCCCGGTGTAGAAACGGTATTCCTGATCAGCGACGCCCATCTGATGTACTTCGGGTCCACGCTGGTCCGTGAGGTCGCGCATCTGGGCGGCAACACCAGGGGCCTGGTCTCCGATGACATCCAGGCCCAACTGGAAAAACAGGCCGATCCATGGCTGAATCCCTAAACCGCCCGGAGGTGCGCCTCCTCGCCTTAGATCTGGACGGGACGCTCATCGACCACGACCTCCGGCTTTCGCCCCGTCTGAAACGCGCGGTGGCCGCCGCGACGGCTTCTGGTGTGACCGTCACGCTGGCCACGGGGCGCATGGTGCGGGAGACTCTGCCCTACGCGACTCAACTTGGCCTGACCGCGCCGCTCGTTTGCCACCAGGGGGCTCTGATTTCGCAAGGGGCCGAGGTTCTGTACCACCAGGCGTTGCCGCGGGTGCTGGCGACGCCGGTCCTCTCGTTTGCCCAGGAACATGGCATCCACGTCAACGTGTACATCGGCGACTCGCTGTTCGTGCGCGAAATGACCCGCGCCGCCGAGAACTACGAGCGCTATTCGCCGGGGATAAAGATTCAGGTTGTCGGGGATCTGCTCCCGTTCATGGCGGACAGGGAGGCGACCAAGCTGCTGCTCATCGACAAAGAGGGAGCGGTGGATTCGTGGTGGCCCACGGTGCGCAGCCAGTGGAGCGAAGCGATGCAGGTCGTCCGGTCCCATGCCAACCTGGTGGAGTTCACACACCTCGATACGTCCAAAGGGGCCGCGCTCGACTTCCTGTCCCGGCGACTGAACATCCCCCGAGAGACCGCGATGGCCATTGGGGACAACCACAATGATGTGAGCATGATCCGGTGGGCCGGCATCGGCGTGGCCATGGGCGGTGGGCACCCCGCTGTGCTGGCCGCCGCCGACTACGTGGCTCCTCCCTTCGTCGAAGACGGCGCTGCCGAAGCGATCGAAAGATTCGTCTTGGGCCAGTCAACGGAGGCTTGACGTCCTAGCGTAATCGTGTTATAATGTTCCTATCCTGCCCCGGTAGCTCAGTGGACAGAGCGGCTGCCTTCTAAGCAGCGGGCCAGGGGTTCGAATCCCTTCCGGGGCGCTGAGCACTGCTGGTAGTAGTTCGTGAGCACCTAACCCCTACATCTTGTGGTGGTGAACAGAAGGGGGTACAGCCGTCATGACGACTCGCCAACTGCCTCCCATGTCGCTCAAACGTGCTCGGGACATCTTCGCCCTACACCTCGAAGCCTCTGGTTGCTCGCTGCGCACCTTGGTTTACTACGCTTATGTGCTGTCCTCATTCTTTGCCTTCCTTGCTCAGTATAACCGTTGCCGGCCCGGTTGACATCGCCCCAACCCATATCCTATACTGCTTCCTGCACCTGAGACAACGCGGTGTCCGCGACATCACCGTCCACACCCACGCGCGAGGCATCAAGGCCTGGCTCAACTTCCTGGCGCGTGAGGGTGTCATCGGCGACAACCCGATGGCCAAGGTGGCCATGCCGGTGGTCAAGAAGCGACTCAAGCCGGCCTTCACCCAAGGCGAGGTCAAGAAGCTCCTGAAGACGTGCTGCTCCCGGCGGGACAGGGCCATCATCTCTGCCTGCTGGAGCAAGAAATACTGAGTGGGGCCGTTTGGAGGGGGGAGAGGGGGCCGCTCACGGCCAGTGGGATCACACAGCTACTCCGCAGAGTGGCGCAGCGGGCCGGTGTAATGAACGTCCACCCCCACCGTTTCCGCCGCACCTTCGCCAACTGGACCCTGAAAGGCGGCATGGACGGCCACTACCTGCGCTGGCTCCTGGGCCACTCCAGCATGGACATGGTCGCCCGGTACCTGGCCCCGACCAGGCAAGACCTGGAGCAAAGCCACGCCCAGGCCAGCCCCATTGACAACTGGCTCTGACCCCCTCCGACCGTGAGCGTATCGTGCTGGGGACATGCAGGTGAGTAAAACGGGGCGGCGGGCTCCGTAAAAGGGTCTGAAAAAAGGAGGTGTACGGGGACGATTATGCCCAGACCCATCCAGAGGCGGAGGCTTTGAAGCGGGACGTCTATCACATCTTCAATGCTCAGACCAAACGGACGGCCCAGAAGCGCTACGGGGAGGTGATGGCCCAGCGGGAGCGGTACGTGCAGGAGACCCCTGCCGCGGCCGCCATCTTTGACTGTAAGTGTTCAGGGGCTACCTTGGAAACACCTGCTTCAACCTCTTTTTTGCCACGAATTCGTAGCAGATTTAGGGGGTGCTGAACGGTTACCTTTGACTTTCTGGAGCGGCACTGGCCCACGCTGGTCAATGGCATCGAGAGTGACCTGATCCCGACGACCAACAATACGATGGAATTGGTCATTCGGCGGTTCGATCAGCGCTACCAGAACTTCTGCGGCTTCGAGAGCCTGGAGAGTGCGCGACTTTTCCTGGGGGTGTTCGAGAAAGTGTACCGCTTCACCCCCTTTTCGCCAGACGCGCAGCCCCGGATACGGGGGCAGTGCCCGCTGCAGCTGGCCGGCTACGACATCAGCCAGCTACCGATGGCCTCCCTCTGCGCCGGCCTCAGCATGATCTGGACCACGGAGGCAGCCCAAAACCATGTCCCCAGCTTGTGACGGTGTCTACCCGCTCCTTGCAGTTACTCCGAGGTTGCGATATAATTGGACCCCGAAACGCAACGAGATGGCGAGGAGTATAGCCGATGAACATACGGGTATTACCACCCGAAGTGTCCAACCAGATCGCCGCCGGCGAAGTGGTCGAGCGCCCGGCATCGGTCGCCAAGGAACTGGTAGAGAACTCGCTGGACGCCGGGGCGACCGACATCCGGGTCGAGATTCGCAGCGGCGGCCGGAAATCCATCCGCGTGCGTGACAACGGGCATGGCATCCCGGCCGCCGGGGTGGAGACCGCCTTCGCCCGCCACTCGACGAGCAAGGTGCGCCAGGCAGATGATCTGTTCGACATCCATACGCTCGGTTTCCGTGGCGAAGCGTTGCCCAGCATAGCGGCGATCTCGATGGTCACATTGATCACTCGCGCCGAGGGCGAGGAAGACGGGAGCCTCGTCCAGTTGGAAGGGGGCAAGATCACAGCCCACCAGCCCCAGGGGTCGCCATCGGGCACCACGGTGACCGTTGAGAACCTCTTCTTCAACACGCCGGCTCGCCGGAAGTTTCTGCGCAGCACGGCGACCGAATCGGCCTGGATCGCGAGCCTGATCTCTAGCTACGCCCTGGCCTATCCGGAATGTCGATTCACCCTGATTAGCGACGGCCGGCGGGCCCTCCAATCTTCCGGCAGCGGAAAACTGCAAGACGCACTCGTCGCCGTCTATGGGTTGGATGTTTCCAGGCAGATGCTCGCGCTACCCGAAGATGACGAACCGATACGCGTATCAGGATTCATAAGTGCTCCCTCCTTGCACCGGGCAAGCCGAAAGTACATGACGGTCTTCGTGAACCGGCGTTTGGTGCGGGATGCCATGCTGAATGCCGCCATCACCCAGGCCTATCGTAGCGTCGTTCCGACCGGGCGTTTCCCTGTCGTCGTGCTCGATCTGCGGGTGCCAGCTCGTGACCTGGATGTGAATGTGCATCCGGCGAAGACCGAGGTGAAGTTTCGTGACCCGAATGCTGTCTTCCAAGCTGTGCAACGAAAGGCCCGCCGGCTGCTGGCGGACGAAGCGCCGGTGGCCATGGCTCAACATCTCAGCGCAGGTCAGACCGGCACGGGCGTCGGGGCTTTCTCGGTTGGGGGCCAGGGCGCACTGGCCCTGGGAGTCCAGCGCGCGGCTCCCGAAACAGGGGAGGGTTCTGTGCCGCTGCTCGATGAGCGGATGCCCACACGCCTGCCGGTGCTCCGCGTACTCGGACAAATACATCAGACGTACATCATCGCCGAAGGCCCCGATGGGCTGTACCTGATCGACCAACACACCGCTCACGAGCGGGTGCTGCTGGAGCGGCTGCGCGCGCAGCGAGCCCGTATGTCCGTGCCCAGCCAATCACTGCTCGAACCGGTAGCTGTCGAGTTGACGCCAGAGCAGCAGGCAGTCGTGGAGGAGCAGGCGGAGGCCCTGGCCCAGTTGGGGTTTAAGTTAGAACCGTTCGGCGGCAACACCTGGCTGGCCCGCTCGATCCCGGAGGTCTTGCGCGGCAAGGATGTGGTGTCTGCGCTGGCGGAGATCATTGACAATGCGCGCGCAGACCGCTCGGAGTTGAGTTGGGAGGATCGAATCCTGATGTACGCTGCCTGCCGAGGAGCTGTGAAGGCCGGCGATCCGCTCAACCTGGAGGAAATGCGGTCCCTTATTCGCCAACTCGAGGAAACCGATATGAGTCACACCTGCGCCCATGGCCGTCCCACCGTTATCCGCCTGAGCCAGGCACAACTGGAACGGGAATTCGGGCGACGGTAGGAGAACAATGAATGGAGGCTTTCACTTGTCAACCTGTCTAGTCACCGGCGCGGCTGGCTTCATCGGCTCTCATCTTGCCGAACGGCTGGCAGCCGAAGGGCATCGGGTCATCGGCGTGGACTGTTTCACGGATTATTACGCTCGACCGCTCAAGGAACGAAACATGGCTGCCTTGCACGGCCACCGGGGGTTCACCTTCATTGAGGCCGATTTGTTGGAGATGGATCTGCCGGCCCTGCTGCGCGGCGAGCTTCTGGGCGGTGACGAGCCGGTTGATCTGGTGTTCCACCAGGCGGCCCAGGCCGGCGTGCGAGCCAGTTGGGGCCGGCAATTCGAGGTCTACACGCGCAACAATATCCTCGTCACCCAGCGATTACTGGAAGCGGCCAAAGGAACGACGTTGCGGAAGTTTGTCTTCGCCTCCTCTTCGTCGGTCTATGGCGACGCCGAGCAGTACCCCACCGCCGAAAACCTGCGTCCCCAACCGGTCTCGCCCTACGGCGTGACCAAGCTGGCCGCAGAGCACCTGGCCTATCTCTACTGGAAGAACTTCGCCGTGCCGACGATCAGCCTGCGCTACTTCACCGTCTACGGCCCTCGCCAGCGTCCCGACATGGCCTTTCACCGGTTCATCCGCGCCCTACTGGACGGGGAAACGATCACCGTCTATGGCGATGGCGAGCAAAGCCGTGATTTCACCTACGTAGCCGATGCCGCGCAGGCGAATCTACTGGCGGCACAGAGCAGCGTGGCCGGCGAGGTGTTCAACATCGGCGGCGGATCGCGCGTGACGGTGAACGAGGTATTGAGCCTGTTGGCCGAATTGACGGGGCGGACAGCGGACGTGAAACGCACGTCAAACCAGAAAGGGGACGTGCGCCACACCGCTGCCGACACCTCCCGCGCCCGGCAACTGTTGGGTTACGCACCGCGCGTCTCTCTGCGCGCCGGTCTGGAGCAGATGGTTGCCTGGATGAGGCGGGGGTGATGAGCAACCTGTTGGCTGCTCGCTCAAGGGTCCTCGTGATCCGTTGAAGATCGGCGATTCGTCGTAGCTGGCCACACCGATTGGCGAGGTGGACCGGGTTCAAGAAACTCCGGTGGTGATGTAGTTTTCGAGTTGCTCTATCAGGAATACCTGGTCGGAGATGACGGCCTTGACCACGTCCCCGATGGAGATCACGCCGGCCAGCCGCCCGTCTTCCAGAACGGGCAAATGGCGTACGCGCTTGCTGGTCATCAATGCCATGCACTCTTCGGCTGTTTGGTCCGTGCGCACACACACCATCCGACGCGTCATGATCTCCCGCACAAATGTGTCGGAAGCTGACTTGCCCTGGAGGCTCACCTTTCGAGCGTAGTCCCGCTCCGACATGATTCCGACCACACCCTGCTTATCCATCACCAGCACGGCACCGACGTCTTGCTCGGCCATGAGCCTGAGCGCATCGAGCACCGTGTCATCCGGGGCAACTGACCAAATGTCGCGCCCCTTTACCCGCAGAATCCCGGCGACCGTCTTCATTCTTGAGTCCCCCTTCAGGCAGTTTAGGCCAAGAGACTCGGCAACTACTACCCAGGCCACGCCTTGACTGGACGGCGAAATCCGGCCCCGCGAGCGTCGTTGCGAGCTCAACAAGGCGTCGGCGCACCACCCGGCGGGCAAGAAACGAATTCTGAGTTGTAACGAGTCCCACTGTTCTAATGATACTACGAAGTGGCGAAAAACGCCAATTCAGGGGGAGGAAATAGAAGGATTTGGAGGGAATGACTAGCAGGAGGAGCCCCAGGCTGACGCGATGATCATCACGTCCAGGACGTTGATCACGCCGTCGCCGTTGCGGTCGGACTGCGGGTCGAACTCCGGGTCCGAGTTGCTGAGGTGCCAGTTGCCGGCAATGGTCTGTACCTCGTAGGCGGACACCTGACCGTCGCCGTTGAAATCTGGCAGAGTGCAGATCATCTCGTCGGCACCCATATCGGGAGCGGCCACACTATCGCCGTTGCCGTCGACCGGCCGGCCGTCGCCGTCAATATCCAGCGCAGGCACGTTGCTGCTTGTCCCCGCATCCACGACCGGTGATCCGCCGCGCAGGTGGTAGTTGCCATTCGCCGGGTCCACGAATTGTGGGTCTGCCGAAATGTCACCGGTACCCGGAGCTGCCTGCCGGTAGTTAGCGACACTGCTGTTCCACACGTCGTTGTAAGACAGGGAAGGAGTGCCGCCGTACCCATCGGCATAGATGCCGTATGTGTGGTTGGCGACAATGTTGTTGTCGATTGCCGGGGAAGCCGGGTCGGCCAGGGTGCCGTAGACATAGATGCCCTCGCCGCTGCCCGGCGTGCCACCGACCGGCGCGGTGTTGTCGGCGATCGTGTTGTTGTAGATGGTCGGCGATGCGTTGCCCACGTAGATGCCTCCGCCCTTCATGAGGACACCGTTTTGCGCGATCAGGTTGTTGACGACCTCGCCGCTCGCCCCCGACTGGGTGAGGATCCCCCCGCCGTAGGAGTTGGTTGTGTTGCCCAGAATCTTGTTGCCCAAAACGCTCACCGCCGAACCGTTGACGACGAGGCCGCCTCCCCCTTGCACAGCGCGGTTGTCGCTCACCGTGTTCCCCTGGAATGTGCCGCCATCGCCGTTGAGGAAGTAGACGCCCCCGCCCCCGCCGGCCGTGGAGACATTGTTGCTGATCGTGTTCCCTTCTATGGTGGCAGCAGAGTCGAGCGCCATGATACCCCCGCCGTTGATGGCCGTATGGTTATTGCTGATGTCGTTGCCGGTCAGGATAGCCGGACTGCTATTGAGCACGACACCTCCGCCGTAGCCGGTAGCCGTGTTACTTGTCACCGTATTGCTGATCACGGTTGGCGAGGACTGGTTTTCGATGTAAACGCCACCGCCGTCCGTTGCGGAGTTGTTGGAGATCGTGTTGCCGGAGACGAGGGGAGCAGCTCCCCCGTATATCTTTACGCCGCCGGCGATTCCAGGGTAGCTGGGGTCTGCCGAGGCATGGTTGTTCGTGATCGTGTTGTTTGTCAACTGGCCGGTGGAGTTATCCTGGATGACCACACCGCCGCCGTCGTAGCCGGTGACATTGCTGTCAATCGTGTTGCCGTCAATGATGGGTGCTGTTTGCATGCTGGCGATGATCCCGCCGCCGTAGAAGGTGGCCGTGTTGCCCTGAATCAGGTTGCCGACAAGCGTGGGGTTCATCCCGTTGTCCTTGATGTACAGCCCACCCCCATCCTCGGTCGCCGTGTTCCCCGTGATCTGATTGCCCTGCAACAGGGGCGATCCTCCCGCAAACATGCCTACACCGCCGCCAAACCGGGCCGTGTTCCCGTCAATCACGTTGTTCACCAGGGTCGGCGAGGAGCGGTTGTCGATGACGATTCCACCGCCAAATAGGGACGCCTGGTTCCCCGTGATATGGTTGTTCTCCACACGGATGTCTACTTCCCAATCAATGCGGATGCCCCCACCGCTATTGCCAACGATGTTGCCGCCACGGATGGTGAAACCGCTGATCAGGCTGGCGCTGGTGACGGGACCGAACCGGCCGGTCACCTCGATTACGGTACCGCCAGACGGCGACTCGATGGTGGTCGTGTCCGGGCCGTCACCCTGGAGGATGAGGTCTTTGTTTCCCCACCACAGCGTTTCGTAGTAGGTGCCGGCCAGGACATGGATCGTGCTGCCGGAGGGGGAATTGTTGATGGCGGTCTGGATGGAGGCATAATCGCACCCACTGGCGCACACCGTATAGGTGGTGGATGTGTCCGCTTCTGCTGCGGACGAGGTCCCGCCGAGCGGGCCGAGGAGAAGCAGGAGGAGAAAAGCAGCGCCTGCCCAACCGGCCGCTCTTCTCCAGTTCCGTATTCCTATCGCCTTGCCTCGAAAAAGGTTCATTGCCTTGTGTGCCGTTCGATGCCGGTAAAACTAAGGATTACACACTCCATCTACCGTTAGTATATCAGAGGGCGGAACCCGACACAATAGAGCTTTGGTAAGCAGCGAAAGGGACCAAAGTCCTGTGAGCGTATGGAGGCGAAACTTGTGCCAAGATGATTGTATCATTGAAAGAGAGCAATAGGTTAAAGTTCCGTTAAGGTATTGTTAACGTACGGTTAACATAGAAGACCCGAGGGCTGGCAGGCGGTTAGCAATGTTGTCCCCACACAGATGTAATGAGAATCACGTCCAAAAGATCAACGCGCCCATCGCCATTGCGGTCGGCAGTCGGGGAAAACGGTGGGGCGCCCTGCTGCGTATGCCAGTGATCCGCCACCATCTGGATCTCTTCGACATCCACTTCTCCATTCCCGTTGATATCGAGGACCAGACAAATAAACTCGTCTGCTCCCATGTCGGCGACGGCAACTGAGTCATCATTCCCATCCTGGGGTCGGGTGTCGCCATCAAAGTCGTCTGCCGGCGCCGGTTCCGAACCGGCGTCCACCGCCGGCGAATTCCAAATCAGATGCACATCCCCCAGTGGGCGGTTGGCAAACAACGGGTCCGCCGAGATGTCTGTCGTCCCCGGAGACACGTTACCGTAGTGGGAAACAGCGCTTTCCCAGAAATCGTTGTGGGATAGAAGCGGCGTGGCCAGGCTACCCCACACGAAGATCCCGTAAGAGTGCCCGACAACCACGTTGTTCGTGATCGGCGGCAGCGAGCCTCCCTCCCCTGCACTGCCATAAACGTAGATTCCTTCGCCGGCGCTCGGCTGGCCTTGCACCAGCGCCTGGTTGTCCACAATAGAGTTGTTCAGCAGCGCGGGAGAGGCGTTGCCAACGTAGATTCCGCCTCCGCCGGCCAACGCACCGTTGCCCACAATTTGATTGTTGACGACCGAAGCATCGCTGCCGGACTGAATGAGTAGGCCCCCTCCCCAGGTGCCGGCGGTATTGCCGGCCACCAGGTTATGGCTCACCGTCATTGACGAGCTGTGTGTAACCAGGCCACCGCCACCGTAGGCCGCGCGATTCTCGGAGACGGTGTTGTGAGAGAATTCGGCTCCCCCACTGCCCAGGAAATAGATACCTCCGCCATCTCCGGCGCTTGATTCGTTGTGTGCAATCCTGTTTTCCTCGAAGGTCGGAGTGGCGGAAAGGACAAGCACTCCCCCGCCGCTTGCCGCAGACAGGTTGCCGGTGATCACGTTGGTGGCAAACCAGGGGTTCCCCCTGTTGACCACAACCCCGCCGCCCCTGCTCTCGGCTGTGTTGCCCTCAACCGTGTTGTTCGTAATGGCCGGGCTGGAGAAGTTCTCGACGTACATGCCGCCGCCGTCGTACCCATAGTTACCCGAAACATCATTGCCAGAAATCAAGGGATTGGAATAGCCCCATACTTTGACCCCGCCTCCAATTCCGTTGAAGCTAGGATCAGCAGAGGCCTGGTTGTTCGTGATCACGTTGTTCGTCAACTGACCGCCCGAATACTGCTGGATGATGACGCCTCCGCCATCGTACCCCGCCGTATTGCTGTCAATGGTGTTCCCTTCGATCACCGCTGCGGTCTGGTTGCCGGCGATGATGCCGCCGCCGAAATGACTGGCCGTGTTCCCCTGGATCAGGTTCTCGCTGATCGTTGGGTTCGAACCACTGTCTTTGACATACATTCCCCCGCCGTCCAGTGTGGCCACGTTGGTCAGGATTTGGTTGCCCTGCAAAGCTGGTGACCCGCCGCCGAACATCCCCACACCGCCACCCAATTGCGCGGTGTTGCCCTCAATGACGTTGTTGGCCACCGCCGGCGAGGCACCCATCGCGACGGCGATCCCGCCACCGAACAGGCCGGCCTGGTTACCCATGATGTGGTTGTCCTCAATGCGCGGGCTCGCGCCCCACAGGATGCCGATGCCCCCACCGTTGCCGCTGGTATTGCCACCCTGAATCGTGAATCCGGCGATCAGGCTGGCGCTGCTGACCGGTCCGGACCAGCCTGTTATCTCGATCACTGTGCCGCCGGACGGCGCTTCGATCGTGGTCTGAGCGGCACCGCTTCCTTGCAGGACGAGGTCTTTGCCGGTCCAGTACACGTTTTCGTAGTACGTGCCGGGGAGGACGTTGATCGTGCTGCCGGGGGGAACGCTGTCTATCGCGGTCTGAATGGCTGGGTAATCACATCCGCTGGCACACACGGTGTAGGCCGCGCCCGGCAATGCGCTTGCGGATGGTGATATAGTGATGAGCAGAAGTAGCAGACAACCAACCGAAATTATCCAGGCCCGGCGGTGCTGCAATATCTGTTGCCAGAAGCGCTTACGTTTGGCTCTCATTGATGGCGGGTTCCGCGCGTAGTCAATTTTATGCTGTCAGCACCCAGGTTTCGTTCCCACACGGCACGCCAACACATGACAAATACAGCGCCAAAAAAAGAAAAGAAAGAGGAGGGGGTTCGACTTGCCCATCTGCTGCCCGGTTAAGGCAGCTACCCATACACCATGCCAAGTATACCACACATGCGTAGTTTTGTACAATGGGACTTTGGTCCCTATCGCACGCTACCGTCGCGGCGTTTTAGCTCGAATCTGGTGGCGATACACCCGTTCCATGTCGGCCACATAGCGCTCCACGCTGTACAACTCCTGCACGCGCGCCCGGCCGGCCGTGCCCATGCGCCGGCAACGGTCAGGATCCGTGAGCAGCAGGGCGATCGCATCGGCCAGGGCGTCTGCATCCTGCGGCGGAACGAACAGACCGGTCTCCCCCGCGACTACGATGTCCAGCGGCCCCCCCTGGCGGGTGGCGATAACCGGCTTGCCCGCGGCCATCGCTTCAATCAAGCTGATGCCGAAAGGTTCCGGCGTCACGGATGGTAGGACGAAGATGTCCATCGCGGCCAGCAAGTCGGGCACGTCCTGCCGGAAACCGGTCCAGTGCACGCGATCATCAAGGCCCAACTCCTGAGCGTCCTGCTGTAAGGCCGCGAACTGCCCCTCCTGACCGGGAACCGTGCCGCCTACCATCAAGAGGTGAAAACCCGAATGTTCGGCCCTCAGGCGCGCCGAAGCCTGGAGCAGAATGTCCTGTCCCTTCCACCAGTGCAACCGGCCAACGGTGCCCACGACGGCCACCTCCGGAGGGATTCTGAATTCCTGGCGTGTCGCTTCCCCGTCGGTCTGCGGATCGAAGCGGTCTAGCGAAATCCCGTTGGGCACGAGCACCGTTTTGGCCCGCGCGCGGGCGTTGGAACCGCAAATCCAGTCGCGGATGGCCGTGGAGATGACGACCAATTGGGTGGAAAGTGCCGGCACGATGCGCGAGAACAGCCAGGCCAACAGGGCCGGGCGGGTCACGATCTCGTGGACGTGCCAGATGTGCGGGCGCCGGCTCAGCCAGGCCGCCCACGCACCGGGGAGCACGGCCACGGTGTTCGAGTGGACCAGGTTCACCCCCTCCCGCCGGATTATGCGCAGGAGGGCCAGCGTGGACATTGTCATGGCCAGAACATAGCGGAGCGCTCCCCACGGCGTGTAATACCGTCGGCGGAGCACGGCCAGGCCAACCCGGAAGACCGGCACACCCAGTTCCTCCAATGAGGCCGACAGGGCGCCCTCATAGGGCAAATCGTCCGGAAGCACGACCAACGGGCGGAACTGGGTTTGGTCCAACCCGCGCAGAAGGTGCAGAAGTGCCCAGTCGGAGCCGTACAGTTCGTCGCTGCTGTGGACGATCAGAACGGTCGGTCGCCGCGCCGGCGGCACCAGTTCGTCGTAGACAGCCGTCCATTTTTCGACGAACGGCCCCAGGGAAAACAAAGCCTTCCGCCGTTCGCGTCCCCGCTGGCCCATGGCCTGCCGTTTCTCGGGTTCTTCAATCAGATCGCCAATCGCTTTAGCGAACAGATCTGGCCGGTCCGGTTCGATCAGGTACCCCGTCGCCCCGTGCTCGACCATCTCGATGCTGCCGCCGTGGGCGTTGGCAACCACCGGTTTCCCGGCTGCCATCGCTTCCAGAACAACGGTCGGGAAGGGGTCTGGCAGGATAGAGGGCAAGACAAAAATGTCAAAGGCGTCCAGGACAGCCGGGATGTCGGTACGGAAATCGCTGACCGTGATCCGCCCAATAAGATCGAGATCTGCTGCCAGCCGGTTCAGGTCGTTAACGAGTCGTTCCTGTCCCGGAAACGTTCCGCCGACCACGGCGAAGTGGGCGGCGGGGTGCTGCTCGGCGACGGTGCCGGCCACTTTGAGGAAGTAGTCTTGTCCCTTCCAATGGCTGATCCGCCCAACCATCCCCACCAGCGGCTGGTCGGCCGCCACACCCCATTCCTCGCGCACCTGTTGACCCTGTCCACTCATCGCATCGAATCGCGACGTGTCAATCCCGTTGTGGATGACCGTTGTGATCTCAGCGTTTCGCTTGTCAGCCGCGCACAGATGATCTCGCGTGGGGCCAGAGACAACGACCACTTGGTCGGAAAAGCGAGGCAGGAGCCAGGATGTTAGCCGCCAGAGGAACCCAGGGTGCACGATGATTTCGTGGACGTGCCACACGTGAGGCTTGCGCGTCAGGCGAGCGGCCAGCGCGCCCGGAATGACGCCCAGCGTGTTGCTGTGCACGATGTCGACGTCCTCTTGCCGTATGAGGTGGGCCAGGGAGATCGTGGACAGGATCAATCGAAGCAGGTACAGAACGAAGCCGTACGGAGTCAGATACTTGCGGCGCAGAATGGCCGTCTTCATGTGCACCGTCTTGATCTGCCGCTCACGCAAAGCCGCCGTCAACAAGCCCTTGTACGGCACGTCCGTGGGCAGTACGACGACGGGACGGAAACGGGTTTTGTCCAGCCGCTCAACGAGTTGCAGCAGGATCAGGTCGGCGCCGTACAGCTCGTCGCTGGAGTGCACGTAGAGGATCGTGCGCCGGCGGTCAGCGTTCATTCTTCGGCCCCCACCTGTTCATCGGGATTCCGCCAGCCACGGACGCTGGCCGGCACGCCCCCCACAATGGCATAGGGCGGCACATCTTTCGTGACGACGGCCCCAGCCGCGACAATCGCTCCTCGGCCGATCCTGACCCCGGCCAGGACGGTGCTACCACTGGCCAGCCAGCAATCATCCTCGACCATGATCGGCTCCCAGGTGACCCCCTGCTCCTTCATCGGGATGTCAGGCCGCGCGAAGTTGTGATTCTCCGCGTACAGATTCACGTTTGGCGACATCAACACGTTTTCGCCGATCTCGATGCCACCGGAGCAGCCGATGTAACAGTAGGCGCCGATGTTGGAGTGGTTTCCAACGCGCAGCCCGATACCGATCTCGCGGCCGTAGTACCCCGAGGGTCGGATCATCGCGAACCGCCCAACGGTCACGTGGTCGCCAATGACGATCCCCTGTTTCGAAAGCCCCTGGATCTCGCTGTAATCTTCCGCGACGAACTTGTCCCCTACCGAAATGTCCTGTGGGTTGCGGATGGTGACTTTCTTGCCGATCAACACCAGCCCGGGGGCGTTCTTGAGCCAGAGTTTCCACCACAATCCGCGCAGGAACATAGGGCCCACCTTGTGGGCCAGCTGAATCACCGCCAGCGGTGGGCGACCTGCAAACCTGTTCACCTTTAGCTCCCCCGACTCATGGATGTGCCCCTCGCGAAGCTCCCAGGGCCGCCTTTGTGTATTCCACAAACTTGCGGGCTTCCGAACGCCACAACGCCTTGTTCTGGCCCCCCAGAAACCCTCGCCCGGCATACAAGGTGGCGCGCATGGCCAGCCCCGAGACCAGGATGGCGTCGAACAAAAACCTGCGCCACCGCGAGGGGCGATCGCGGCGGATGAAGTAGCTTCGCAGGCTGCGCACCCACATGACGGAGACCGGCTTGTTCTTGTCGACGCTGGCACCCAGACGATGCTCGACGACGGCCTCCGGCACATGAAACAGCTTCCATCTGCGGATGGCCATCCGATGGCACCACTCCATGTCCTCCGCGTACATGAACCACTCCTCGCTGAGCGGCCCGACCTGGCGGATAGCGGCTGCCCGCACCAGGAGACACGCGCCCGAAATCCACTCCACCGGCCTGATACGGTCGTCATGCACACCCAACCGCAGGTTCAGCCCCCGAAAGAAACTCCTCTCCGGGAAGAGGGCTGAGAGTCCAAAATAGTGGTTGAACAATGTGCGGATGGTCGGCTGGTAGCCGCACGACAGAACTTGCAGACGCATGTCCGGGTGGATCACCTTCGGCCCCACGGCGCCGGCCTCTGGATGATCTTCCATGAAGCGCACGAGCAGGTCGAGGGCATCGTCCAGGACTCGCGTGTCCGGGTTGAGCAGCAGCACGTGCTCGGCAGAGCAGAGCGGGAGCACCTGGTTGTTCGCAGCGGCGAAGCCCACATTCGTGTTGTTTCGGAACAGGCGAACCTGAGGGAATTGCTCCTGTACCATTTCGGCGCTGCCGTCCACGGAATCGTTGTCCACGACAAACACCTCAAGCGACAGTCGCCGGCTCCCAGCAAAGACAGTTTGCAGACAGTCCCGCAAGAGGTCCCTCGTGTTCCAGTTGACAATTACTATGGAAAGGTCAGCCATCTTGGTCCCCACTCAATCTTTTGCTACGCAGGCCCAAACCCGCGAAAAACCACATGTAACTGGCCACAGGAATCTCGAACAGAGCCGGAATGAAATTGGCCGCTGCGGACAGGCCCAAGAGCGCGGCCAAGCCGGCGACCGGCAGCGCTCGCCGCCTATCGTCGCGCTCCTCCCTGATCCTGTTGAACAATGCGCCCGTTGCTGAACCGACTAGGAGGAGATAGAGACCCAAGCCCGGAACCCCTTTCTCCATCGCCACCTGAAGGTAGTAGCTCTCGCTGGCCAATTGCAACTTACCCCCAAACCGCTGCGTGCGAGAGCCAACCGTTCCCAAGCCGCTTCCCAGTGGGTGAGCGATCACAAAGTCGATCCCCTTCTGAAACGAGGGAATCCGGGAACGGGCCGAAGGGTCCTTCATCGTGATCGTGTCCACCAGCCGATCCGTCAGGTGGAACCGCCAGGCGACGGGGGCCAGTGCCAGCAGGATGATCGTGCCCCCCACCACCCACACCGTTTTGTTCGATGCGAAAACAAACGAAATCAACAGCCCGACGGCCAGCGCGATCCAGGCGCTGCGGGACAGGGTGAACAGCAGGGTTACGAGACAGACGGTGCTCACCGCCAGAAAGGCCCAGCGCCTCCGGTCCGATGCGCGTATGGCCAGGTTCACGCCGCCCAGAATGATGGCGGCCAGATAGAAACCAAGATGGTTCGGCGTGGTCAGCGTGGACGTAGCCCGTGGAAAGTGGAACCGGTACGCTAGGTAGGCGTTGGGAATGGTGCCGTCGGGATTGGCGTAGTATTGGTGCAGGAACGGGATCCGCAACACCAGCGCCTGGTACAGCCCGAAGAGGGCCACGCCAGCGGCAACGGCGAAGACGACCCACAAGACGCGACGCCACTGCTCGCGAGAGAGGGGCAGCAGTGCGGCCAACGCAAGAACGGCCAGCGGCTCCAAGTCCCCGCGAAACGCGTAGATGCCCAGCAGGCGGTTGGGGGCCAGCAGCAAGTACACCGTTACCCAGGCGGCGTAGAAGCCGGCCGCCACCCAGAACGGTCGCCAACGGAACCGGACCGCCCCTTGCCACCACAGCCATACCAGCGCTACCAGCAGGGCGGCCAGGAGCCCATCCTTCACCAGGCCCACGCCCAACAGGACCGCACCCGGCAGATGAAGCGCCCTTTCGAGCAGCCGGGTGACTAACGGCATCACCGGGAAGAGTATCATGAGCAGGGCCATCACCACCGCCGCTAAGCGCACCACGCGCACGTACGGAACCTGTCGCTCCGCTTGCCCAGCTCCTGGATCAACGAACGTTCTTGCCTCAGCTTCTAACACAGGCGGCCACTCCTTTGCCGTTCACTCTACACCCATCTGCTGCAACCGCTCTTGGGCGATGGGGTCGTTTGGATCGAGCGCCAGCATGGTGCGGTAGGCCTGGATGGCGTCCTCGCGAGGCCGACCGGCCAGGCGGTAGAAGTCCCCAAGAGCCAGCCAGGCAAAGCGATAGCTCGGCATCAGTCTGGTCGCTTCCTGCGTCTCGCGGATCGCTTCCTCCCATTGCTTCTGCGCGCCATGAGCCTGCCCCAGCCACCAGTGGCCGGTGGCCGAATCCGGATGAATGGAGATGGTCTGTTGCAAGCATTGCTCGGCCTTCACGAAATCCTCCTGAGACATGGCGATCTGGCCGCACAGCATCCAGGCCTCCCAGAAGCGGGGGGCCAGCGTGGTGGCCTGATCGAGCGCGAGCGCAGCAGCTTCCGAGTCGCCGGTTTCCGTCAGCGCACGGGCCAGCGAGTAGTAAGCCTGTGCATCGGACGGGTTCAGGGCCACGACCTGGCGGTAACTCTCCACCGCGGCCGCGTAGTCTCCACCGTCGAAGGCCAATTGACCGCGAAGATTCCAGGCCTCTGCATCGCCGGGAGTCGTTGCCAGCAAGCGATCTAACGCGGCACGAGCCCCCGCCGGATCTCCGGCATCCTGATAGGCTTTCAGCAGGCGATTGAAGGCTTCACGGTCGCGCGGGTCACTGTCCAGCATCACTTGATAGGCTCGAAGGGCGTCGTCCAGGTGCCCACCGGCCAGGCGATAGAAATCGCCCAGGGCGAGCCAGGCCAGACGGTATCCGGGCTCCAGCCGGGTCGCTTCCTGCGTCTCGCGGATCGCCTCCTCCCATTGCTTCTGCGCGCCATGAGCCTGCCCCAGCCACCAGTGGCCGGTGGCCAGGTCGGGGGCGATGGAGACGACGGTTCGAAAACTGTGTTCTGCCGAAAGGAAGTAATCTTGCGCCATGTCGATTTGACCCTGCAGGTACCAGGCCCATGGTTGGGTGGGGAAGTGCTCCGACAGATAGCGCACCCACTGCTGGGCCAACTCAACCTGGTCAGCGTTCAGCCATTTCCTACCCGCCTCGATGGCCAGGAACGGGTTCTCCCGATTCATCGCCACCGCTTGCTTGAAGATCTGCTGGGCCGACCACGCATCTCCGTCCACAAGATACGCGCTCCAGCCCAGCGCCAGAACGGTTCGTGCCTCCGGTTCCAGATCGACCGAGGCCTGGAAATCGTCTCTGGCTGCCGCATGATCCCCTTGGGCGAAAAGAATCTGCCCTCGGCGGCGGTAGGCGTCGGCCTGCTCATGCACTCGCCCAGCGAAATCGTCGAGCTCCAGCGCCTGGCGGTACGCGTCGAGGGCAGCCGCTGTTTGCCCCTGCGCCTGAAGAATCCGCCCGCGACGGTAAATCGCGCGGCTATGCTGTGGGGCCAGGCGGATGGCCAGGTCGTAGAAGCGCGCGGCTCTCTCCAGATCGCCATTCACCTCTGCCGACCAACCTTGCCACAGGAGGAAGGGGTAGGCCCGGTCGTCGTGTCGCCACGCTTCCAGGGCCTGATCCTCACTGCCGAGCAGAAGGTGACTCCGGCCAACGCGTCGCCATTTTTCTGCTTCTGCCCAGGGGAACGTCGTCCCGGACTGTAGGTCCGTCAGTGCGTCACGGGTCATGCGCTCCCGGTCGGAAGGCGGCAGATCGTTAGAGAGCAAGACCCGGTCGAGACGCAGCGCACCCCGACTGGCCCGCGCCGGCCCGGGGCCAAGGGCGGTGGAGCCTGCAAGCAGCACGGCCAGCAGGCCTAAGGCGATGCCCATCTGCCGGGTGCGGCGGGGCCAGATCGTGTCGGACTCCAGATCGGACGCGTGGGCTACCATCGCCCCGAGAATCAGCCAATAGGCCAGGCTGGGCTTCGACCCCACGGTCACGGCATCGAGTAAGCCGAAGATCAGGTAACCGCACATGCCGGCGACGAGCCCTCGCACATACCAGCGGGCCGCACGCCCCCGTGTCCGGCGATAGGCGCGACCGGCCAAAACGAAGAACAGGACATTCATCATCAGGAAGGCGATCAGTCCGAACCAGCCTAGATCGGTTCCCACTTGCAGAAACAGATTGTGGGCGTGCGTGATAGGGAAGCGAGGGTCAACTTTGTCGTAGGGATAGTTTGCCTTGCTCACCGCGGTGAAGGTGGCCAGGCCCGATCCGGTGAACGGGTAATCCCAGAGGCTATCCCATGCGTTCTGCCAGATCTCGCGCCGCACGCTCCAGGTGCTGCCCGAACGGCCTGGTCGGTTGGCCGTGCTCCGATCCAAAGAGATCAGCAGATCCCCAGAGGTCGTGAATGTCGTCATCGTTGTTTGCTGTGCGGCTCCCGAAGAGGCGGTTGGAGGCGTGGAGTACAATTGGCTGGCGGACAAGAGAACGATTCCAAGCAAGGGGAGAATTGCCACGGACATCCAGCGGCGGCGACTGCCGGCGATTAGGATCACCAGAGCCACCGACATCGCGATCAGTGCCGCGCGCGACTGGGTGAGCACCAACGTCATGGCGGCGATGAATAGAACGCCGACCGTCAGCCAGGCCTCGGCGGCGCGTCGCGACACTCCGCCAACGGTCTGGGGGGACGAGGTGTCCGGGAGAGTCAACGCCAGAGCCGCAGCCAGGGTGATAGGAACCAGCATCGCCAGGGTGCCGCCCACTTCATTGGGATGAAACCCGCCGGCGCGGATTGAGCCGGGCACATTTCCCACCCAGCGAGGTAGGTGGCCATAGATGGTGCCCAGCGGAAGCAGCTTGGAGGAGAACCAGTCGGTGCCCACCAGTCCCAACAGGCAAACGCCGGCCGTCAGGGTGGTCAGGATGGTCATCAACTGTGGCCGCAGATGGCCCTGAGCTGGACGGTTTACCGCTGCATAGAAGATCGCCATCCCCAACAGGATCGTGGTCAGTTTTGGCAGGCTGGTCCCCCAGTCTGTGGAGGCCCAAAGGCTGAACGGAAGCAACGCCAGCAGCATGAAGACGGGTGCGTCCATAACGGTGGGCCGCGTGACGTGTCCTCGCGCCTTCCAGCGGGCGATCCACAGCCCCGGGAGCAGAGCCAGGGCAAGCATAGTCAGCGTGCGGGAGAAAAAGGGGAACAGCAGAAATGGGGCTACCACGGCCAGAAGCAATGGCTCCAGGACCACGACCCGTCTGCAGAGGCTGAAGGCGATCTTGTCGAAGAGCGGAACGCTCTCAAGCTGGTAGCTCATCTAGGAGTTACTTGACCGGTTGGGTGTTGCGCCACGTGACTGCGCCCAAATCCCTCCACCAAGAAAACAGCGCTCCCAAAATCGTGGTACGTGAGGGCAATTGGCCAAATTCACCACGCCCCACGGGGGCACAAGCTCTTGGGTACGTTTGGATTCTGGAACTCCCTCGCCCGCCCCAACGGACACGGCCTGAACGTCTAGGCCGGGTGCGGCCTCGCAACGGCGTTGGCGGCAACTGAGGAGGCCATCGTCGCCGGCACGTCAGGGAACGTTGCGGGCTGCAAGCCTCTTCTGCTCGGACGCAACTCCCGACACCTTCACCCTGCCTTTTCCTGAACGCGGGCCAGGAAGCGGTCCACATCGATGATCATGCGCTGGTGACTCCCCTGGCCGATCTTCTCTTGCTCATCAAAGGCTTCCACATTGAACACCAGCCGGCGGCGGTCAACCTCGACAAGCTCTGCCTTCGCCGTAACCTTCATGCCCACCGGAGTTGGCGCCAGGTGCTGGATGTCCAAGGTAATGCCAACTGTGTCCTGGCCCGGCTCCAGACGGGGCGCAACGGCCTTGAGGGCCGCCTCTTCCATCAGAGCCACCATCAGCGGGGTGGAATAAACGAGCAGCTTGCCGCTCTTCAGGTGTTCTGCCGTGTGTTCCTCAGCCACGACCAGCGTGGCATCACACTGTAACCCAGGTTCAATCTGGCTCACTGTCTCCTCCTTGTGCAATCACAAAAACAAGGCATGGTTCGGGATGGCCTGAAAACGGGCTGACGAATTGCGTTTTGCTGCCGCCAGGGATCCGTGTGAGGCGTGTGGCGTGAAGAGAGCCCTATTCACGTTTCACGGGTTTTGGCTGCGCGAGCAGTAGCAATTCGTTAGACAGCCGTCTTGTATCTGCTCAATATTCCGGGGTGAGCAGGACGTCAAGC
>CAZDTE010000002.1:0-60539 GCA_964508275.1 uncultured Ardenticatenales bacterium
GAATTTCGGGCGTCAAGGATTTCAGCACCCCCTGAATCTGCCATGAATTGCACGAATTTACACGAAAAAGCAAAAAATTAGTGAAAATTCGTGTAATTCGTGGCAAAAAAGAGATTGAAGCAGGTGTTTCCAGGGTAGTCCCTGAACGCTTACCTATTCAGAACACGCTGCCGTTAGCGTCTTCAAGAAAATAGTACCACACATTTGCCGGCGAGTCAAGGTGCTCGATAGATGCGCTCCGGCAGCGCATTCCTCATTGCGAGTCTCGCGAATTCATGGCCGCGCGAATCCGGTCGGATGTGTCTTCGAGCACCTCGCGGGTAGCACGCGCCCGCCCATGAGGCGCGGTCAGGCCGTCGCCGTACCAGCGCGGGATGAGGTGCATGTGGAAGTGAAAGACTGCCTGGTTCGCGGCGCGACCGGTCGATTGCCAAAGGTTCATCCCGTCAGGCTGCAGCGCATCACGGATGGCGCGAGACACGGCCGCCGCCGTACGCATAGTCCGCGCGCACAGCTCTGGCGAGATGTCAAACAAGCCGGACGCGTGGGCCTTGGGTACGACCAGGGTGTGCCCTCGCGTCACCGGGTAGATGTCCATGAAAGCGATGGTCTCGTCATCTTCGTACACGATCGAAGCGGGAGATTCACCTTCAATGATCTTGCAGAAAATACATCCCATGGGCTCGTCCTTTCGTCATTTATTCGTCGCTATGCTCGCGTTTCCAATCGGCCACCGCTTGCAGCATTTCGCGGGCGCTTTCTCTGCCGGCCTCGCCGGTTGCTCCGAGCATCTGGGTCAATTCATTCAGGCGATCCGCACGGTTCAGGCGAGTCACGCGGGTTATTGTTCGTCCCTCGACGACCACTTTGCTGGTCTGGGTGTGGGCATCGCTGTAGGCCGCGATCTGCGGAAGGTGGGTAATGCACAACACCTGGTGGTGTCGGGCCAGGGAACAGAGCTTGCGCCCGACGGTCCCGCCGATGCGTCCGCCGATGCCCTGGTCAATCTCGTCGAAGATGAGGGTTGGCGTCTCGTCGGCCTGGGAGAGCACCGTCTTCAGAGCCAGCATTAGCCGGGAGGTCTCGCCACCGGAAGCGATCTTGATCAGCGGTTTAGGCGGTTCTCCCGGATTGGGGGCGATGAGGAATTCGACCTTGTCCAGGCCGGTGGCACCAAACGCGTAGCGTCTGTCGCCCACAGGTGCGCCGTCTTCCACCTCGTGCTGGACGATTTGCACCAGGAAACGGGTTTGGGGCATGCCCAGATCGGCCAGTTCGCGTTCCACCGAGGCGGCCAGTTGGTCGGTGACCTGCTGCCGCGCTGCAGAGAGGGCGGTGCCGGCCGCGCCGATCTCGTGCAGGGCTTCAGCCTCCTCGGCTCGCAGCGCCTCGATCCGCTCTTCGCTGTGCGAAATCGACTCCAGTTCCTGGGTCGCACGCTGGGCGAACGCCAGAATCTCCGGGATCGTGTCGCCGTATTTCCGCTTCAGTTGGAACAAGATGTCCAGACGGTCTTCCACCTGGCCGAGGCGAGCGGGGTTGAATTCGATCTCGTCGCGGAAGGTGCGCAACGCGTCGGCCACGTCCTCCAGAAGATAGAAAGCCTGCTCTGTGGTTTCGCGTTGGGGGAGCAGTTCCGGTTCCAGCTTCTCCAGGCTGGTGAGCGCGCGCAGCATGTCGCCGAGTTGGTCAAGGAGGGCGGCCTCTCCCTCGGTGTGGTTGCGGAGGGCGTTGTAGGCGCGAGTGGCCAGCTCGGTCAGTCGGCCGGCATTCTCCAACCGGCGGCGCTCACGAAGCAGCGCCTCTTCCTCGTTCGGGTCCAGTTGGGCCTCCTCGATCTCGGCGATCTGGTATTCGAGACGGTCTACCAGGCGAGCCATCTCGCGTTCATCGCGCTGCAATTCTCGCAGGGTCTGGCGAATGGTGTGCAGTTTGCGCACACGTTCGGCAAAATCGTGACGCAAGCTCAGCGTGCCGGCGTAACGGTCGAGTAGATCGAGGTGATGACGCACGCGCAGCAGGGAGAGGTGTTCTGTCTGGCCGTGGATGTCTACCAGCGGTTCACCGATCGCTTGGAGAGTCTTGAGCGGCACGGCGCGTCCGTTCACGCGGCAGAGGTGCCGCCCGCCGAGGTTCACTTCTCTTGCCAGGATTAGCGTGTCCTCGGCAGCGTCCTCCAGGCCGGCCACGGCCATGATCGGTTCCAGCCGGGCGCGCGTCGCCGCGTCCAGGACGAAGATCCCTTCGACGTAGGCCCGCTTAGCGCCGGAGCGGACGACGTCCGCGGTCGCCCGCCCGCCGAGGATCAGGCTTACGGCGTCGATGATGATCGACTTGCCAGCCCCCGTCTCACCGGTGAGTACGTGTAACCCCGCCTCGAAGGTGATCTGCAAGTGGTCTATGATCGCAAAATCGGTGATTATCAGCTCGACCAGCATAGGCTATCGTTTACCTGTCGGTGCAAGATCGTGCTCACTGGTCAGCGCAGCCGAGCGGCGGCTGTGCCAACGGCCAGCGCCAGATACAATAGGTTGAATGGGTTGAGCAGCGCGCCGATGGCAGCCGTCGGCAGGAACAAGAGCGGTGCGCCCCGCAGCATAACCGGGCCCAACCCCTGAGCCAGCAGGAACCCCAGCACGACGCTAACCCCGGCAGCGACCTGCATCGGGCGACCGCGCTGCCGGGGCACCGTCCGTTCAATCGCTTCGGCCACAAACCCACCGGCCACCGGCGCGATGAAGATACTCCAGAACCCGAACATCGGCACGATGAAGCCGGCGACGGTGGCGACGCCGGTTCCGACAGCCAGCGCCAGCGACAGACTCTCCGTGCGCACGTCGTAGATCGGCGAGCGGGTCTCACGGACACATTCCTTGCAGCGCATGCCGACCGGGTGACGGACGGCACATTCGGTACACATCGGGCGGCCGCAGCGATTGCAGCGCAGCCGAGTCTCGCGGTCGGGGTGCCAGGTGCAGTGCATCGCGCTGTCTTCTGGCACGGCGGAGCGACTGGGCAGTTTTTGTTGCACGCGTTCCAGGGCTGCGAGGGCCTCGGTGTTCTCCGGGTCTAATTCGACGGCTTGCTCCAGGTAGACCAGCTTGTCGGCGAGCGTTTCGGTCACGCTGCTCAGCCACAGCCAGGCCTCAGGGTTGCCTTCGTCCAATTCGGTGGCGCGGGTGAGGAGTCGCCGCGCTTCTTCCGTGTCGCCGGCGCGGGCCGCTGCAATCCCTTGCTGCAGGAGGGCGCGGGCCTCGTCGTTCTGGGATCGAGTCATGGGGATGACTTCCGCGTTCGGAATCGGTGATGTGCACCAGGGCCTTCCCCCAGTTTGGGGGCTAGGGTGGCGAAGAAGTAGTTGCGTGGTCTCATGCGCACGAGTTGGCAGTTTTCAGCACCTGTCGTGACCAGCAGCCTATCGTCATTACCCCAGCGCACATCGATCTGACCGTCAACGGACAGGATGGCGCCGTGGTGGGTGTGGGCCATGATCTCCATTTCGGTGTCGGCGTGGACGATCAGTCCGCGCACGACGTTGAGGTGCGGAGCGATCGGGATGGCCATCATCGCCGGGACGTCGGGGGCCAGGATCAGGCCACCCACGGCGAGCGCGTACGCCGTGGACCCGGTCGGTGTTGAGATGATCAGGCCGTCGGCCAGGTAGGTGGTCACCGAGGCGCCGTCAACGGCGACGTGGACTTCGAGCACGCGGGCCAGTTCGCCTCGCGCGATGACGGCGTCATTGACCGCGAAGTATGTCGCCAGCAACTCGTATCCCCGGAAGTGTTCGATGTGTAGGAGGGGGCGTTTCTCCAGCCAGTAGTCGCCGGCGAGCAGATTCGGCAAAGCGCCCAGAGCCTCCTCCGGATCCAGCTCGGCGAGGAAGCCCAGCTTGCCGAAGTCAATGCCCAGGATCGGGATGGCGTGGGGGACGCTGGCCCGTGCGGCGCGCAGGATGGTGCCATCTCCGCCCAGCGTGATCAGCATGTCGAATTGTGCTATCTTGTCTCGCAACGCGTCCATCGCCCAGGAAGACTGGGTGCGCACGGCAACACCCTGCTCGGCCAAAGCGCTGGCCAGCTTGCTGGTCAGCCGTTTGGCCTCCGCGATCTTCGGGTGGAAGAGGAGTGCGACGCGTTGCACGGCCCTAGCCTTTCTGCTGTCCCACGCGTTCCGCAGCCCAGGCGGGGAATGCAGAGCGAGCGAGGGGCTCTTGTTCGCGTGTGGTCAGGTCGCGCACGGCGATTTGTCCAGCATCCAACTCATCCGGCCCGATGATGGCCACGTAGCGCGCCCCGGACCGGTTTGCCTGTCGCATTTGTGCCTTCAGGCTCCGGTCGCCGAAGGTGAGGGATGCTCCCACGCCGGCCGTGCGCAGCTCATCGGCCAGGGCGATGGCCGCGTCTTTGGTCCCGGCACCCTGGTAGGCGATCAGGATGGGCACAGCCACGTCGGGTTCCGGCGGGATGCCCTGTGCTTTCATCAGCAGGACGATCCGTTCCAAACCGGAGGCAAAGCCGACGCCGGGCGTGGGTGGGCCGCCCAGTTCCTCGATCAGGCCATCGTAGCGGCCACCCCCGCAGAGGGCGTTTTGGGCACCGATCCCGCCGGCCCAGACCTCGAAGACGGTCTTGGTGTAGTAATCCAGCCCGCGCACGAGCCGGTGGTTCAGCTCGTAGGGGCGCTCCAGGATGTCCAGGTAATGGCGCAGTTGGGCGAAGTGGTCAGCACACTGGGCGCAGAGATGGTCGGCGATGTGTGGAGCGCCGGCAATGATCGGCTGGCACGATTCTTTCTTGCAGTCCAGGACGCGCAGGGGGTTGCGTTGCAGCCGCCTGCGGCAGTCGTCGCAGATCGCGCGCTCGTGTGGCCGGTAGTACTCGACCAGCGTCTGCAGGTAGCCGGGCCGGCATTCGGGGCAGCCGGTGCTATTCAACTGGAAGGAGAGGCCGCCGAAGCCCAACTCGCTGTACAGGTGCCAGGCGATGGACATGATCTCCAGATCGAGTGCCGGGTCTTGCTGGCCGACAGCTTCTACGTTGAACTGGTGGTGTTGCCGGTAGCGACCGGCTTGGGGGCGCTCGTAGCGGAAGATCGGGCCGGTGGAATAGAGCTTGACCGGTTGCGGCCAGGTGCGCATGCCGTGCTCGATGTAGGCGCGCATCACCCCGGCTGTGAATTCGGGGCGCAGCGTGATCGATGTACCGCCCTTGTCCTCGAAGGAGTACATCTCTTTGTCTACGATGTCAGTGCCCTTGCCAACCCCCCGCTCGAAGAGCGACGTGTTTTCAAAAATGGGTGTGTCGATGCGCTGGTAGCCGTAGGTCTGTGCCAAGCCGACGACCGTCTTTTGAATCGCACGCCAGTAGGGTTGGTCGGCGGGCAGGATGTCCTGCGTTCCTCGCGGTGCCTGATACATGTTGTCCCCGATGCCCTCAGATGCGCTTGTCAATGGCCAACCTAAACGGTTCTCATTATAGCGCATTTCCGCGCGTTTGTCCATCTTTCGGTGGTGTCGGTTGTGTATACGATTCGGTGGAAAGTGTGTCTCCGTGAAGGTTGCCACCTTTCCAAGAGTTGGCAACCTTTACCGGCCCCCTGCGCAGGACGCACAATGTTACCCCTGGTCGAATCTCCACCGATAAGGATGCACTACCGTTGTGTCATCCTGCTCGTCCATTTGACGAAACGGGCCGAGTTTGCTAAACTGACTTCGGAGTCAAAGATGACAGACGGATTGCAAGGAGGAAGAATGGCGATGAAGGCGTTGCTGGAGAAATTGAACATCAAGGACGTGAACCCTGGGGCGTGCACTGGGCCGGATGGCTGGATCGACGATCCGCAGGGCGAAGAGTTGGTGTCGTTCAACCCGGCGTCCGGCGAGCGGATCGCCAGCGTGGTCATGGCGACAGCAGAAACCTACGAGGGCGTCGTGCGCCAGGCGAGCGAGTCGTTCGCCACGTGGCAATTGCTCCCTGCCCCCCGGCGCGGTCTGGTGATCCGCGACCTGGCAGACGCGCTGCGCGAGGTCAAGGAACCGCTGGGTACACTGGTGACCGTCGAGATGGGGAAGATCAAGGCGGAAGGGATGGGCGAGGTGCAGGAAATGATCGACATCTGCGACTTCGCCGTCGGCCTGTCGCGCCAGTTGTACGGCTTGACGATGCACTCGGAACGGCCGGGCCACCGCATGTACGAGCAGTGGCATCCCCTCGGCCCGATCGGCATCATCACGGCGTTCAACTTCCCGGTCGCCGTATGGTCATGGAACGCGGCCATCGCCGCCGTCTGCGGCGACACGATGATCTGGAAGCCGTCTCCCGTCACGCCGCTCACGGCGATCGCCGTCCAGCAGATCACGAACCGGGTGATGGCCGATCATGGCCTGGAGGGGGTGTTCAACCTTGTCGTCGGTGGGAACCAGGAGATCGGGGAGCGGATGATCCGCGACGCTCGTCTCCCGCTGATCAGCTTCACCGGGTCGGTGCGTGTGGGCCGGCACGTAGCGCAGGCGGCTGCCGCCCGGCTGGGGCGTGTGATCCTGGAGTTGGGCGGCAACAACGGCATCATCGTCGCCGAGGACGCGAACCTAGACCTGGCGGTGCGGGCGATCCTGTTCGGCGCGGTCGGCACGGCCGGGCAGCGTTGCACGACGACGCGCCGGATCATCATGCACAAGGCAATCGCCGGCGAGCTGACCCGGCGGCTGGTGGAGGGGTACGGCCAGGTGCCGATTGGCGATCCGCTGGACGAGGGAACTCTGATGGGGCCGCTGGTGAGCGAGCGGGCGGTGGAAAACATGATGGCCGCGCTGGAAACAGCCCGGGCCGCGGGCGGCGAAATCCTCGTCGGTGGCAACCGCCTGCCAGAACTAGGGCCCACCTTTGTCGAGCCGACGGTCGTCAAGATGCCGGAGCAAAACCCGCTCGTCTGTGAGGAGACGTTCGCGCCGATCCTGTATCTGATGGAGTACGAGACCCTCGATGAGGCCATAGCCATTCACAACGGCGTGCCGCAGGGGCTCTCTAGCGCGATCTTCACCACGAACCTGTTGACCGCCGAGAGGTTCCTCTCGGCCACCGGATCGGATTGCGGGATCGCGAACGTCAACATCGGGACGAGCGGTGCGGAGATCGGGGGGGCCTTCGGCGGCGAGAAGGATACCGGCGGCGGGCGCGAAGCGGGGTCCGATGCCTGGAAGGGCTACATGCGCCGGCAGACGAATACGATCAACTGGTCGACCGATCTGCCGCTGGCCCAGGGGATTCAGTTTGGGTAGGCGGGCAGCAGGGGCCCATCATCACTCGCTCTCCATCCCGGCGACGATTTGTACCTTCGCCAGCAGGAGGCGATCGCCCATCGGGTTCCCGTCCTCGTCGTAGAGAGGCAGCCGCTCACCGGTCAACGGTTCGTACAGCCCCACTTCGATCTGGTATGAGCCCGGGGGTGCTTGTGGCTGCACAGGCACCCGGTATGCGTCGGCGATCACGCGGTCCGGTGGCCAGGCCACGAGCGGAAGCTCTCCGCGCAATGGCTCCACGTCCTGCTGCCCCCAGAGGAAGTTCTGTTGCTCGGCGTTGTAGACCTCGCCCAGCAGGTGTACGAAAACCTTGTACTCCCCGGAGGCCGTCTCCGTAGCCTGCCAGTGTAGCGTGAGCGGGATCGTGTCGCCGGGGCGAAAAGTTGTTGCCGGCAGATCGTAGCCGGTCAAGCGCAACACGTCGCCAAAACGGATGCGGAGCGGGTGCGCGGGTGGCGCGGGCGATGCACCGCCCACCGGGGATCGCCCGCCGATGGACAACGTCGCCAGCGCGACGGACGCGCGCGGCCAGGCCAGTCGCAGGGTGTAGCGGCCTGGCCTGAGCGTGGGCGGGATGCGCAGCGGGTGTCCCGTGCGCAGGCGAGCGTTGGCAGGGAGGGCGGTCGGGATCGTGGCGTCCAGCGTGGTCTCCGCGCCTTGCGAATCGCGTAGCACCAGGCGGACCGGCTGGGTGACCGGGCCGGCGGCGCGCCAGTAGAGGGCCAGGTGGATCGTGTCGCCGGCGCGTGCCCGGCGAAGAGGGAGGTCGTAGCCCAGCAACGTCCAACCGTCGTCTCCGGCCGGCGGGTTGTGGATTTCGACCTGCGGATCGCCTTGTCCCGGCGGCAGCAGGGGGGGACGCGGGCGATCCGGGTCACGGGCGTAGAGCGCTAGCGTGACCCGGCCGTAGGAGAATTGCTGTTGCCACGCTGCGTGGTCGGCAAGCCAGCCGGCGATCTGGCCCTGCGGGTCCACGCGCAACGCATCGCGGTTGGTCACCAGCCAGACGGCGCGCGATTCGGCCCACAACGGCTCGAGCAGGCGAGCGGCGTCGTGGGCCGGCACGGTGGCGCCGTACGGCACACCGGTCCACGATGCGGCAGGCAAGGCGGCATCGTAGTCGAAGACCGGCCAGTCCCGGTCTGTGTGCAGGACAACCGGCTCGTCGGGCAGGCGAAAGGCGTTCAGCGTTTGGGCCACGGACCGGTAGCGATCCTCCGGCCAGCGACCGGCGTAGTAATCGGCAAGTGCCGGGAGCGGAAGCAGGACGGTCAGCGCGATCAGCCCGATCGCCACCCAGAGGGCCGCGTTGACTCGGGTTGCCTGCCTGTCGAACCAGGCAACCAGGCCCCAGGCGAAGAGCAGGTGGAATGCCGGCAGGAAGAGGACGAGATAGCGTGCCTGTACCTGAGGGGCGTAGAGGAATCGCAAGGCGGGCGCGGTGCTGAACAGGTAGACGAGCGCCGGGGGCACCAGGATGCCGAGCGCCAGCAGGGTGGCGATCTGGCCGTGGCGACGACGTTTCGGCCAGGCCATGACCAGGGCGAGCAGGAATAGGATCAGCGAAAGGCCGGCGGCCACGGCCCAGCGATCCAGGCTGGTGGGGTCGCCGACGGTGAACAGCGTCCAGAAGAGGCGCAGGAACGTCGTCGCGTCGAACGGTTCGGCGACGGACCAGGTGCTGCGCCCGTGCAGGGTGACGATCAGCCAGGGGACGAATAGGGCGATCGTCGCCAGTTGGGCCGCGACCCAACGGATGGCCAAGGCTCGCCGGTCCGATCGCCGCCAGATGATCGCGGCGACCCACAGGTTGGCGACGAGCGGGTAGAGAGCGGAGAGGTAGAACGTGTGCAGGTTGGCTGCTGCCAGCAGGACATACAGTGCGCCGTCTCGCCGTCGGCCGTGGCGGTAGAAGCGGACGGCTGCGAGCAGCGTGAGCAATCCCAACACGGTGGCCAGCGTGTACATGCGCATCTCCTGCGACCACCAGATCGCGAAGCGGGAGAGGGCAGCCAGCGTGGCGGCGAGAAGGCCGGCCCGCGGACCCAGCCAACCGGTGCCCAGGCGGAAGACCAACGCCACAATCAGTACGCCGCCGGCGACGGAGACGAAGCGCAGGGCGAAGGTCGTTTCGCCGGCCAGGTGTTGCCAGGGCCAGAGGAGCAGGAAGTAGAGCGGCGGATGCACATCGCGGGAGGCAAGGGAGGGGACGGCGCCGAGCGGATGGCGGATCAGCCAGACGGTCCAGCCTTCATCCCACCAGACCGGCGCACCACCCAGCAGGTGCAGGCGCAGGGCGAAGGCGATCAGCAGGAGGGGGATCATCCAGCGGTTTGTTCGGGTCACGGATATTCGCTGCCTTGCGGTTCTGTCTGAACGTGATATAATTGTGATGTCTCTGATGCACAGTCAGTGCAGCAGCATTGTATCACACAGCGGCGAGTAGTGTCAAGCGGAGTGACCGGCAATGATCCGCGTTTTGCACCTCGGTGACATCCACATCGGCACGGAAAACTACGGACGGATTGATCCCGCCACAGGTGTGAACAGTCGCGTGTTGGATTTCTTGCGCCGGCTGGACGAGGCGATTGGCTTCGCTCTGGCTGAGGACGTAGACCTGGTGCTGTTCGCCGGCGACATCTACAAGTCGCGCGATCCCAACTCCACCTACCGCCGCGAGTTTGCCAAACGAGTCAAACGTCTGTCCGATGCCGGGCTGCCGGTGGTATTGCTGGTCGGCAATCACGATCAGCCGAGCGTGCACCGGCGAGCCAGTAGCATCGAACTGTTCCGCACGCTGGATGTGCCCGGCGTCTACGTCACCGACAAGGAGACGCTGCACCACATCGAGACTAAGCGCGGCCCGATTCAGGTCGCCGCCGTGCCCTATCCGGCCAAGAGTCGACTGCTCACGCGTGACGAGTATCGCAACAAAACGATCGACGAGATCCACGCTGCCCTGCTGGACATCATAGGGGAGAACGTGAACGAACTCGCCGATAGGGTCGATCCTGATATCCCGACCGTTCTGCTGGCGCATGTATCCGTGGCTGGCGCGAAAGCCGGCAGCGAGCGCAGCATCATGCTGGGCTACGACCCGGTCGTGCTGAAGAGCGTTCTGCTGAACCCGACGTTCGACTACGTGGCCCTGGGCCACATCCACAAACACCAGAACCTGAACGAAGGGGGCCACCCGCCGATCGTTTACTGCGGCAGCATCGAGCGGGTTGATTTTGGGGAGGAGAAGGAGGAGAAGGGCATGGTGTTGGCGGAGGTGGCGCGTGGCGAGACCACCGTGCGGTTCGTTCCCCTTCATGCTCGCCCCTTTGTCACTGTCCGTGTGGACGCGCGGGAGGTGTCCGATCCCACGGAGGCGGTCATGGCAGAGATGGTGGCGCACGAACTGCGCGATGCTGTGGTGCGGCTCTTCGTCCGATTGCGCCCGGAGCAAGCGCCGATGCTGGACGAGAACCACATTCGGCGGGCGCTGGCCGATGCGTTCTTCGTGGCCGCCATCAACCGGGAAGTGGAAAGCGACGATTCCCTCCGCCTGCGCTTCAGCGGGGACTTCGTGGAACAAGCCACCCCCCGCGAAATGCTGGAGCGGTACATGATCAGCAAAGAGGTGCCGGAGGATCGGGCGAAGGTGCTGCTCGCTTACGCAGAGCAAGTCTTCGCGGACGTCAACTCGTGAGCCGGCCCATGGCGCGTGGACGGGTGAGTGATCCTGTCCTTGACATCCGGTCATAAGTGACCTATAATATGGTAGGTGAAGATTGGCACAGACCTGACAGGCTAAAGAACATGGTGCGTACCTGGCCCCGAACCGACACACGGCGGTATATGCACTCGTCCGACAAGCAGTACGTTGATTCGCACATCCTCCCTATCCTGAAGAGAATTTGTTCTGCCCAGAGACACAGACGGCCTCGGATCGATACTCCACAAGCGGAGTAGAAGACGAGGCTGTCTGTTTTTTGGCGATGAGGAGCGGAGGGAGGTCGGCCACCCGTGCCATGTTGGCGGCGCAACCGCAACAAAGGAGGTGATGTGACACACGGGTACAGGGATCAGTTCCGCAAGCGTGGTGGTGTGTGAAAGACGAAGTGACGGAAAAAAGAAGTCCTTAAACAAAGACACGGTTCATGCTTAGGAGCAAGAAGGAATGATCGGTACAGAAGGGAATCCTTGGACTCAAGATAGCGACAGTGAAGGGTATTGGCAGGCTCTCCTGCAGCAGGGATCGAAGGTTTCACGGCAGGTTCCTTCACAGTCTCCGGTGGAACCGGCGGCACGGCAGGCGGAGGTGATCTTCCCAGAGCAGGGGACGAAGATCGGGAAGAATGGCGCAGACGAAGATTTCATTTCGTTCCAAGCGAAAGAGGAAGGGTGGCGGCGGCTGCAATCCTGCTACCGAGAAGGGGATGTTCTAGAGTTGCTGGCGCAAAGCCACAATCGAGGAGGCTTGCTGGTCGATTGTGACGGTGTCCAGGGCTTTGTACCTGCTTCGCAATTGTTGGATATGGGGTCCCAGATCAACAGCCAGGACGGGCGAGATTCGTACCTCAGTGGTCGTGTGGGCGAACACCTTGACCTGAAAATCATCGAGTTGGATCGGGATGCCGAACGGGTCATCTTGTCTGAGCGAGCAGCAAAATGGGAGGGCAAATGCCCGGACAGCATTCTCGAGTCTCTAGTCCCTGGAGATGTCTGCTGCGGACGGGTCAGCAATTTGTGCAGTTTCGGCGCGTTCGTTGATCTGGGTGGCGTCGACGGGCTGGTCCACGTTTCCGAATTGTCGTGGCAGCGCGTCGATCACCCCCGCGACCTCCTGAAACCCGGTCAGGAGATCGAGGTCTACGTCATGGAAGTTGACTGCGAGCGCAAACGAGTGGCCCTAAGCCTGAAACGGTTGCAGCCCGACCCGTGGGATCGCGTTGAGGAGCGGTATCGGGTTGGCCAGACGGTGACAGGGGTGGTCACCAATGTTGTGGACTTTGGTGCTTTCGTCCAGGTTGAAGATGGCCTCGAAGGTCTGGTACATATTTCCGAACTGGCAGAAGGGAACTTCCTGCACCCACGTAACGTGGTGGAGGAAACCGATGTCGTTACAGCCCGCATTGTGCATATAGACGGTGCTGCCCACCGGCTAGGACTCAGCCTGCGCCAGGTCTACAGCAGCGGTGCGGCGGTTTCCGAAGATACGGCTGGAGATGCCAACCCAGTCTCCTGGTGAAGAGGCGACGCTCCCGGAGCAATCCCCAGTCTCCCTGGGACCGAATGCGCAGTGGGACATTGTGGGGTTGCTCTTGGCTGCGTCCGGAATCGTCTCCCTCCTTTCCCTCTTTGAGATTGCCCCAGGCGCGCTGAGTCTGCGCTGGGCTTCCATCCTCCGTTTCCTTTTCGGGTGGGCAGCCTATCCTTTGGCTGGTGCGGCCGTCCTGGGGGGGCTGGCTCTGATCATCGCCCGCGTGGATGAGTCGCCGGCCGTACCGGTGCGCAGGATAGTGGGCGCCGAACTGGCCATCCTGGCTCTCTTGGGTTTGTTCCACCTGGCGATTCCTGGCCGCGACTCCTACTTGCTGGCCAGTCACGGGGAAGGGGGTGGCGTGATTGGCTGGGCGGTTGGCAGGGTTCTGACCGACTACTTCGGTTTGTGGGGTGGTCTGGCCGCGTTGGTTGGTCTGAGCGCTGCCGGCATCGTGTTGGCACTGAACATCTCCGCGAGGCGGATACAGGCCTGGCTCGACCGACTCGCCGACCGGGCGGCCGGGACGGCTCGCCAGATGCGGACTCTGCGGGATCCGACGCTCGTTGATGAGATTCCGCCGACCGACTCGATCCCGCTGGACGAGGAAGCCCCACCCGCCTTAGAAGATGCGCCAGTCCCGGTCGCAGCTTCCACTTCCTCTCCCGCCAAGGTCACGAGCAAAACGGAAGGGCAGAAGCCTTCTCTGGGGTCTGCGCCCACGAAGAAGGCTGTGGTCGCGGCTTCTTCAAAACGTTCACCGACCCACCGTAGGGCCCGGCGAGCGAAACGTCGGAAGATGAAACCGCCGACCCTCAAACTTCTCCACCGGGCCAAAGGTCAGGACTTTAGTGCGACCGACGCGCGTGCCAAGGCGAAGCTGATCGAGGAAACACTGGCCAGCTTCGGCGTGCCGGCGAAGGTCGTGGAGGTCAATCCCGGTCCCACGGTTACGCAGTTCGGGGTGAAGCCGGGCTATCTGGAGCGCAGAGATCGCAGCGGGAAAGTGGTCCGCCGCAAGGTGAAGGTCAGTAAGATCACCTCGCTGGCCGATGATCTGGCGCTGGCCCTGGCCGCACAATCCGTGCGCATCGAGGCCCCGGTGCCCGGCCGCCCTGTTGTCGGCATTGAGGTTCCGAACAGTGCTGCCGCCCTGGTCTCGCTGCGAGGGGTGATGGAGTCGAACGCGTTCCGCCGGCTGAAGGCACCGCTCCGCATTGCTCTGGGGCGAAACGTCGCCGGGACGCCGGTCGTCGCGGACCTGACGGCCATGCCGCACCTGCTGATTGCTGGAGCCACCGGATCGGGAAAATCGGTCTGCATCAACAGTATTGTCGCTGCCCTGCTCTTCCGTCACCCGCCGGAGACGCTGCACCTGATCATGATTGATCCCAAGATGGTGGAGTTGGTGAATTTCAACGGCATTCCCCATTTACTCTCCCCCGTGATCGTGGAACTGGAGCAAGTCGTCGGCGCGCTGACCTGGGCCATGCACGAGATGGAGGAACGCTACAAGCGGTTCGCCAAATTGGGTGTGCGCAACCTGACCACCTACAACCAGGCGATGGCGAAACAGCGTGGGGAACAATTGCCTTACGTCGTCATCGTCATTGACGAGTTGGCGGACCTGATGATGTCCGCTCCGGAGGCCATCGAACGCCTGATCTGTCGCATCGCCCAGATGGCACGTGCGACCGGCATTCATCTGGTCATTGCCACGCAGCGACCGAGCGTGGACGTGGTCACCGGCTTGATCAAGGCGAACTTCCCGGCGCGAATCAGTTTCGCCGTCACCAGCATGGTAGACTCGCGGGTGGTCCTGGACATGCCGGGGGCCGAGAAGTTGTTGGGGCGAGGCGACATGCTTTTCCAGGCCCCCGATGCCCCGGCCCCCGTACGTCTGCAAGGTTGCTTCGTGTCGGACGAGGAACTGGACGCCCTGGTTGAGTACTGGGTGGCCCAGTCGCAGCCGGACGAGGACGCGCCGGAGGATGTCCCCTGGCAGGACATCGACGTCACACTGCTGGAGGAAGGAGAGGACGATTTGCTGCCCCAGGCCATTGGCCTGGCTCACGAACACGGCCAGATCTCGGCCTCCTTCCTGCAGCGCAGGCTGCGCATTGGCTACAACCGGGCCTCCCGGCTGATGGACACGCTCGAATCGCGGGGCATTGTCGGCCCTGTGCAGAGCGGCGGCCGGCCTCGGGATGTGCTCTCTCTTTCTCCTGCGGATGAGGAACCGGAACCGATCGAGGCAACGCCAGCGCAGCCGCCGGAACAGGCCGCGCCAGTGACCGGCGCGGAGCCACCCGCCTCCGAACCGCAGGAGGGGGTCGTAACCTGGTGGGGCGACGATGTCGAAGACGAGGAAGAAGACGAGTAGCCGGATCGCAAGCGTCTGATGATGCCAGTCGTCGGCCCTGGGGCGATACCGCCGCAGGGTGAGAAGGCGCGAGATCAAACCCCGAACTGAGGTGTACCCCATGGTGAGCAGTCAGCGGCTTGCGGTCGGACGTTCTGGCTGGAGGGGGCTATGGCCGTACAGCGCCCTGTTTGTCGCCGCGGTATTGGTCTACCTGAGCACCCTTGCTCCCACCATTGCCACCCTCTTCGATGATAGTCTGGAGTTCCAGCTTGTAGCCTTCCAGCCGGGGATTGCCCACCCCACCGGCTATCCCTTGTACACGCTGTTGGGCAAGCTCTTCACCTGGCTGCCTCCCGGCGATGTGGCCTTCCGGGTAAACCTGTTCTCTGCGGTGGCGGCGGCGGGCGCCGTGGCCGCCCTGGCCGGGCTGCTCCGGCATCTGGGACTCGGCTGGCCGGCTGCTGTGACGGGGGCCGTGGCTTTCGCCCTCTCGCGCACGTTCTGGTCCCAGGCGGTGATTGCCGAGGTGTATGCCCTGCACGCGCTCCTCGTCGTTCTCGCCTTGCTGGCTACCGTTCGGCTCACCGCCAATGCTACGGCGACTCGCCGTGCCTGGTACGCCTGGGCGCTGATCCTCGGGCTGGGTCTGGCCCACCACCGCACAATCCTGCTCCTCTGGCCTGCGCTGCTCATCTACCTCGCGTGGGCGCGGATGCAGGGGGACGAGAAACTGAATCTCCCCTGGCCGGGGATGGGGGCTGCCTTCCTGCTGCCTCTCCTGCTGTACCTCTACATCCCCCTGCGCGGGATGGCAGTGACGTCGCTCGACAGCACCTACGAGAACACCTGGGCCGGCTTCTGGCGATGGGTCACGGCCAGCGGCTACGGCGGGTTTTTCACGGACAACCCTCTGGCCCCACACTATACCGTGTTCGACTACGTGGCGTTATTCAATCACCAGTTCGGGTTGATTGGCTGGCTGCTGGCCGGGTTTGGCCTGGTCGCCGGCTGGCGGCAGAACGGTCGAGTCACCGTGCTGCTCCTGTTGACTGCGCTGACCAACCTGCTGTTTGCGTTCAGCTATCGGGTCTCGGATGTGGACGTGTTCTTCATCCCCGTCTTCCTCGTAGTCGCGGCCTTCATTGGGTGGGGCGGGCAAGCGATCCTGGACTGGCCGGCCCTCCGGCGACGGATCGGGACATCCCGGCTGGGGCATGGCGTCTTGCTGGCCTTGCTGATCGTCGGCATGGTCCCAACGTGGTGGGCTTCGTACCGGGCTGATGACCGCAGCGACCGGTGGGAGGTTTACGACGATGGATGGGATGCGATGCACCAGCCGCTGCCGGACGGCGCTGTCGTCATCGGCATCCTGGGTGAGGTGACGCGCCTACGCTACTTCCAGCAGACCGCCGGCGTGCGGCCCGACCTGCGCACCGTGGCCGCCGACCGGGAGCCGGACCGGCTGGCCGCTGTTGGCCGGCAGATCGCCGAAGGACGCGTGGTTTATCTGACTCGCCCACTGCCCGGCGTCGAAGAGCGTTACTCGCTGGCCGCTGAAGGGCCGCTGATCCGTGTGCGCTCGGAACCGCTAGCGGCTCCTCCGGACACAGCCACCCCGATCGGGCGGGCGGTCGCCGAGGGTATCAGCCTGCTGGCCTACCGGCAAGAGCGGTTGGACCGTCACGACGGCGACCGGCTGCGGCTCACCCTCTACTGGCAGCCGGCCGGAGCCGTGACCGCTTCCCTGAAAGTCTCCGCTCGCTTGCTGGACGGGGCGGGGAAAATGGTTGCCCAACGAGATAGCATTCCCGTCCACAACGCCTATCCCACGACGGCGTGGCGCGCCGGCGAGGTCATCCCCGACGTGTACGACCTGCCGCTGCCTGCACAGCCGCGGGCATTCGACCGGGTGTCGGTCATCCTCTATGACCCGATCGATCTGCACGAGATCGGCAGGATTGAATGGTCGCCAGATTGACAAACCACCGTGATTGCATTACAATGTGGACATCTGTTCGTCAACACCTTCCACCGTTCTGTTCAGCATAGAAAAGGAGCTATCATCATGTATCACAAAGTTATCCTGGCTGGTCACTTGGGGCGTGACCCGGAGATGCGCTACACCGCCGAGGGCAATCCGGTTACCAATTTCAACGTGGCAACTTCGCGCCGCTGGACCGGGCGTGACGGCGAACAACGTGAGGAGACCATCTGGTGGCGCATCTCCGTTTGGGGCAAGCAAGCGGAGACCGCCAACGAATACCTCTTCAAGGGACGCCCTGTTCTGGTTGAAGGGAGTATGGTGATAGACCCGCAGACCAACGGCCCACGAGTCTGGACGGGTCAGGATGGCCAGCCCCGCGCTTCCTTCGAAGTTCGTGCCCAGACCGTGCGTTTCCTCGGACGCGGTGGAGAGGCGGCCCCAGGCGGGGCCGATGGCTCTGCCGCCGGGGAAGGGCCTATCTCCGAGGAAGAAGTGCCGTTCTAGCCAGTTGCTTGGAGCACAGCTGATCCCTCCCCCCCTTCACCCTCTGATTTCGGTGGGAGAAGGGGGCTTGGAGGGATGAGGGGGGTCAGACGTGTCGCGCGTTGGCGTTGCCAAGAGGCAGCCGCGTTTCTCGTCCGTTGTGGGGTGCGGTCGGTGAGGGAAGGACACACTGGTGGATAATCTGGAAACGATCGTTGAAGGGGTTGTGACTCGGCTCGAGGAGACGAATCGAGTGCGAGAAGAAACCCTCGTTGCCTCCCGGCGCATCATTCAACACGCCGCGAAGGCGATTCGCGCGGCGCACCGTGCCGAGTTCGAGCAGGCGGAAGCGATCCTGGAAGAAGCGCGCCGGCTGGTTCGCGAGCTGGGCGCACGGACGCGTGCTCACCCCCTCATCTACGCTGCCGGATACGTCCATGACGCCGAGAAGGAGTTTGCCGAAGCGTGTCTGACGCTGGCCATGATTCGGGGCGACCATTTGCCGGGGCCCGCAGCACTGGAGGTCCGAGATTCCGCGTACCTGAACGGCCTGGGGGAGGCGGTGGGGGAAATGCGCCGGCACGCGCTCGACCTGATTCGCCGAGGCCATCTGGATCGCGCGGAAGCCATCCTCGCCGTTATGGAAGATGTGTATGGTCTGTTGGTCACCGTTGATTTTCCCCATGCCATCACCGGCAACATTCGCCGGACCACAGACATGGTGCGCGGCGTTGTCGAGCGGACTCGCGGCGATGTCACCTCCACGATCAAACAGCAAGAGTTGCGCCACGCGCTGGCTCGCTTCGAGGAGCGCATTACCCGCCAGGCCAACCTGGATAGCGAATAGCCAAATGCTGATGTCGGATTGTGATGGCCGGCGTCTGATTGTCGATTGCTGATGACAGATGAAACCCTCGAGCAACTGAATCCGGCCCAACACGAAGCGGTCGTGCTGGCGGACGGGCCGGTTCTTGTGCTGGCCGGGCCTGGGTCGGGGAAGACGCGAGTCCTGACCCAGCGTGTGGCCTATCTCGTCCGTTCGTGTGGCGTGCAGCCTTGGCAGATACTGGCGGTGACCTTCACGAACAAGGCGGCCCGTGAGATGCGCGACCGTCTGACGAGACTGCTCGGACCTGCGGTCGACGCGGTCACGATCGGGACCTTCCACGCGACCTGCGCCCGGATCTTGCGTCGCCATATCGATCGCCTGGGTTTCGACAACCGCTTCACCATCTACGACTCCCGCGATCAGCAGAGCCTGATCAAACAGGCTCTGAAGACGCTCGACCTGGATGATAAGCGGTACCGACCACCGGCCGTGCACGGGACCATCTCTCACGCCAAGAATGACCTCCTCACGCCCGACGACTTCACCAAGCGTACGTCCACGTATTGGGAAGAGGTGGTGGCGCGCGTTTACGTCGAATACCAGGAGCTTTTGGAGACCAACAACGCCCTGGATTTCGACGACCTGCTCATGAAGGCGGTCGAACTGTTCCGGACACAACCGGACGTATTGGAGACATATCTGGCGCGCTATCGCTATCTCCACGTGGACGAGTGGCAGGACACGAACATGGCGCAATATGAACTGGTGCGGTTGCTGGCGGCGAAGCACAGCAACATCTTCGTCGTCGGTGATCCGGACCAGTCGATCTACTCCTGGCGCGGTGCCGACTATCGCAACGTACACCGGTTCCAGCGTGACTATCCACAGGCTCACGTGGTGCTTTTGGAGCAGAATTACCGTTCCACGCAGACCATCCTGGACGCCGCGCGCCAGGTGATCGCCAAGAATCCGGGGCGTACCGACAAGCGGCTGTGGACCAAGCAAGAGGGTGGCCCGCTGATCACGTTGTTCGAGGCCTACGATGAGGAAGAGGAAGCAGGCTTTGTGGCCCGGGAGATCGGGCGTATGGTCAGGCAGCAGCAAGTCCGGTTGGGAGATTGCGCCGTCATGTACCGCACGAACGCGCAGTCCCGCGCGCTGGAAGATGCGTTTGCTCAACATGCCTTACCCTACAGGCTGGTGGGGGCGATCCGCTTCTACGAGCGGCGCGAGATCAAGGACATGCTGGCCTACTTGCGCGTCATTCACTCTCCGTTCGATGGCGTTAGCCTGGATCGCATCATTAACGTGCCGCCTCGGGGCATCGGTAAGAAGACGGTGGGCTCATTGCGGCGGTGGGCCGGCCAATTGGGTGTACCCGCCTACGTAGCCTTGCAGGTTTTGCAGTCCGTGGTCAGTGGCGATCAAGCGGTGGAAGGCCTGGCCGCGCCACCGCCCTTCGCCACCCGGGCCCGCACGCAGTTGCTGGCCTTCCTGGCCTTGATCGATAGGTTGATCAACGCTCAGCAGAACATGAACCTGCCAGAACTTCTGCGGGAAGTGGCCCGCGCGTCAGGGTACGAAGCGTCCCTGCGGGATGACACACCGGAGGGGCAAGAACGATGGGCTAACGTCTTGGCGCTGATCGGCAAGGCACAGGACTATGCCTATCTGGAAACAGAGGAGGCCCTGGCCACCTTCTTGGAAGACGCGTCGCTGGTTGCGGACGTGGATGAGTTGGAAGAGGGGCAGAAAGCGGTGACCCTGCTGACGCTGCACGCAGCCAAGGGCCTGGAGTTTCCGGTGGTGTTCATCACCGGTATGGAGGAGGGAATCTTTCCGCACAGTCGCTCGATGGACGACCCGGAGCAGATGCAGGAAGAGCGCCGGCTCTGTTACGTGGGGATCACGCGGTCCAAGCAGTACCTCTATCTCTTGCGCGCGTTTCGCCGGTCGCTGTACGGCCAGGTCGATTATCGGGACGCCTCGCGCTTTCTAGGCGATCTTTCGCCTAGCCTGCTGCAAGGGGCACGGCGTGCTGAGCGGCGTACGTGGCAACGCGATCTCGGGCTGGGTGCCGGGCGGTACCGCAAATCGGCCGGGGCGTGGGGTACGGATTCTGCGCCAGCCGCTCAGGCCACGGCGGCCCAATCGCCGCTGGGGGAGCCGCAGTTCCGTGCCGGCGACCGGGTGCGTCATGCGTCCTTTGGCGAGGGGGTCGTCATCAGCAGCGTCGCGAAGAACGACGACGAGGAAGTAACGGTCGCTTTCGTCGGCCAGAAGCCGAAGCGTCTGCTGGCCAGCTTCGCGAAGTTGGAAAAGGTATCCTAGAGGGTGGTCCTTTACCTGGCCCAGATCGAGAAATCCGGCGAAGCGGCAGGAGAGAACACAAGATGTTAGACAAAGTGATGAGAATCGTGGAACGCTACGACGAATTAGATCAATTGATGGCGTCTCCAGAGGTGGCGACAAACCACCAGAAACTTGCGGCGTATGCCAGAGAGCAGAGCGAAATCGCGCCAATCGTGCATGCCTGTCGGGAGTACAAGCGAGGTCAACGAGAGATCGAGGACGTCCAACAGATGCTGGAGGAGGAGACGGACCGCGAGATGCGCGAGATGCTACTCGAGGCGCTCGACTCGCTGGGGGCCGACAGTGCGCGCCTGGTCGACGAAATGATGCACATGCTGGTGCCCAAGGACCCGGACGACAAGCGCGACACGATCGTGGAGATCCGTGCCGGGCCGGGAGGGGAGGAAGCAGCGCTCTTCGCCGCGGACCTCTATCGCATGTATTCCCGTTATGCCGAAGATCACCGTTGGAAGACGGCACTGCTGAGCAGCAATGCTACCGGCATTGGCGGGTTCAAGGAGGTGATCTTCGAGGTGAAGGGGCCGGGCGCCTACTCCCGACTAAAGTACGAGTCGGGGGTACATCGGGTGCAGCGTGTGCCGGTAACCGAGTCGAGCGGGCGCATCCATACGTCCACGGCAACTGTGGCCGTCTTGCCGGAAGTGAATGAGGTGGAAGTGAATATCCACCCGGACGACCTGCGCATAGACATCTTCCGGTCATCGGGACATGGTGGGCAGAGTGTGAACACGACCGATTCGGCGGTGCGGATGACGCATTTGCCCACGGGCCTGGTCGTCACCTGCCAGGATGAACGCTCACAATTGCAGAACCGGTTGCGTGCCCTCGCTATCTTGCGTGCCCGACTCTACGACAGGGAACAGCAGCGGCAGCGCGCGAAGATCACCGAGGCCCGGCGGTCTCAGATCGGCACGGGCGACCGCAGCGAGAAGATCCGCACATACAACTTTCCCCAGAATCGAGTGACCGACCACCGGATCGGCAAGACGATCCATCGCCTGGACGCAACACTCGATGGCGATCTGGACGAGTTCCTGGACGAACTGGCTGCTCACGACCAGGCGGAGAAACTGAAAGCGCTGGCCGTCGCATAGATCGTCCGGCGGACGGGCGGAGGCTCCCCGCCGGCGGCCGCTTTGGCGCGACCGGCAACCGTGGCTCCGGCGCACAACGTTTCGCCGTTTCCGAAAAGTTGTGCTATAATAATCACGTGGAGTAGTCCGAAAACGTAACTACCCTGACAACGTTCTGGTTGTGTTCGCAACGTAATGTGGCCTTGTCAAAGCAGTCACGTTTTCTGCTTGCTGACAAAAGGGGGTACGTCATTATGGTCAAGGGCACGGCACCCAAACCCAATTATGAGGCCATGTTGTGCTCGGTCGGTCGTTTCCTGGACAGACAAGGCAATATCCGCGATGTCAACATCGTCGAGTTTCAGGAAGGGATAATTGTCCAGGGCCTCCAGCATGAATCCACTCGCTATCACACATCCTGGATAAACAAGACGTGGGTGTTCGACCACAATGAGGTTTTGCAGCTATAGCCGCCGTACCACTCGTGCAGTGGGGGTGCTGAGCCCGTGTGCGGCGCCCGAACGGAGCAAAGGGCAGGAGGGACATGAAACTGTTCGATGGCATGGGAAAAACCGATTATCAAGATGTCCTGCGTGCCGTAGGCCGTTTGGTTGACGAATACGGTTACCGGGACATCCGGATGTTTGAAACAGAGGACGGCTTGATCCTGCAGGGGCGGAGGCTGACGGGAAAGATAGATGCCCCCGCTGGGGCGTATGAGACGACGTTCTTCACGGATCAAGACGTGGAGACGATCCTTTCCGAGTCATATCGCCTGCGAAAGCCCTCTGCGTCGGGCAAGTTGGCCGATGCCACGCCGGCGACGACCACCACCTTGCTGCGCAAACTAAAAACCCGGAGGGACGGATGACTTCCGATCGTGGGAGTCTCGCGTCCTATGTTGACGGAGCGTCTCTATGGGACAGGTAAAGCTGAGGTGGGTAGAGAAACGGCAATTCGTGGGTACGGACAGCAGCAAGCACTCGGTTGTTTTGTCTTCACAGGACCCCGAAAATGGCACCGGTATGCGCCCGGCCGAGTTGCTGCTTGTAGCCCTGGGGGGCTGTGCGGCCTATGACGTGGTTGGCATTATGGAGAAGAAGCGCCAACCGCTGGCCGGCCTGGAGTTGCACATCACCGGCGAGCAGGATACGGCCCCCCCGTGGGCCTTCAACCAGATCCACGTCGAATACGTTGCGTACGGTGAAGGCATCTCCGAAACTGCGCTCGCGCAAGCGATCAAGTTGTCGGAAGAGCAATACTGTTCGGTGAGCGCTACGCTGTCTGGAGTCGCCGAGATTACGAGCAGCTACCGGATCAATCCGGCGTCGTAGCGTTTCGCCCCCGCGGTCGGGCACAACCAAGGATGAAAAAGGTGCACCTCGCTCGCCGAAGCCTGCCCCAACAAGCAGGCGGTCTGCTTGAACGGGCGGGCGGCTCAGCAGGGACATTCGCCCGGCGGGACCAACGACTGACATCATCTGACTACTGGCATCTGGCTACTGTTTTCAAGACAGGAGGAAAACCCTGATGGACGCTGAAAGCCCATCGCCTGGTTCGCGGACTGTGTCGCCGGACGATGAACAGATCATCCAGGCGGCGACCGCTGACGATCTGGCCACTGTGGAACGCCTGCTACGCAAGCTTCTCAGCTCCGATCGCTGGGAGGAATCCACGATTGACATTGCCTTGCGCAACACGACCGACCAGGGACTGTGGAGCCGGCTGCTGGAGGCGCTTGCCCAACGCACCTGGGGCGGGCAACCCGTATCGGTCGCCTCCCCGTCCATTGCGGCAGGCCGGTCGCTTGACCTGAAGTTGCGGAGCCTGTTCTTGGACGAAGGAGGCGCTGGGGAGGACGCGCGCTTGTCGGCCCTGCTGGAAGGCCAAGCAAGCGACAGCCCCCCGGTTTGGCAATTGGCTGCGCTACTCCTCGGCCAGCGTGGAGACGATCGGGCCACTGAGGCTCTGTTGCGCGCGTTGCGGGAAGGTGATCACAAGCTCCAGGCCCGGGTTGCCGAGGTGCTGAGCAACCTGGAATCCGACCAGGTCGTGGCCCCACTGATCGATCTCCTGGCGACCGGCGATGATGTCGCTCACTGGGAAGCTGCCAAATCCCTCGTCGACCTGGGTGCGCGGGCCGTGCCGGAACTTTGTGGTGCCCTGCAAGGGACGGGTGACGATCACCTGCGCTGGCACATCACGCGGGCCTTGGGCGAAATCGGTGACGCGCGGGCCATCCCTGTGCTCATCGAGTTGCTGGCCGATGAGAGCGCCGGCGTGCGCTGGCGCTCTGCCGAGGCACTGGTGGCCATCGGCCCGGAATCTGTCCCGGCATTGCTGCGCAAACTGTCCACAGAGAAACTGACTCCATGGCTGCGGAACAGCGCACTGGCGGTGCTGCGCGGCACGGGGGGCAGGGACACGATGGCACGCATGCGACCGTTGGTGGACGCCCTGGAGAGTCGCGAAGCCCCGGTACAGGCCCCGGTCGTGGCCGGCAGGATCATGGAGCAGATCGGGCACTGACGGCGGTCGAAACGGTGACCGATCAAGCGGTGGGTATGACGCAAAACTGTGGGGAGTTGTCGGCGTTGTCCTGCACGGTTGAAAGGGCGAGGCATTCCTTTCCAGGTGGGGTCTTCCCAGTGGGGGGGGCAGAGCCAAGGGGTTTGCCCCTCTCAGGGGTCTGCAGGAATGCATCGCCCCTAATCCAGTCACCATACGTTGATCCACACTCTTGCGCTATACCTGGTGCGGGTCTGCGTCTGAGAGAAGCAAACATCAACAAGGGAGAACAGATCAAATGGCCGATGCGCAGGTGACCTGGATCGGGGGGATGGCCTTTGAAGGCACGACCCCTACAGGTCACACCGTGGTGCTCGATGCAGATGAATCGGTGGGTGGAGAGAATGGTGGGTTCCGCCCCCTCTCTCTACTCCTGGTGGGGCTGGCTGGCTGTACGGCAATGGACGTCATTTCCATCTTGCGCAAGAAGAGGCAAGACGTCACCGGCTTGCAGGTCCGCGTGGAAGCAGAACGGGCCCCGGAACACCCCAAGATCTACACCGACATCGTTCTGGAGTTCATTGTGCAGGGACATGGCGTTGCCGAAGGGGCCGTCGCGCGGGCGATAGAGCTGTCCGAGACCAAGTATTGCTCTGCATCCGGGATGTTGAGCAAGGCTGCTCGGATTACGACGCGCTACCGGATCGAGGAAGCCCCATCCTGACCTGACGCCCCTTGAACCCCTTCATGAACCATCAAACTGACGGCGTAACTCCCACACATTCCCCTGCCTCGGCTCGCCGGGGCATTGTCCGAGCGGCCACCGTGATCGCCGCGGGCAACGTTGTCAGCCGCCTGCTCGGCCTGGTGCGCGAAACGGTGATCGCCGCCCTGTTTGGGGCGACCGGCCTGGTCAGCGCGTTTCGTGTGGCCGCCATCGTCCCCACCATGATCTACGATCTGCTCGTCGGCGGCATGCTCAGTTCCGCGCTCGTGCCGGTGTTCAGCGAGTACGCCGCACGCGAGAACCGCGAGGCGCTGTGGCGCCTGGTTAGCGCCATGGTGAGTGTGGCCGCCATTGTACTGGGGGCCTTGCTCATTCTCATCGAACTGTTTGCGCCGACCGTGGCCTGGCTGCTGAGCAGCGGCTTCGACCCCGGCCTGCTGGCCATAACCGCACGCCTGATCCGCATCCTCGCACCGGCTGTCGTCTTCTTCGGCTGCTCCGGTGTGATCACCGGACTCTTGTACACGCTACATCGCTTCCGCTACCCCGCGTTTGGAGCCGCGATCTATAACGCCGGCCTCATCATCGCTGCCCTCACCCTTCACCGGCGTTTCGGCATCGAGGCGCTGGCCATCGGCGTGCTGTTCGGTTCGTTGCTGCAACTGTTGGTCCTGGTTCCGGATCTGCGGGACGCGCGGCTCCACCTGAGCCTGGCGTTGCGCCATCCGGGACTGCGCCTGATCATGCGCTTGTACGTGCCGATTGCCGTCGGGCTGGTGATCAGCCAGCTCGCCATCATCATCGACCGCAACCTGGCCTCGCACACCGGGCCGCAGAGCATTGCCTGGATGCAGTACGCCACCACGCTGATCCAATTCCCCCTTGGCCTGGTTTCGGCGGCTATTTCGCTGGCGGTACTGCCCTCCCTCTCGAAGCTGGCGGCAACGAATGATCTGGCGGGCTACAAAGCCACTCTGGCCACCGGGCTGCGCCTGGTCATCGTCCTGATCGTGCCGGCGACGGTGGGGTTGTTCGTGCTGTCCCGGCCGGTAGTCGCCCTGATATTCCAGCACGGTGACTTCGGCCCGGCCGATACGGTGCAGACGGCGGCTGCTCTGCGCGTGTATCTCATCGGCCTGAGCTTTGCGGCCATAGACCAGCCGCTGATCTTTGCCTTTTATGCGCGGCAAGATACCTGGACCCCGGCGCTGGTGGGCGTGGCCGGCGTACTCCTGTACCTGGTCGTCGCTCTCAGCCTGGTGGGACAATGGGGTATGCTGGCCCTGGTGTTCGCCAACTCGGTGCAACTCACCGGCCATGCCCTGATCATGCTGGTGCTGCTCTGGCGGCGGCTTGGTGACCTCGGGGGTCACGGGTTGCCGAAGCTGCTGGGCCAAACGGTCCTGGCCTCCTCGATCATGGGCGCCGTGGCCTGGGCGATCTTGCGGGTCGTGGGCAGCGGCGGGGAGGCTTTCATCTTGACCTTGGGCCGCGTTGCCCTGCCTGGCCTGGGGGGGATAATCGCCTATGGCCTCTTGTTGACCGTGTTGCAAGTCAACGAAGCACGTGATGGGTGGCGGCTCGCCCGTCAATGGATGGGGAATCTTCTCTGAACAGCTTCAAACCCCTTGACATCCAAAACGTTTTGGATTATAATGAGAGGAACATCCGAAACGATTTGGGTCGTGGTCAGGGGGGGCCATGCGTGTCACATTGCGGGACATCGCCAAAGCAACAGACCTGTCGGTAACCACAGTCTCTCGGGCGCTCAACGATTACGACGATGTCAGCCCGGGGACAAAAGCATTGATCCGCCGGGTGGCTGAGGAGATGGGATACAGCCCCAACACTCTGGCCCAGCGCCTGCGTAAGAAACGGACCGACACCATCGGGCTGATCTTGCCGACCTTCGGCCCGCGATTCTCCGACCCCTTCTTCAGCGAGTTGTTGGCCGGCATCGGCAATCGGGCAGCCCAGCATGGGTTTGACCTCTTGGTCTCGACCCGCCCCCCGGGGGAGTCCGAGATGGAGGCCTATCGCCGCAAAGTGCAGGGGCGGCGGGTAGACGGATTCGTCGTCGTGCGTACGCGGGGCGAGGACTCACGGATCGATTACCTTCGGAACGAAGGGTTCCCTTTCGTTGCCTACGGGCGGACCGACAGCCCGCTGGATTACCCGTTCGTGGATGGCGATGGCCATCGCGGTATGCTCCTCGTTGTAGACCATCTCGCGAGCCTCGGCCATAGTCGGATCGCCTGCATCACGCCCCCGCCCGACCTGATGTTCACCCAGCATCGGTTGGAAGGATTTCGGGACGGCTTGCGCGAGCAGGGCATCCAACCCGATGAGGCCCTGGTTCGCACGGGCGATCTCACCCAGCGTGGCGGCTACGAGCAGGCCAGCGCATTGTTGGATCTGCCCGATCCCCCCACGGCTATCGCGGCTTTCAACGACCTGATGGCGTTCGGGGCGATGAGTGCGGCTCAAGAGCGCGGGCTTGTCGTGGGCAAAGACCTTGCGGTCACCGGCTTCGACGACACGCCGATGGCTGAACACTCTCATCCCCCGCTCACGACAGTTCACCAGCCGATCTATCAAATTGGGAGCATGGTCTGTGAGATGCTGATCGGGTTGACGCAGGGCAAACCCCCGGAACAGCCGCACGTGCTCTTACAACCGACGCTTGTTGTTCGTTTTTCGAGCGAGGCGAAAGGAGGTGATGATCACTAATCAACGTTTTTCGATGCGCCTACACGGCGTGTGGGCTGTTCCGTAGGTAGTCAATGGTCACCGTTTTCAAACCGTTCTTCGAGGAGGAGATTCTCATGAAGAAAAGACTTGCGTTGTTGTTTGTCTCTTTGATGGCCCTCAGCCTGGTGCTGGGAGCCTGTGCCCAAGCTACCCCTACCCCTCAAAAGATCAAGGAAACCGTGGTGGTGGAGAAGGCGGTCAAGGAGACCGTGGTTGTTGAGGTTACGAAGGTGGTCGAGAAGCCGGCCGAACCGGTGGAGAAAACCGTCATCGAGTTCTGGACCACCGATAACGAGGAAGCGCGGGTGGACACGTATGAAGCCGTCGCCGCGCGGTTCATGGCCGAACATCCGGACATCGATCTACGCATCGTCCCGATCGACGAGGCCAGCATCTCGCAGCGAATCGCCACTGCCCAAGGCGCCAACCGGTTGCCAGACATCGTCCGCATGGGCATTGAACGGGTGGCGGCCTTTGCGGCCGACGGCATCCTGGACGAGGACGCTGCTGAAGGCGTCATTGCCAGCATAGGCGAAGATGACTTCCGCGCCGGACCGCTCAAGATGGTCGCCGATCCGTCCACCGGCAAACGTGCTGCCGTGCCTTTCGACGGCTGGATCCAGGCCATCTGGTACCGCGCCGACGTTTTCGAATCTGCCGGCTTGAACGCGCCGGTAAGCTGGGATGACATCAAGGCCGCTTGTGAGAATCTGCCCGGCGCGGGGAACCTCTTGTATGCCCTCACCCTGGGTACCGATCCAGGGCAGAACTACCCGCACCAGGTCTTCGAACAGGTGGCTATGTCGAACAATGCCTGGCCGTTTGACGAAGACGGCAACGTCACCATGAACACGCCCGAGATGATCGAAGCCCTGGAGTTCTACACCAGCTTGCAAGATTGTGCCCTCCCCGGCCCGCAGTTCTGGCGCGGGGCACGCGAAGCGTACGAGCTTGACCAGTCTGGCATGTTGTTCTACAGTACCTACATCATGGACGACTTGGTCGAAGGCTCAGGCCTTTCAGGCGGCGGGAAAGTCCAGATCGCCACCGAAGACCTGGCCAAGAAGACCGGCTTTGCCTCACAGATGGAAGGGCCGAATGGCTCGGCTTCCTACGGTCAATTGGTTACGCTGGGCATCATGCAGGGCGCCGATCCCGCGGCACAAGAGGTGATTAAGTTCTTCCTGACCGGTCAGGATTACCAGGATGTGTTGGCGCTGGCTCCGTTCGGCAAGGTCCCGGTGCTCAAGAGTGCTGTGGATGGCTGGAAAGGGCTCAGTCCCTTCTTCGCCAACTACTCGGATGAGACGATGGCTCAGATCGCCAATGGCTTCGAGTCGATGCAGCGCTGGCTCTTCCGTCCCGATTACGACGCGACCGAACGCGCCGTCGTCGGCGACATCGAGGGGCGGCTGCTGATTCCGCAAGTCATCAGCAACATCGCACTGGAGGGCACAATGACGCCCGAAACCGGTGCTGCCTGGCTGCAGGAGCAAGTAGAGGCCCTGCTGGCCGAACGGCAAGAGTGATCTGGTTGTTCTGTTTGCTGGGGCGTAGGTCAATCCTGCGCCCCAGCGATTCGCGACTTGTTTGTTGAGGACGTGCCCGTGCCCGTCAGGGCGGGCACCGCCAATCATGGAAATGTGTGTGCATCGGGACGTGCCCCTACTCCCTTGCTGAGAAGAGGGAACCGAGGAAGGAGATCATGGCTGCCATGGCCAGAGAAGGGCGAGCGCCAGAAGGCCGGCGCTGGAACTCACTTCAGGCTCGTGAGGCTCGCCTGGCCTGGATTCTTATTCTGCCCACAGCGCTGATCGTTTTCGGGCTCGTTCTCTTTCCGGCGATCTTCAGTGTGTGGATCAGCTTTCGTGACGTTGGCCTGGGCAACCTGAACGACGTTTTCCATGCGCCCTACGTCGGCCTGGACAATTACCGCGGCGTCTTGAACGATTTCGCTTTCAAATACCAGGGCCAGCATAACTGGGGCGCAGCGGTCACCAGCGTTGTCTATTCATTCGCCGGCACCGGGCTTGCCTTGCTCGTCGGCCTGGTTGCGGCACTGTTACTCAACCGGCCATTCCGGGGCCGGGGGATGGCGCGTGCCATATTTCTGTTCCCGTATGTCGCCCCGATCGTCAGCGTCGCCTTCGTCTGGCGCTGGATTCTCGATCCGCGCCCTTCCGGTGTCCTGAACGATCTGCTGATGCAGCTCGGCATCATCCAGTTGCCGAAGGCTTACCTGGCGACGCGAGGGTTAGCCTTGTTGCTGGTCGTCATTTTCGAGGCGTGGCGTTACTTCCCGTTTGCCATGTTGATGATCCTGGCCCGCCTGCAAGCGGTGGACAAGGCGTTGTACGAAGCGGCCGAGGTGGATGGCGCCAATGCCTGGCACAAGTTTTGGTACGTGACTCTGCCTGAGCTGCGCTACGTCCTGGGCGCTGTCTTCTTGCTCCGCTTGATCTGGACGTTCAACAAGTTCGACGATATCTTCCTGTTGACCGGCGGCGGTTTCGGCACAAACGTACTCCCCGTGCTCACGTACCAATTCAGCTTCAAATCGTTCAACTTTGGCAAGGGGGCCGCGAACGCGATGGTCCTGCTCTTGATGCTGATCGTATTCCTCGCCGTATACGTCTCGGTCGTGATGCGGAATGTCGAGGAAGTGTAGAGGGAGGCAATCGTGGCGGAAAACCGAGGCGCTCGGTCCACACGAAACGACAACCTGAACCTGATCGACCGCCTGGCACGATGGATCACCTGGCCGCGATTCATCTTTGCGACGACGCTGACGTTCTTCCTGACCAGCATCCTGTTTCCATTTTACTGGATGGCCAGTTCGTCATTTAAGACGTACATGGAGATCGGTGGCCGCAAACCGGTCTACGTCCCCGGCGCGCTGCGCCTCGACGCCTACCAGGAGCTCTTCGGCTACTGGCACTTCGGCACGAATGTGCTCAACAGCATGAAGGTGGCTGTACCGACGGCCATCATCGCCGTGATCCTGTCCACGTTGGGCGCGTACGCCATAGCCAGGCTACGCTTCCGGGGCAAGGACGTGTTGCTCAACAGCGTTCTGCTCATCTACCTGTTTCCAGGAATTCTGTTGATCATCCCGCTCTTCGCGATGGTAGCCCGGATCGGTGACCGGGTCGGGTTCGAGGTTCAGGACAACTTGCCGGTGCTTATCCTGACGTACCTCGCCCAGACGTTGCCTGTTGCCCTGTACATGCTGGCGAATTACTTCCGGACCATCCCGGCTGAGATCGAACAGGCCGCCCTGATCGACGGGTGCAGCCGCGTCAGCGTGATCTGGCGCATCACCCTGCCGTTGGCGATCCCCGCCCTGGTCTCCGTCACCATTTACACGTTCATGATCGCCTGGAACGAATTCCTGTACGCTCTCGTGTTCCTGAACAGCCGCAATCTGTTCACGATGCCGATCCAGATCAACACAATCTTCAACGATCCCAGCCCCCGCCCGCACGTCGTTATGGCGGCTTCGACGATCATGACCCTCCCCGTTGTGATCCTCTTCCTCGCGCTCGAACGGTTCCTGGAAGAGGGGCTCACTGCGGGCGGCGTGAAAGGGTGATACGCGAGTGGAATCGCGAACGGCTCTCCCTGCGGGTCCGAACGACAGAACACGGGGGAACCCTTCCCCGTGAACGGTAGGCGGCATCGCATCGGCTTCGTCTCCACCCGGTTCGCCGGAACGGACGGCGTCTCTCTGGAGACAGAGAAGTGGGCCCACATCCTGGCCACACTCGGCCATGAGTGTTTCTACTTCGCCGGTGAATCTGACCGCCCGGAGACGCGCACCCATCTGGTGCCCGAGGCCCACTTCAATCACCCGGATGTCGAGGCGCTGAACCGTGACCTGTTCGGCAAGCAGGCCCGGTCGACCGAAGTCTCGCGGAATGTCCAAGCGCTTCGTTCTCACCTGAAAGAGCAGTTGCACACGTTCGTTCGCACGTTCGGCCTGGAACTGCTTATCGTCGAGAACGCTCTGTCGTTGCCCATGAACGTGCCGCTCGGACTGGCCGTGACGGAGTTGATCGCCGAGACCGGCATCCCGACGATCGGGCATCACCATGACTTCGCCTGGGAACGGGAGCATTTCGCCGTGTCGGCAGCCGCCGATTACTTGCGTGCTGCCTTCCCCCCGACACTGCCGTCGATCCGCCACGTGGTGATCAATTCGATCGGCAGTCGCCAGTTGGCGTTGCGCACCGGCGCAAACTCCACGCTGATCCCAAACATCATGGATTTTGACTCGCCGCCGCCGGAACCCGATAGCTACGGCGCCCAGATCCGGCAGGCACTGGGCATCAACCCAGGAGAGAAGATGATCCTGCAACCGACGCGCATCGTCCCCCGCAAGCGGATCGAGCACGCTATCGAGCTGACGCGGCGGATCGAACTGGAAAGCGTGCTCGTGATTTCGCATGCGGCCGGCGACGAAGGCCAGGCCTACGCAGCGTATCTGCGGGAGTACGCTGACATGATCGGTGCGTGCGTGGTGTTTGCGGCAGACATCATCCACCCCCGGCGCGACCAGGTGCCAGACGGGCGACCGGTCTTCAGCCTGGCTGATGCCTACCAGCAAGCCGATCTGATCACCTACCCCTCGACCGTGGAAGGGTTTGGCAATGCCTTCCTGGAAACGATCTATTACCGGCGCCCGATCGTGGTCCATGAATACGCGGTCTTCCGGGCCGACATCCGGCCAAAAGGGTTCAGGGTCATCGCGTTCGAGGACTTCATCACCGGTGAAACCGTTAGTCAGGCCCGGCAAGTGTTACGTAACCCGGACATGGTCGCCGAGATGGTCGAGCACAACTATGAGTTGGGACGTCGCCATTACTCCTACCGGGCGGCGGAGAGACAGTTGGCCGCCCTGCTCGGCGATTGCTTGCGAACGTGAGATGCGATTGAAAAAAGCTGCCAGGAGGCCTGCTCCCCTGCATGCGGGCGAAGGCTTTCGGCAACAAGGTTATGACGCGGAGAAAAAAGATCATGAGAAATGATGGAACTGCCCTGCCCGATTGGGCTCGCTCCCGGCTGGACGAAGTCGGTCAGGCCGACATCCTGGTCGGCATTCCCAGCTACAACAATGCCGGCACGATCGGTTTTGTCGTCGAACAGGCGGCGCGCGGGATGGTGGAGCACTTCCCCGATCTGAAACCGGTGCTGCTCAATTCCGACGGAAGCTCAACGGACCGGACAGCCGACGCGGTCATGGGCGTGTCTGTGCCGGCAGAGGTTGAGGTGCTCACCGCGCCCTACCGGGGCATACCAGGGAAAGGATCTGCCTTGCGAGCGATCTTCGAGGCCGCCTCGCGGCTCGGATGTCGTGCCTGCGTGGTCGTGGACAGCGACCTGCGCTCGATCAACCCGGCATGGATTCAGCGGCTGGCGGGGCCGATCGTCGAGGGAAGCTACGATTACGTGACTCCCTTTTATGTGCGCCACAAAAACGACGGTACGATCACGAACAACATCGCCTATCCGATGACGCAGGCGCTCTACGGGTGGGACATCCGTCAGCCGATCGGTGGAGATTTCGGCTTCTCCGGGGAGCTGGCAGCGCTCTACACCTCTCGTGATGTCTGGGATGGACCGGTCGCCAAGTTCGGCATCGACATCTGGATGACGACAACTGCGATCAACGAAGGGTTCCGACCCTGTCAGGCTCGACTGGGAGCCAAGATCCACGATGCCAAGGACCCGGCAGCGGCCCTGGGCCCGATGTTCCGCCAGGTGGTTGGCGGCCTGTTCGCCCTGATGGAGACGTACGCCGGGCGATGGCAAGCGGTGACCGAAACTCTCTCCGCGCCGATCCTGGGCCCCGATGTGGTGGTCGAGCCGGAGCCGGTTCCGGTGTCCTTCGGCCGGATGCGGGCCGAGCTGCGTGACGGTGCCCAGCGACACGCCGCCATCTGGGATGGCGTACTGGCCGACGAAAACCGCAGCGCCGTCGAGCGGCTGATCGCTCTGCCCGACAAGGCGTATGCGTTCCCCGCCGATCTGTGGGTGCGCTGCGTGTACGATTTCGCGGTCGCCTGTCGCCGCCACCAGAGCAGCGACCCACAAAGCATCCTGGACGCCATGACACCCCTATACCTTGGCCGCACAGCAGGATTCGTCCGGGAAACGCAGGAGATGACGACGAGGCAGGCGGAGGACGTGATCCAGGCCCAGGCCCGCACCTATGAGCACCTGAAACCTTACCTCATCGGCCGCTGGCGATCGGCGTGACCCAGGAGGCTTTGCCCCTCTCAGCGTTTCTGCTCGCCAGGGAGGCCGGTAAAGGTTGCCAACTTTCCAAAAGTTGGCAACCTTCACGGGGACACACTTTCCACCGAATTGTGTATGCCCCCCCCACCCGCTCATTTGCCAGCCGGGCCAGATTGTGATATACTTGCATCTCAACTAAGTAGTATGCGTTTTTTCCCTCTTCTTGTTTCCACGTGGATGCTGGGGAAGCTATGACCCAATCAGATGACGGGAACCGGATAGTTATTTCGCGGGTGCGGTTTCCTTACATACTAATCGCCGTTCTGATCATTGCCCTGTTGGCTGTCGCCTTTGCCTTGTACTTCCTGGTCGTCCGTCGTCCGGCGCCGGTGGCGGAAGCTACGCCGACCGCCACCGTGGCCGCTTCCCCGGAAGGAATTCGGCGCGCCGCCGTTTCTGCACGTCCACCACCGCCGCCGGGGATGTTGTACAACCAGTCCGATTTCCTTCCCAGCGACTTGGGAACGTTGTTTCCAGGGTTTGGCCCGATGGGGGCGGAGAACAAGGACCTGGAGTGGATGGGCTGGACAGGGGAGATACAGGGCTTCCTCAACAACGCGGAGAAGCTTCAGGTCCGGCTGCTGAACGGTGAACGGATCGCCAAACCGACGATTGCAGGCATCATGTTTACGGCCGGCGCGGATGCGGATATGTCGCCCACGTACGGCAACGGCGGCGTGACCTGGGATTACTGGGCCGACTTCACACCCAAGCGGGTGTACGACAGCATGGGCGTGAAGACCGGCTACATCCTGGACCCCGGCTGCGGCAAGACAGCCGTCATGCCGCGCTACGACGACCCCACCTGGCAACAGGCGGTCATGGACGACATCGCCGTATTCGGCCAGTATTACAAGGACGATCCTCGACTTACCGCCATCGAGATCAACTCCGGCTTTGACGGAGAGCCTCGCTACAGCAAGAGCAGCGGGGGGTGTGACTTCGACGGTGCCGCCGAAAAGATCATCGATTCTCGCGAGTTTGACCAGTTCATGTACCGGATGATGGATGCGTATGCCACGGCCTTCGACGTCAACGGCGACGGGAAACCGGACAAACCGATCTACATCCACCTCTTCTGGTACAATCGGGCCCGCGCGGAATACGCTATTTCCAAAGGCATAGGCATCAAGTTCAACTCCCTCACCGACGACGCCAACTGGTTCTACAACTACGACAAGCAGGGGGGCCAGGAGAGCAGCGGCTTCGGCATGTTGGCCATCGCCTACGATCTGGGGTCGCGCACCTTCCTGGCCTTCGAATCGGGCCAGCCGTGGAAACCGTACGCCAATTCGTTTGTCTGGATGTCGTATCTGGCGGCCCTCTCGGCCCATCCGGATTTCATCGACAATTTCCGCTCGTGGACAGAGGGGATGTTGCAGGAAGGGGGCAGCGCTTACGAACCGAACACGCCCCTGAACTTCATCCAACGCCACCTCGGCGTCAGCCTGGAAACGACGCCCGACGTGTGGGTGGCCCTGCGCGACACGGAATTCAACGAGTGTGACGACAAACGGTGCTACACAGGATTTCGCGGCGATTGGAGCTTCTGGCTCTACCGGCGTGAGGACATCCCGGAGAACGGCACGGTTGTCGTCGGCCTGAACAACAGCGAGACGTGGGTAGGGATTCCGGAGCAGGCGCGCAACCAGATCTACGCCCGTCGTGCCCGACGCACCGACGAAGCAAACGGCCAGCACTTCATGTCGTTTGATGTGGATGACGGCTATCCGTTCACCAACCTGCCGCCGCGCAGTGAGCCGGGTGGGCGGGTCTCCTACGAGGTGACCATCATCTACCTTGATCAAGGTACCGACACGATGTCGCTTGAGTATGTGGACGGGGCCGGCACCCTGCACGAGGTACCGCTCATAAAGAACAACAGCCGGATGTTCCAGCGACACACCTGGCAAGTGGACAACGCGTACTTCGGCAACGGTCTGCCCGGTAACACCGACTTTCGAATCAACAGCAACAACGATGGCGATGAGACGATCCACATGGTGATGGTCCGCGGCATTGGCGACGTCAGTGACCGGGTGAGTCCGACTGCTACCAAGGTGCGCACAAACACGCCGGTGCCTCCGCCCGCTACGGGCACGCCAAGCCCGGCGGCGGAACCGACGGCCACAAACACCCCACGACCGCCAACCGTGACAACGACACCGACGGCCCACGTCGGCGGCCAAGGAACGCCGCAAGCCGAAATCGCGGCCCTGCAGACGCAAGTGGCCTCCCTCACCGGCCGTGTGCGGAGTGTGGAGAATCGCCAGGCTCTCCTGGAGCGGTTGATCGACCGGATGCAAGCCCTCATCCAGCAAGCACTGGAAGCTCTGAAGCCGTAGCGGAAGCGAAACGAGGGAGAGGGTGGGGAGAGTTGGGTTTGAGCGCAGGCCGGTGACTGGAGAGCGATTGGAAGGGATAGGGTGAAGCGAAAGAAGTTGGCTGGGATTGGCATAAGCCTGATCGTGTTGCTCGCGGGCACGCTGCTGTCGGTGATTGCTGGGCCGGCGGAGCAGCCAACGGGCGCCACCGGCGTGTTGGAAACACGGCGTTTCGGCACTGCACCGCTGGTGGATGGCCACCTCCTGGAATGGGAAACGTCGGTTCCAATCACCGTTAGTGCGGCCACTGCCGGGCTGATCATCGGCTCGATTGATGGCTCGGCGGATATGAGTGCCGTCGTGCGCAGTGCCTGGACGACCGACGCCCTCTACCTCGCTATCCACGTCAACGATGAGCGGTTGATCGCCGACAGCACGGACATCTGGCGAGACGATGGCGTGGAGATCGGAATCGACGGCAAAGGCGATCTCCGGGCCTGGGGGCGAGACGATCACCAATACACCGTCCGCTCGGACGGGACGACAGCCGACCGAGGCGTAATCGGGACGGCGAATGTCACGGCTGCGGTCCGTGAGGTGGTCAACGGCTACGACATGGAGATTGCGATCCCCTTCTCCGAATTGCAGGCCAGCTCCGTCGTCTCCGGCACGGTGATGGGCATCAGCTTCGGCCTGCACGACGATGATGATGGCGACAACTGGGATGCCTATCTGGTTTGGGGTGGCACGAACACGAACAGCGGAACCGACCAGTTCGCCCGCCTCCAATTCATCGACACGCTGCCGCCGGCCACCGGCACGCCCGGACCGACGGCCACTGGTACTCCCCGGCCGACCCTGACCGTGCCACCGGGCACGACACCGACATTGGCGCCGGGTTCCGGTTCGGCCCTCTTCCAGCAGGGCATCGGCAACTACGAAGGGACCGACGACACCTACATCAATGTGTGGTCCCCAGACGATCGACACGGAGTGGACGGCATGATATCCGTACGCTCCGGGGACGTCATGGCGGCGCTCTTCCGGTTCGACGTGTCCCAGTTCCCGACGTATTCCACGGTTCGGCGCGCCGTTTTCAGCGTGTACTTGAGTCAGCGATCTAACCCGAATCCGATGACGATCTCTGCCTTCCGCTTGCTGCGTCCCTGGTCCGAAAGCGAGGCTACTTGGAAGCTGGCCCGCCGGGGCGGGGCATGGAACCAGCCCGGCGCGAACGGGTTGGGCAGTGACCGGGCCTCATCAGCGTCGGCGAGTAAGACGGTGGACACGGAGAAGTCCTGGGTGGAGTTCGACGTCACCGGCATGGTGCGGCGGTGGGTTGCCGACCCGAGCAGCAACCACGGCCTGATCCTAAAGGGCGCTGGTGGGGTGGCTGTGCGCTACGATGTCTTCTCATCCGAATTCACCTCCCCGGATTTCCGGCCCAAACTGGTTGTGGAGTATTACTTCCCGTCCCCGACACCGACCGACACGCCGACGCCCACGAACACGCCGACTCGTACGCCGACGCCCACGCGCACGCCAACGCCCACCAACACGCCGACACCCACGAATACGGCGACGCCGACCAACACCTCGACACCGACAAACACGCCAACGAAAACCCCAACCCCGACCCGCACGCCCACCCCGACCCGCACGCCGACGCCTACGCGCACGCCGACGCCTACGAACACGGCCACCCTGACCCCCACCCCCACGCGTACGCCGACGCCCACCCTCACGCCGACTCCCACGAGCACGCCGACGTTCGAGGAGCGCGTCATCCTGGTTGATCAGAAGATGAGGGTGCTCGAACAGTTGCTGGGAAACTTGGTGCAGGCGATCAGCGACTACAAGAGTGGGAGGTAGTCTGCAATGGGCAGCACGCCTCCTCTGATCCTGGTGACAAATGATGACGGCATCGGCTCCCCCGGACTACGGGCCGCCGTGGAGGCCGTACTGCCGCTGGGCGATGTGCTGGTCGTGGCACCAAAACACCAGCAGAGCGGAGCCGCGCGCAGCTTGCCGATTGACAGGGGGGTCACCGAGAAGGTCGCCTGGGCCGGGCCCAGTAACCACGAGGTGACCGCCTTCACCGTGGATGGGTCCCCGGCCCTGGCGGTGCGCAGCGCCATTCTCCTGTACGCCCCGCGCATGCCCGCGCTCGTTGTCTCCGGCATCAACTACGGGGAAAACGTGGGAGTTGGCATCACCATCTCGGGGACCGTCGGGGCGGCGCTCGAAGCGGCCGCAACGTTCGGCGTCCCCGCGCTCGCCGTCTCATTGCAAACGCGCGTGGAAGACCACTTGTCCCACAATGACAACGTAGATTTCACCACCGCCGCCTTCTTCACCCGAAGCTTCGCCGAAATCGCCCTCCGCCAGCCGTTGCCGCCGGACGTGGACATCCTCAAGATCGAGATACCCAGCACGGCAACCCCAGAGACGCCCTGGCGCGTCACCCGCGTTTCCCGCCGCCCGTATTTCTACTCCATCGTGGAGGAGAAGAGCGGACGCCGGGACATCGAAGGATACGAACCGCGCGTTGACCCCGATCGGCTCGAGCCAGAATCCGACGTGTGGGCCCTGGCCATTGATCGTGTCGTCTCTGTTTCGCCCCTGTCGGTTGATTTAACCTCGGCAACGGACCGGCTGTCACTCGATGCCTTGCTGCGCTCCGGCTCAACCCAACACTGAGTCACGCCTGGGTTGTGGGCAGCAAGTCAAATCCCCCTGAGACGACTGGCTGAGCAATTCCGACCGGTTTTACACTTCGTTTACGAATTTCCCAAACACTCCTAACAGAACCCAGGTACACTGATTGAGGTTGTTAGAAAAGGTATGCCTGCTTGTAATTGAAAGGAGTGTACAACGATGTCCAAGAAGCGAATGTTGTGGAGCCTGACGCTGCTCGTTGCCCTGCTCGTGGTTGGTGTGTCGGTGGCGGCAGCACAAGGCCCGGCCGATCCTCCCTCCGCGGGCGGATCCATCAGTGGTACCATCACGGCCGAAAGCGATGGCTCGCCCCTGGCGGACATTCCGGTCCGTGCCCTGGACCCGCGCACCGGCGCCCATCGCGGCGCGCGCACGGATGCGGACGGGCACTACGTGGTGGAAAACCTGCGCCCGGGGAAATACGTTGTCTTTGCCGGCGGCAATGGCTACCTGCCTGAACTGTACGATAACGTGAATCCACGGAACTTCCCCTATGCCACGCGCGTGGAAGTGACAGCCGGCAACGAGACCACCGGCATCGACTTTGCCCTCAGTCAAGGAGGCAGCATTTCGGGTGCCGTGACAGCGGCCGCCGATGGTAGCCCCCTGGCCAACATCCGGGTGTTCGCTGTGCCGGCAGGGACACACCCTCCGGAAGCCAGTGACACGGCGGAGCCCGCCGGCGCCAAGTTCGCTCCGGATCGCGACGCGCCGCTGGACGAGCCAGAAGACCGGCCGGAACGGAAACATAAGCGACCGGGTGCGGTGACCGATGACACGGGACACTACACCATCGCCGGCCTGCCTACCGGAGATTTCGTCGTCGTGGCCGGTGCCGGTTCGGATTACCTACCCCAAGCATACAGCGAGGGAGGCACCGAGCCGACCCCGGTGCACGTCAACGCCGGCGAGGAGACGACCGGCATCGGCTTCGCCCTCAGTGCGGGGGGCGGCATCACCGGCCGCGTTACCGACGAAGCCGGCGCGCCGATTGCCAACGCGAAGGTGCGCGCCATTGACCCGGACACGCACGCTCGTGGTGGCGCGCGAACCGACGAGGACGGCAACTACAGCATCAGCGGCTTGAAGACGGGGTCGTACCTGGTGAACGCCAACGCCCCCGGTTACCTGCCGCAGTTCTACAACGGCGCAGCCGATCGCGACTCGGCGACGCGCGTGGCCGTGACAGAGGGGAGCACCACCTCAGGGATCGATTTCGCGCTGTCTAATGGCGGCTCGATCAGCGGGGTCGTCAGCGACGAGGAAACCGGTGAGCCACTCGCCGGCCGGGTGGTCATCGCCGGGAGTACGGAGACGACGGTGGGGTTTGCCCTCCATCGACGGGCGCGCACGGATGAAGCCGGCCGGTACACGATCACCGGGCTAACTAGCGGCAGCTACATCGTCGGGGTGCCGGGTGGGCACGGCTATGCCGGTGAGTTCTATGACAACGTGCGTAGCCGCGCCGAGGCAACCGCCGTGGAGGTGACGGAGGGATCGGCCACGGAAAACATCAACTTTGCGCTTGCCAAGCGGCTGGCCGAGTAGGCCCACGACTCCGCACAACACGAAGAGGCCGGCGCGATGCCGGCCTCTTTCGTTTGCAGTTTTGAAAACAGTCCGCCGAATCGTCATTGCGAGCCGGCGGAGACGGCGAAGCAATCTCCACTTTGGCAAACAGGGGATTGCTTCGGTGCTAACGCGCCTCGCAACGACGACCCCGTTTCCCTGCTGGGCGGACCGCCCGTTCGGGCAGGCGGACTGCCGACCGAGCCCAGCAGGGTTCGCCTCGGTCAGGAGCTCCGGCGAGTGTAGTTTTCATCCTGGTGGCGTGCCGTGCTCACAACAAGAAGTTCGACTTCTCCCAGAAGTCGAACTTCTTACGCGCGCTCCAACCCCCAATCCCCAAAACCTGCCCTGGTCACGCAGCCGGCAGGCGGATCGTGAATGTGGTGCCCTTGCCAACCGCGCTGTGTACGGCGATGTGACCACCGAGCGTGTGCACGATCTCGCGGGTGATGGCCAGGCCGAGGCCCGTGCCACCCTCGGCGGTGCGCGCCCGGTCCACGCGATAGAACCGTTCGAAGACCCGGGGCAGATCCTCGGGTGGGATGCCCTGGCCCGTGTCGGCCACGCGGATGACGACCCAGCGCCCGTTGCTGGGTACCGACTCAATCTGGCCAGTCAGGCGGACCGTGCCGCCGGCCGGTGTGTAACGGAGGGCGTTGTCCACAAGGTTGGTGAGCACCTGATTCAGCCGGTCCTCATCGGCGACAACAATCAGGCCGGGCGAAGAGGCAACGGCCTGCAAATCCACGTGGCGTTGCACCGCCTGTGGCCGGAATCGCTCTCCGCACCGCTCTAGCAAGTCCTGCACATTGAGTCGATCTTGACTGAACGTCACCTGGCCCGATTCCAGTCGCGAGAGTTCGAGGAGTTCGCTGACCAGGCGCGTCATGCGCCCGGCTTCCTGATGGATGATGCGCGCCGATTCGTGCTGGGCCTCCGGCGTAGACGCCGAGCCGTCGAGCAACGCCTGGGAAAAGCCCCGAATCGATGTCAGTGGTGTTTTCAGATCGTGGGAGACGTTGGCCAGGAAGTCGCGTTGGGTTTTGCGGGCGCGATTCACTTCGCGAGCCATGTGGTTGAACGCAGAAGCCAGCCGGCCAATCTCGTCGTCGCCGCTGATGACGATCTCTTGCTCGTAATCACCGGTAGCCATCGACTGGGATGCCTTCGTCATCTCCTCAACCGGCCGGGTGATCGCCCGTGAGAGCAGCCCGCCGGCGGCCACACAGAGCACCAGCGTCAGAGCCAGGACCAGCAGCAACGACGGCGCCAGTTCCAGCCAGGTGTCCACCAAGTCGGCTGCCGGCACGACGAGGGCGACGAACTGGGCCTTCTCCGGCGCGATACGCTGGGCCGGTGGGCCGAGGGGGATAAGCACGAAGAAAAGGTCCTGGCCGATGATCTTGCGGCGGCGCACCTCCGGGCTGAGGCCCGCATCCCGAAGCACGAAGGGGATGCGCTCGCCTGCGAGGCTCGCCGACGAATCGGTGTCCGCGACGACCAGACCGTCCCTCGAAAGCAGCACCAGCCGCACGCCGGCGGCATCCGCCTCGCGGCGCAAACGAGGCAAGAGGAGGGGGAGCGCGACCTGTCGTTCACCTACGAGGTTTGGGAGGCGTACAGAAATGGAAATGGCCAGAATGCGCAGGCTGCGCACAGCCGATTCTTCCTGACGGCTCTGCAAAAGCCAAGCGGCTGCACTGCCGGACAGCAGCAAGGAGAGGAGCGCGATCAGGGCATAGGTGGCGATCAGCTTGTGGCGCAACGTTCGAAACATACGGTGTGACCCCAGCGGGGGCCGAGGCCAACCCGGCCAACCGGTTGAGCCGTTACGCCCCGTCGCCGCGTAGGCCCCTCCCTCAATCTTCGTCGGCAATCAGTTTGTACCCGATGCCCCAGATCGTTTCTATGGCGACGCCGCTCTCGGCCAACTTGTCTCGTAGGCTGGCTACGTGTACGTCCACGGTGCGGGTGTCGCCATAGAAATCGTAGCCCCAGACCGAATCGAGCAACTGGTCTCTGCTCAGCACCAGGCCGCGGTTTTGTACGAAGGCCCACAGGAGATCGAATTCTTTGGGACGCAGGGAGATCGGCTTATCACCCACCCGTACCTCGCGTCGGGCATGATCGAGGCGCAGGTTGCCCATCTCCAGGGCCCGTGGAGTCTTCGGAGGGATCTCGACTCGGCGCATAATGGCCTTGATGCGGGCCACAAGCTCACGGGGGTTGAACGGTTTGGTGACATAGTCGTCGGCGCCCAGTTCCAGGCCCACCACTTTGTCCACGTCGTCGTCGCGCGCGGTTAGCATGATGATGGGAAGATCGTTGCCGGCTTGCCGCAGGCGGCGGCACACCTCCCAGCCGTCCATTGCGGGCAGCATGATGTCCAGCAACAACAGGTCCGGCCGCTCATCGGTCGCCCGCTGGAGCGCGGTCTTGCCGTCCGCCGCCCGTAGCACGGTGTACCCCTCTTTGCCCAGGTACAACTTGGCAAGCTGAAAGATGTTATCTTCGTCGTCGGCGACGAGAATCGTGGCCATGTCAACTTCTCCCCGAATGGTGCGAGCGAGGGTTGATCAGGGCCTTGATCTCGTGAACATGTTTGCGGGCGGCCTCTTCTCCCCGGCGGATGAATTCATCCGCCTGTTCGTATTGCATGGTGTGAATGTCGGCCACTTCTGGCTTGATTAACACATCCACCGGCCCCATACGCGACTTGATGATCTCGCTCTCCATGATCTCCATCGCACCAGCGATGATGCCGATGATGTTTGGCAGCCGGCCCTGCCGGCGCATGTCCTGTCGTTCCAGTCGCTCCTCCAGGTCCGGGATCACGCTGGAGGCAATGATCGTCTCCACCCCTTGGTCGTATAGCACGCTCGTAGGCACTGGGTTCACCGTGCCCCCGTCGATAAAGTGGCGGCCATTTAGCTCCATCGGCTTGAAGACGCCGATGATGGAGATGCTGGCCCGCACCGCTTCGGCCACCGGGCCGCTGTGGAAGACCAGCTCCTCCCCGCTGTGAAAGTCGGCTGCCACGACGTAAAAGGGGATTTCGAGGTCGGAAAAGGTTTTGTTTCCCAAGAACTCTTGGATATACTTGAGGGTTTTCTTTCCTTGAATGAGGCTGGATCGCGGCGGCAGGCTGAAGTCCCAGAGGCCAAAGCGCAAGCCGGTGATCTTGGGGAGATCACGGGCGAAGGCAATCATTTCGTCCAGGCTCTTGCCGGCCGCGTACATCGCCCCGAACAGCGAGCCGGCGCTCGTGCCGGCCAGCACGTCAACGGGGATACCCTCTTCCTCCAGAACCCGCAACACGCCGATGTGCGCGATGCCGCGCGCGTTGCCGCTGGAAAGGGCCAGGCCGATCTGTCGTCCGGCGATCCGACGAGCCATGCTCCCCAGCCTGGCCGGATCAAATGGCGTGACCCAGTAGCGATCACCGGCCATCTCCTGGGCCCAGGGCACAGCTACCCCTCCAACCTGCACAACGGCTTCGGCCAGGTCCACCGCTTTTCGAGACATGGGAGTCTCGGCAGTGTCGATGGCCAGGCAGACGCGGGCGTAATCCTCCATGACTTGGCTCAACACTTCGGGAAGGTCATCAAGGGTGAGCAGTTGGGGTGTCGTGAAGGGGATGACGCCCGGTGTTCCGGGGTGCAAGTCCGGCACGGTGCTGCTCATCGGCATCCACAGGACGTCTTCCCGCGTTTGTTCAGCCAGGGCGCGCGCCATCTCGCTGCTGAATGCGCCACTGACCGCCACCACCCTCAGCTGCTTTTGTCGTACCGGATGGCGAATGGTCTCCTGCAGCCGCCGGCTCAACTCGCGGCTGATCGTCAGCCCCAGGGAGGGATGATCTCGCAGCAGAGCGTCGAGGTCCGCTTTGTGCAGCACCCACAGTTCGGCATCAATAGCCACGCGAACTGTGGCTGAGCGGCGTTCCCCAAGCAGAAGAGCCATCTCGCCAAAGAAGCTTCCCGGTCCCAGATCGGCCAGGGCGCGTTCCTCTTCGCCCGATCCGGATACAACCTGCACCTGCCCCGATTCGATCAGGTACATCGAGTCTGCCGGGGCCCCTTCTTGGACGACGGTCTCCCCTTTCGTTAACCGCTGCATTTGCATGCGGTCTCTGATGACGCTTAGCGTTTCATCAGGCAGACTGCTGAAGAAAGAGATACGGCGCAGGTTCTGTTCCATGGACATAGTCTCGTCGGTCATTCGTTGGATTCCCTCATGAGCGTGATTACAGGTTGGCGTTCGGCTCGTTCACAGCTAACGGAACCGAGGCCTCCCAATTGCTAGGATCGCCATTCGTTGTGCCGCGGTCGCTCCATGTTGCCTGCCGGCTCCGTGCTTCCGTCAAGGCGGGGCCGGCCTGCAATTGCTCGAATGTCTCTGCCGCCTGGGCGAGCAGCGCGCGGGCTTCGGCCTGGCGACCTTGGTTGGCTCGGAGGTCTGCAAGCCTGAGGCGAGACTTGGCCAGCTCAAAGGGGTGCCGGAGGGCGGCAAATATCTGGCAGGCGGCTTCCAGGTGCTCTTCCGCTGCCGGCAGGTCGCCGGCAGCGAGACATACCTGTCCGAGGACACGCCGGGCCGCGCCCTCATTGTTTTTGCTCTGCGTTTGGCGGGCCAGGGCGGCGGACCGGTTGGCCAGCACACTGGCTTCCTCGACCTCGCCCAACCTCAACAGGACATCCGCCATGAGCCACAATATCTCCGCCACCTGCTCGTTCGAGCCGACTTCGCCGGCCAGGGCCTGGCCGCGCTGCAAATGCCCTAGCGCGCTGCGGAATTCGCCACGCACCAGCGCCAGATGGCCCAGATTGGTGTGGGCAAAGGCCATGAGCAGGGGGTTGCGAATCCGCCCGGCCACCTCCAGACTCTTTTCCAGAGATTCCTCCGCCTGGTCGAAATTGCCACGATCCCGATAGATCAATCCCAGGTTGTTGTAGGCTACCGCCACACCCTCGGCGTCGCCCATCTGTTCGCTGTATTGCAGGCTGCGCTGCACACAGTCCAACGCGCGGCCCCATTCCCCCTGGATGATCAGCAGGCCGGCCAGGTTGCTGAGGGAGCTGGCCACCCCATAGGTGTAACCCATGCGCTCGCGCAGTTGCAGACCCTTTTCGGCGTACTCGGTTGCTTCTTCCCAGCGGCCGGTCTGGTAATACACGGCGACGAGGCGGTTGTAGGCGGAGGCGATGTCTTGGAATTGGTCCGTACCGTCCAGGATTTCCAGCGCGCGCAGGGCCCACGAGCGAGCCTTTTGCGATTGTCCCTGACGATAGTTCACCCAGCCCAAGTCGTTATACACGCGGGCCCGTTCTGGAGCGCGGGCCGTTTCCCCGTCCATGTCCAACTCGGCCAGGGCCAGGCCAAGCCAGCGCAATGCTTCGTTGTATTCTGCTTTGCGTTCCCAGGTGCGCCCGATCTTGCGCAACTGTTCGGCGATGCGGCGGTGCTGATCGGGCCCCGGCAGCTCGCGTTGGAGGGCGAGCGCTCGTTCGAGCGCCTGGAGTGCAGCGTCGTAGTCACCGGTGTAACTCTTGACATCCCCCAAGCCCTGAACCACACGAAGCTCCTGGTCGGGCGTCGGCGCGATTCCTGTGAAGTACGCCTCGGCTCGCTGGAAGAGGTTCTCGGCTTGCTCGTACGCGAACCGTTCCATGGCCCGCTCGGCGGCGCGGGTGGTGTAGGGCATGGCTCGTTCCGCGTAGTCCGCCTCGCCGAAGTGGAAGGCCAGCAAATCGACCACCTCGTCGAGACGGCCGGCGTACAGCTGCTCCAGACCAAAACCAGCACGCCGGTGCAGCGCTTTGCGACGTGGCGAAAGGAGCACACCGTACACCGTCTCTCGCACAAGGGTGTGGCGGAAGGTGTAGGAGCGCTCATCGCCATCATGCTCCAGGTCCAGGAACTCTCTGTCGGTCAGTTCTCGCAACGCCGCGTCGAGCGCCGGGCGGTGTTCGTTGCCGACGATGGAATCTAGCAGGGGGTAGGGGATGCGCGGCCCGACGACGGCACTGCATTGCAGTACGTATTTCGGTTCCCCTGGGAGACGGTCGACACGGCTCATCAGCAGGGCGTGGAGGGATTGCGGGATTCCCAACGCGTTCAGGTCCAGATCGGGTTGCGCCTGCCATTCCCCGTTCGTCCGCCAGATCGCCCGTTGCTCGATGAGCAGGCGGACAATCTCTTCCAGAAAGAAGGGCGTGCCCTCGGCCTTCTCCGAAATGCCCTGCTGCACCTGAGGCGGTAAGGCCGGTGACTTGAGGAGCGAATCAACCAGCGTGCGGCTGTCGGCCAGGGACAGCTTGGTCAGCGGCAGATTCAGGTAACGCGCCGGGCAGGTTTCGGAAGCGACATGGTGGATCGCTGACGCGGCCTGACCCTCGTAGGGCCGGGAGATGAGGCACAGGCAGAGGGCGCGCTGCTCTACCAAGGGTATGAGAAACAGCAGGAGGTCCAGGGAGGCGCGATCTACCCAGTGCAGATCGTCCGCAATGATGACGAGAGGCTGGGTGCGGGCAGTAGCAAGAATCAGCCGGCGCAAGGCCAGAAAGGTCTGCCGGCGCAATTGCTCCGGGGCGAGGTGGCGAATGCGACTCGACCCGACAGGGTCCGTGATCGGTATATCCAGCATCCGCTGTACAAAAGGGAGTACGCCGGCATATTCGTCGGGCAAGAGAGCCCGGACTCCCTGAAGGCTCTTCTCTTGTCGCGCGTCGTCATCGTCTCCGTAGCGGATCCCGAGAAGCTGGTTGAAGAGTTGTTGAAACAGCCAGTAGCTGGTGTGCGTGGCGTGGGAGCGACACGTTTCTTCCAACACCCGCAGGCGTTGTTGAAGCATGAACCGCTTGCTCTCTCTGACCAGGCGCGTTTTGCCGATGCCCGCCTCGCCGGTCAACAACACTACATGCCCTTCGTTTCGTTGCACGACGCCGTCGATCGCCTGGCGAAGTTGGGCCAGTTCCCGATCGCGCCCGATCATGGGGGAATGTAGGCCGCGAACGCCGCGAATCTGTCCGGGATGCGTTCTCAGGCCGACAACTTCGAACGTTTCCGCCGGGGCCTCGCGCCCCTTGACGGTGACCGAGCCATGTGGCAGGTAGTCGAACAAAGCCTCGGTCGCTGCCCACACGGTCTGACTGACCAGGATCGTGTCGGGGATCGCCAGTTCCTCCAGACGGGAGGCCAGGTTCACGGTGTCGCCGATCACGGTGTACTGCATCCGCAGGTCCGAGCCAACGGTGCCGGCGATAACCGTGCCGGCGTTCAGTCCGATGCGAACGTGTAACGCGAGGCCGTATTCGCTCTCCAGCCGCCGGTTGAACGTTCGGAGGAAGTCGAGCATACCGAGGGCCGCCCGCACAGCGCGCTCCGGGTCGTTCTCGTGGGCTAGGGGCGCGCCGAAGAGGGCCATGATGCCATCGCCGATGAACTTGTCGATCGTTCCCTCGTATCGGTGGATCTCATCGGCGAAGCCGCGCATGCACTCGCCCAACAGATCGTAGACGCGCTCGGGGTCCATCGTCTCGGACAAGGTCGTGAAGCCCTGCAGGTCCGCAAAGAGCACGGTCACGTTCCGGCGTTCGCCTTCGATCTTGCCCCGCGAGGCCAGGAGCTTTTCGACGAGATGTTCGGGGACGTAGCTGCGCAGACGCTTCCAGGCTTCGTCGTCGCCGGCTGAGGTGGCCGTGGCGGCCGGCTGTTCGGTCAGCAGGCTGGAGCCACAGTTCCCACAGAATCTGAATCCGGCCGGGTTCTCGAAGCCACATTGCAGGCAGGCGATTCCCAGCGCAGCAGCACAGGCTGCGCAGATGTGCATACCTGGCGGATTGTCGTGGCCACAAGCTGGACAACGCTGAGACATGCGGCCCTCTCCCTTACACCATCAGCGGATGTTTGTCGACAAACGTCCGTTCACAATTATACAACACATTGCCCCCGCACGCAACATACTAAAGGTACTATCAGAAGCCTTACCACCACGCCAAGGTAGTGTATCCCTTACGGTGGATATTCGGCCAGGGGGAACATTGTGCATCCTGCGTCATGGGGCGGGCAAAGGTTGCCAACTTTCCAAAGGTTGGCAACCTTTCACGAGGACACACTTTCCACCGAATTGTATGCACCACCCCACGCCAACAAGCTCTTGTTTTTTCGCAGAAGTCGTGGTATAGTATGACCAGCAACCACCCCGGCGAGTGCAGGAGAACGGTCGAGTCGTTGTTGGCTTCTGTCCATCGCTCGGGTCCCCCGATCTTGATCGAAGGATCGAGGGCGGTTTGATCAGGAACGAAGGAGGTTAGCCGATGTACGAGACGATTCGCTATGCTACAAGCGACCGCATGGCCACACTCACCCTTCACCGCCCGCAGGTCCGCAACGCCCTGAACGCTGTCCTGCTCCGCGAATTGCTCGACGCGTTGCAGGAGGCAGAAGGCGACGACGGTGTGCGCGCTCTGATCCTTACCGGCAGCGGCCCGGCCTTCTGTGCCGGGCAGGACCTGACGGTATTCCAGCAGGCCCTGGAGGCGGGACAGGCCCCCGACGTGCAACGGTTGCTGGACGAGACGTACCATCCCGTGGTCCGCGCGATTCACGACATGCCGAAGCCGGTGATCGCCGCTGTCAACGGCGCGGCCGCCGGTGCGGGCATGAGTCTGGCCCTGGCCTGCGATCTGCGGATCATGGCGGAGGATGCGTTCTTCACCCAGGCGTTCATCCGCCTAGGCCTGGTGCCCGATTCCGGCTCTACCTTTTTCCTCACCCGGCTGGTGGGCCCGGCGCGCGCCTTCGATCTGGCCGCGAGCGGCCGGCGCGTGGGCGCGGCAGAGGCGCTGCGGCTTGGTCTGGCGGAGCGCGTTGTGCGGGCCGGCGACGTGCTGCCCACTGCCCAGGAGGAGGCTTCGCGGTTGGCGCAGCGGCCGGCTCGCGCCATCGCCTGGACGAAGCAGCTTTTTCAGAAGGTGGCGCGACTGGACATGGAGGCAGCATTGCAAGCAGAAGCGACGCTGCAAGCGAAGGCCATCGTCACGGAGGAGCATCGAGAGGGGGTGCAAGCCTTCATGGAGAAGCGATCGCCGCGGTTCTGAGATCAGAGTACCACCGTCCTATGGAAGAAGTGGGCATTGTGTGGTATAATCGGTTAGTTAAGAAAAGTGGGGCATGCAATCGAGAGGACGTCCTGGCGGGGTCAATTGAAAGCCGAGATGACCACCGACAGCACCCCTTAGACTACGTACGGAACGTCCGCCTCAGGGCAGGCTGCGCTGACTGTCAGTCTGAGCAGGGGAGCCGGAGTGCGCGGAGGAGTAAGGGGCCTCGATGTGTAGTGTCAACCTATCGCCCCAGCATCCTTGCTCCCTTGAACAGAGTGCAGCGGTCGGTGGCTCGCAGTCTGTAGTCATTTCCTTGCCGGCGGCCGCTGCTGTTTCATAGGAATTCAGTGGAGATTCTCAAGTACTGATCATGACCTACGGTGCTGGTGAGACACAAGTAGCCCACGACCGCACACTAGATCAGAGGGCTCAGGGATGGCTTCCGAGGTCTGGATGGACGCTTGGGTTGGCCGTCCTGATCGCAGCCGTCGCAATATTCCACATTGCGACCTTACGTCGTTTTCCGATAGTATATGTAGATGAGGCCTGGATGGCGAGCCGCGCTTGGGCATGGCTCCACACTGGTCTAAATTTCGGCCCACTGGACGCAGGCGTATGGGACAAGTTTGAAGGTTACTGGACGGTTCTCCCATTGCTGCCTACTCTAGTCAATGCCACGTTTATTCGGCTTTTTGGATTGAAGGTTGGCTCTCTGCGTCTGGCGTCGCTGCTGGCCGGATTTGGGCTTCTGGCCATAGTCTATTACATTTTCTATGAACTTTACCGCTCTCGTCGTGGCGGCCTCATAGCAGTTTTCCTGGTCTCAACATCCCTCTCTTTCCTGTACTCTTCCCACTTCATTCGGCAGGATATCTATGTTGCTACATTAGGCTTTGGCGCAATAGCGCTCTACCTCGCCGGACGTCGCAGACAGCAATCGGTTCTCAGCTTGTTGGCAGGCCTGCTGATAGGTGCAGCCTTTGAATTCCATCCAAACGGTGCGATCTATGCGCCAGTGATCGGGGCCTTGTACCTGCTGGACGATGGGAGGCATTTTGTTCGTCGGCGGAGCTTCTGGGTCTTCGTGTTTGGAATCTGTCTCGGTCTGGCTTGGTATGCCTGGCTCCACATTATACCATACCCTCAGACGTATGTCGCTATGATGAGCCGCAAATCCCTCGTCACACACATGCCGCCTATTGCCTCACGCAACCCCATCACGATCTTGCTCGGTCTTTCGAGCATGGCAGGATACCTCTTCCTGGGCACTGGCGGGCGCATATTGGCAACAGCGGTCATTGCTACCATCGTTCTACGGCACAAGTGGACCGCTCTTCACGTGAAGCCTCTTGTGATGCTTGCAGTAGGAGTGACAACATTTGCACTTCTCATCCGAAATAGGGTGGGACATTACGTCATCCTTGTTGCGCCTTTTTCAGACATCGTTTTGGCTGGCTGGATCGAGCAAGCCCTGCAAGCCACAGGCGTGGATAGTCCCTGGCTAGGTAGGGGGAATGCCGTTGTCCTCTCAGCAGTAGCGATGAGTCTCGTTTTCACGTATGGGACGGTCATACTGACCCCACCGCCTGGAGACATGGAACTGGTTGCTAATCGCATCGAACTAGTCATGTCGCCAAGTGATACGGTTATCGGTTCTCAGACATACTGGTTTGGCCTCTATCAATATAACTACCAGTCTTGGCATCAGATTCTGCGCTATCAATGGTTTAATCCGGGTAGCACATTTGAAGAGGCCATGAAAGCGCTGCGCCCTGATGTGCTGGTCATGGATGTCTATTGGCGTTCTTTCACTGTGGAGGGTCCACAACACAGCCCGCGATCAGGCCTTCCGCCTGGTGACTGGGACAGGGGTCTATCGAATGAAGAGGTGAAATCCTTCCTCACTCGCTATGGGAGATTGGAGGATAGATTTTATACTGCTTCATACGGAACGGTTGAGATATACTCTCTTCACTGGGATCGCCAAGACGTAGGGTTCGTGGACGCTGACAAGCGCCCTGATGCAGAGCCAGCCATCCGCAAGGAGATGTCACGTTGGAGGTAGCACCCCTGAGAAGCAAAGCATCTGATCGTTCAAGAAAACGTAGCTGGCTACAAGTTTGGGTGCTACTTGTGCTCGGTGCCTTGCTCTTTGTAGCTTTGACCATCGCATTGCGAGAAACGTTTACATCCCCCCATCCCGGCGCCAATGACTTCTACATCCCCTGGCGCGCCGTACGCGCGCTGGTCGTCGAAGGGCGCAATCCCTACTCACCCGAGGTCACTCGAGACATCCAGCAAGTGCTCTTTGGCGGCCCACGTCCGCCGGGGACTCATCAATACGCCTTCGCCTACCCCCTCACCGTGCTACCGCTGCTGGCACCACTCGCTCCTTTGCCCTACGATTGGGCGGAGGCGATCTGGGTGACCCTGTCAATGTGGGCCTTGCTGGGCGGACTCTTCTTGTCGCTGCGCGTGCCGGACTGGTCCCCGCGGCCGCTCTTCATGGCGGTGCTGGCCATCTGGGCGTTACTCTTCTATCCCGCAGCGCGCGCCCTGATCCTGGGCCAGATCGCGGCGATTGTGTTCTTCCTGGCCACCGCAAGCATCTACCTGCTCCACCGGGGCCATCCGGCCTGGGCAGGCGTAGCCCTGGCCGCCACGACCATCAAACCGCAAATGGTCGTCTTGCTGATCCCGATTCTGCTGCTGTGGGCGACTGAACGGCGGCAGATGATCGTCTGGCGCACATTCGCCGTGACGCTGGCCGGCATGGTGCTGCTTCCGCTCCTGTGGCTGCCCACCTGGCCGCTCGATTTCGTCCGCGCCGTGACCGACTACGCCGGCTACGTCCCCGTCGGCTCTCCCGTCGGGATCGCGCTTTCGGCCTTGCCGGCGTCCGGGGTCATGACCATCGCGTTGGACGGTGCGCTCATGGCGCTCCTGGCCTACGGATACTGGCGTGAACGGGCGCACGGAACGGCGAGCCTGTTGTGGCTCGCCAGCCTGGCCATCGTCGTTGGCCTGCTAATCGTGCCGCGCGGCGGAACGACGAACCAGGTCCTGCTGATCATTCCCTGCATGCTGGCGACTTGCTGGTTCGTGCATCGCCACCGCGGCCCGCTGATGACCTCTCTGATCCTGGCCCTGCTTCTCGTCCTGCCGTGGCTCCTGTTCCTGGCTACCGTGCAGGGGAACACCGAGCAAGTGATCATGTTCGTGCCCCTGCCGTTCGCTGTTCTGCTGCTACTCTGGCCGATCCGGCCGGGAGGGCGTCCATGCGCGTCGTAGCCGGCCGGATCGGCCTCGCCGCGCTGGTCATCGCCTGGCTGACTGCCGTCCTGGTCAGTTTCTACGCCGTGCAAAAACCGTTCGATCTGGCGCAGGTTCGAGCCATGGCCCAAACCGGTTGGAACATTGCCGTCGCTGTGATCGTGCTCGGCGCCGCCACACGCCTCGGCCTGTGGATCAACCGTTGCTTCTCGCTGCCCGCGCTCGGTATCGGTGAACGTTTCGGGCTCCAGCCCCTTCTGGAGGGCGGCGATGAACTCGATTGAGCGGATCTTCCACCCCAGCCGTCGAATTCATTCGATGGCTGCTGCCCTGGAGTTGGCTCTACTGGCCCTGCTGGCCGGGTGGGTGCTCACCACCTGGCGCTACCCGGCCGGCGACTTCCTGAACAACGCCTGGGCCCCGGCCCGCCTCCTCTGGCTGGGTGGCAACTCGCCGTATGACCAAGCCGCAGCGAGCCAACTCCTCGCCGGTGCGGCCACCAGCCCGGTGCTGCAAGCCGTCTGGACTCCTCTGGCCCTGCCGCTCTTCTTGCCCCTGTCTTTCCTCCCGCCCGGACTGGCGGCGAACCTGTGGTTCCTGGCCCAGTTTGCCTGGCTGTTGATGGCGGCTGCCCTACTGAGCCGGTCGAAGGCTGCCGGTCCTCGTTCGCTCCTTGCCCTGACGGTGCTCATGCTCTTTCCCCCCGCCCTGAACGCGCTAATGCTGGGACAGGTGACGGCATTCGCTGTGGTCGTTCTCGTGGCCGGAGCGCTGGCCGCCGATCGTGGGCGAGTCCGGCTGGCCGGGTTCCTGATGGCCTGGGCCTTGATCAAGCCGCAATTGACGCCACTGATTCTGCTGGCGCTCGGTGTTTGGGTGTGGCAAGGGAGGCGGCTTCGGCAACTGCTGATCGGGGGATCGTGCGGTCTGGTCACCGGCCTGGGGCCCATCATCGCGCTGCGACCGACCATCGCCGGCGAGTACGTGAGCGCACTGCGCACCAACCCGCAATGGCTACATGCCAGCCTGCCGGCCCTCGTGCGCGAAGCGACCGGCAAGGCCGGTGCAGGATACGCAACCTGGCTCATCCTCGCCACCGCCGTCCTGTGGGTGACCTACCGCGTCTGGCAAGTACTGCCCTTCCGGCCGGCTGTCGCCTGGACGTTGGCGCTCACTCTATTGGTCACGCCCTACGTGTGGAGCTGGGATCAAGTGCTCCTGCTGCCGCTGATGGGGCACGTCTCCCTGTCGACACGGGGCTGGCAGGCCGCCGGCTGGTGGATCGGCCTGGCCCTGATCGCCGGTGGCTACCTCTGGATCGGGCTGCGCGTGCAGAACGCCAGCCACTGGTACACCTGGGTGCCTTACGCGGTGATGGCTTTGGCCTGGGGGATGCGCGATGGGGCCTAAGCCCAGTCGTATCAGAATCGAGCACCTATGGGTGTTAGCTCTCCTGGCCAGTGCCTTCACACTGGTCTCGGTCAGCCCGGTGCCGCCGCACGACTTCTGGTGGCACGCCCGCATCGGTGAACAGATCGTCCACCTGCGGGCCATCCCCACTGCCGACACGTTCTCGTTTGTCGCCCAAGGCCGGCCGGTGTTTTACCAGAGCTGGCTGAGTGAGGTGGCCCTCTACGGCCTGCTATACGCTGGCGGGTTGCCATTGGCGATCTTCGTGCAAGCGTTGCTGATTGCCTTCACCTACGGCTGGCTGTACCTGCTGTGCCGTGAGGGAAGCGGAGGGAATCACCGCCTCGCTGCGTTCTGCACCGTCTGGGTGCTGTTCGCCGCCTCAAATAACTGGGCCATCCGTCCCCAGAGCTTCTCGTTCTTGCCTTTCCTCCTGTTCCTCTGGGTGCTACGAGGCTACGTACGCGGCCGGCGAGTCCCGGTCTGGTTGTTGCCCGTGGTGATGGCCCTGTGGGTCAACCTGCACGGCGCGTTCATCCTGGGCGCGATCATGGCCCTGCTCGTGCTTGCCGGATCGCTGCTCGACCGCCACCTGCCGCTTCGTCGCGACTCCGGCCCCCCGGCGCTCAAGCCGCTGGCCGTCGCCGCGCTTGCCACCCTGCCGGCGATGCTGCTGAACCCGCGCGGTCTCGGCGTGATCGGCTACGTCATCAACCTGCTTACCAACCCACCCAGCCAGCAGTTGATCATGGAATGGCGGCAGCCAGACATCCACGGCTTCCAGGGCCGGTTGTTCTACGCCCTGCTGCTGGTTTGTGTGCTTGCGTTTGCGACCTCGCGTCGTCGCCTCCGCTGGGCCGACCTGCTCCTCTTTGCCGCCTTCGCCTGGATGGGACTGACCTCCATCCGCTACGTCATCTGGTTCGGTCTGGTGGCCGCCCCGCTGTTGGCCGAATCGCTGGCTGCGCAGAACTGGCCGATCAGCGAACGTTGGGCCCGGTTCAAGCAAAGTCGCCTGGGACAGATCCTCTTCGTCGGTCAAGAAGGCGGCTATCCCGGCTTCACGGTTCTGATCATCACGCTGATCGTCCTGGAGGTGCTGATCGCCCTGCCCTGGAACAAAGAGCGCCTGCCACTGCCCCCCGCTGTCGCCGGCTTGACAACGCCCGACACTCCCGTGGCCGCCACGCAGTTCCTGCTGGAGCACGACCTGCCCGGTCCCCTGTTCCACGACATGGGCTACGGCAGCTACCTGATCTGGGCCGCTTGGCCTCGCGTACGGGTCTTCAGCGATCCGCGTGTCGAGTTGTACCCGCTGGATCTCTGGCTAGACTACGCCACGATCTCGTCTGCCCGATACGATTATGCCGCTTTGCTGCAGCGCTACGGCATACAGACCCTCATGCTCGACCAGGTGAATCAGGCAGCCCTCATCGAGGCGGTCAGTGCGGCAGGCAGTGGCTGGCAACCGTTCTACGACGACGGGCGCACTGCCATCTTCCGGAGAGCCCCATGACTCTGCGGCGCACGCTGGCCGGACTGTTCCTGGTCACCCTGATCGTCAGGGCCCTAACTGCCTGGCCGTTGCAACAGCCCGGCTACTTCGACGCCTACTACTACGTGAACGTGGCCCACAACCTTCTGCACGGGCAGAGTCTGGTGGAGCACGTGGTCTGGAACTTCCTGGACAACCCAGCGACCATTCCCCACCCCAGCCACCTCTACTGGATGCCCCTATCGACATTCCTGGCGTATACGGGCATGTGGCTATTCGGTGACAGTTACCGGGCCAGCCATGTCCCGTTCGTGTTGCTCTCTTCGCTGCTGCCGCCACTGGCAGCCTGGCTGGCCTATCACGTCTGGCGAAACCTCCGTTACGCCTGGGCTGCCGGCCTGCTTACCCTGTTCAGCGGCTTCTACTTCATCTACTGGGTGACGCCAGAAAACTGGACGCCGTTCGCCCTGGCGGTGGACGCGGCGTTGGTGGCCCTCTACGTTGGCCTGCGCACGGGGCGCGAGCGCTACGTCATCGCCGCCGGCCTGGCGGCCGGCTTCGCTCACCTGGCCCGCGCCGACGGCATCCTGCTCCTCCCCGTTGCTGTCCTTGCCATCGCCGCCCAGAACACGGCCCCCAACCCGAAACTCGAAACTCGAAACCCGAAACCGTCCCGTTCATCATTCATCATTCGTCATTCATCATTGTTTGTCCTCGCCTACTTCCTTGTCATGGCCCCGTGGTTCTACCGCAACTGGCAAGTCGCCGGGACACCTCTGCCCACCGCCGGCACCAAGACGATCTTTCTGCGTAGCTACGACGACTTATTCGGCTACGGTCTAGACCTCACCCTGCGCAGCTACCTGGCCTGGGGGATCGGGCCGATCCTGCGATCCAAACTGATGGCCACGCTGTGGAATCTGGTGATCCTGGCCGGTGCGTTACAATTCTTCCTGGCCCCGTTCGCCGTCATCGGGTTCTGGCAGACCCGTCGCCACCCGCTGTGGCGACCATTCTTCGTCTACTGCGCGGCCCTCGTCGCCGCGATGGTGCTGGTCTTCACCTTCCCCAGCCGGCGTGGCTCCATGCTCCACTCTGCAGCGGCCCTGATCCCGTTCGCCTGTGCCGCCGTGCCTGCCGGAGTCGAGGCGACTGTCCAACGCATCGCCCGTTGGCGGCACACGTGGAACGTTGAAGAAGCCCAGCGCTTCTTCGTCTACGGTTTCGTCGCGCTGGCTGCTGTCATCAGCCTCTTCCTCTACGCGCAGGCGATCCACGAACCGTGGCTGGGCGAATCTCTCCTGCCGCCGTGGAATGAGCGCGGGCTGGTTTACCGGGAGGTGGACACCTGGCTGGCAGAGCACGATCCCGCTGCCGGGCGGCTGATGGCGGTCGATCCACCCGCCGTCCACTACTTCACCGGACGCGAGGCGGTGGTAATCCCCAACAACGGCGTCGACCTGATTCGGGCCGTGAGCCGCCAGTTCGACGTTTCCTACCTCGTCCTGGAAAAAGATCACATCACTCCCCTGAACGGCCTTTACGATGACCCAGAGAGCCTGCCCGGGTTCGTGTTGCTGGCCCGCTTTCAAGATGCCAAGGACAATCCCGTGTACCTTTTCCACCTGAAGAGGGTTGAACGTTGAACGATAAACGCATCACGCAATACGCAACACGCAACACGCAATACGCATTGCCCAGATGGACGTCGTTCGTGGGGATTGCCCTGATCGCCCTGGCCAGCGTCATGGCCTATGTCGGCCTCACGCGAGTTGCCCTGGGCCAGTTGGGTTTCCCTCTGGACGATGCCTGGATCCACCAGACCTACGCCCGTAACCTGGTCGAACTGGGCCGGTGGGCTTTCGTGCCCGGCGAGCCGAGCGCCGGCTCCACCGCGCCGCTGTGGACGATCCTGCTGGCCCTCGCCCACCTCTTGCCTGGCGACTTCCATCTCTGGACCTACCTCTTCGGCGCTACCGGCCTGCTCATGGTCGGCGTCGGAACTTGGCGACTCTCCCTCCTCCTGTTCGGAAACAGTCGCCTGGCCGGCGTCACGGCGTTGTTCTGCCTGCTGGAGTGGCACCTCGTGTGGGCCGGCGCCTCGGGCATGGAGATCACGTTCTTCGGCGGGCTGGCTCTGATCGTGATGGCCCGTTACCTGGAGGGTGTCCGCGGGCTGTCTGGGGAGCGCAAACGGGCCAGCCGCCTGCGCCCGCTGCAATGGGGGCTGTTGACCGGCCTCCTGGTGATGACCCGCCCGGAAGGCCTCATGCTCGGCGCCATCATCGGCGGGCACATGGTCTTGGTGCTCGCAACCGAGCGGGCGAGGGCGGACGCCGAACAATTCGGAACCGACCTCGGCATGGGCGATCTCCTGGTCTTCGGTTTCGGCGCGCTGCTCGTCGTCGGGCCGTATCTCCTCTACAACTGGAGTCTCAGCGGCACGATCTTCCCGAACACGTACTACGCCAAGCAACATGAGTACCGGATTCTGCTCTCCGCGGTGCCCTGGTGGCGGCGGCTGTTCTCTGTCGGTGCGGCTCCCTGGATCGGGGCCCAGGTGCTGCTCCTGCCCGGTCTGGTCTACCAGGTCATCACGGGTGGGCAGAGAGATGGTTCTTCTCGCTGGCTCGCCTTGCTGTCGTCGAACGTGCCGTTGGGGTGGGCCCTGCTCACGATCCTGGCCTATGCCTTGCGCCTGCCGGTCACCTATCAGCACGGGCGGTACGTGATGCCGGTCATTCCGGTGCTGATCGTGTACGGGGTTGGCGGCACCGAGCGGCTGCTCAACCGGCTGGACCTCCGGCTGCTGCGGTTCGTTGTAGCGCTCTCGACCGGCGCGTTGCTCGTCGCGTTCTGGGTCTTGGGCGCGCAGGCGTATGTCCAGGACGTGGACATCATTAACTGCGAGATGGTCTCCATCGCTCGCTGGCTGGACGCGAACGCCCCACCGGATGCCTTGATCGCGGCCCACGACATCGGCGCCATCGGCTACTTCACCCGTCGCCCGCTGCTCGACCTGGCCGGGCTGGTGAACCCGGAAGTGATCCCGATCCTGCGTGACGAAGCGGCCCTGCAGGTGTGGCTGGTGCGCCGCCGGGCCGACTACCTGGTCACGCTGGGCGACTGGTACACGACGTTGGGGCGCACAGCCGATTGGCTAGCGATCCATCGGGCGTCCTGCCCGCGGGTGCAGGCTGCCGGGAAAGAGGACATCGTGGTCTACGTCGCCGTCCGTTGAGGCGCAGACTGGGGGGGTCAGGTTGCGATGAGTGTGAGGAGGAGGTGTGACAGACGATGACGAATACAGCGCGACGGTTGGGTGTCCTGACGGGTGGTGGCGATTGTCCGGGCTTGAACGCCGTCATCCGCGCCATCGTGAACACGGCCATCAACGAGTACAGTTGGGATGTGTTGGGCTTCGAGGACGGGTTCGAGGGCCTCATCCAGCCGGGGAAAGTGCGGTCGCTCACGCTGGCCGATGTGCGAGGCATTCTGCCCCAGGGTGGCACGATCTTGGGCACGACCAACCGGGCCAACCCATTCCATTACGAGGTGGAGACGGAGGAGGGCGTGAAGGTCTTCGATGTGTCGGATGACGTGGTGCGGCACGCGCAAGTGCTGGGCATCGATGTGTTGGTCGTCATCGGCGGTGATGGGTCGCTGCGCATAGGCCAAGAGCTGATCGAGAAGGGGATGAAGATCGTCGGCGTGCCCAAGACGATCGATAACGACCTTCAAGGTACTGTTGTGACCTTTGGCTTCGATACCGCCGTCAACACCGCCATGGAGGCCCTCGACAAGCTGCACACCACCGCCGAGAGCCACCACCGCGTCATCATCTTGGAGGTGATGGGGCGTGACGCCGGCTGGATCGCCCTGCAGGCCGGTATCGCCGGCGGAGCGGACGTCATTCTGATCCCCGAAATCCCCTATGACCTGGAGGTGATTGCCGGCAAGATCAACGCCCGGAATCGGCGTGGAGCCAAGTTCAGCATCGTGGTGATCGCCGAAGGAGCCAGGTCGGTGGGCGGCGACGCTGTGTACCAGGAGGGGCGCGAGATCGGCGCCGTTCGCCGACTGGGCGGAATCGGCGAAGCGCTGGCCGGGCAACTCAGGACTAGCTGCCAGACTGAGGTGCGTGTGACCGTGCTCGGACATCTCCAGCGCGGCGGATCTCCGTCCGCGTTCGACCGGCTACTGGCCAGTCGCTTTGGTGCGATGGCGGTGCATCTGGTCGCCGAGGGCCAAGTCGGGCACATGGTCGCCCTGGAGAATGACCGCATTGTCAGCGTGCCGATCGCGGAGGCCGTCGCGCAGCAGAAGTTTGTCCCTCTGGACAGCGACATCCTGCGCACAGCCTTTGGACTCGACATCTGCTTGGGCAACACGCGCGCGGCCATGGCGGCCAGCCCATGAACCCGGAACGCTGTGCCGTGCGCACGCGGCGTACGCCACCAAGGATGAATATGGGGTCACAGATCTCCCTCATTCAATCCCACCCGCTGGGGGGAAGCGGCCGCCGGCGAGCGTTCGCTCTCCCATGCGAGGGTCCCCCTCAGTGGGGAGCTGGTGTTTTCACGGGAGTTATGACGTATCATCTCAATAACTTGGGGAACACCCCCGGCCCCCAATTCTGGGGGAGCACGCCCCCCAATTCTGGGGGAGCACGCCCCCCAATTCTGGGGGAGCACGCCCCCCAATT
>CAZDTE010000003.1:0-30689 GCA_964508275.1 uncultured Ardenticatenales bacterium
GGCTGATTTCTGTTGCACCCTATGGTTTGCCCCCATTTTTTGAAAAGATACGATTGGCCACGGTAACGCGGCCTTCTGGGCTAAGAGGAACAACACAAGAGCCATCAAGGACAAAGTGATCGCTCCAGTGCTGGACCCGTGGGTTGAAGAAGGCGAATTCTCCTGTGTCTGGATCGAGGGAACCCAGCTCGCTGCCCTTGTGCCGGTTGCAGCGCACACAAGCTAGCGCCAGATTCGTGTCTAACGTTTGGCCACCATGCTTTCTCGGCACCACATGATCGATCTCATGGGAGTAGAAAGCATACCGAGCCGGTAACAGACAGTAATCACAACGCGCCTCCGCTCGTTTAGTGACCCGGTCACGCAGTCTATTGGGAATGGACAAAGGGTTCATGAAGCCGATGCCAGATAGAGGTGAGCCTGGGCCTTGATCATCATCAAATGTTCAATACGCATGTATTCGTTAAGTTCGACATGCTCGGCCTCTGTCAGCGAGTCGGCGCGGTTCTTTTCCAGCAACTCGCTTACGCGCGTCTGCATTTCGAGCGTGGGGTCAAACTCTGCGACCTCTGCGGCCGTTGGCCCACTGGCCAGGAACTCGATGATGTGGCTGTAGACTTGCGTCGGTCGTGGCGAGAGTTCCCGCAATCCTATCTCCAGGAGTTCTGGTAACCGCTTTCGCACGGGCTGCAATCGGTTCGCCAGCCCTACAGGCACTTCAATTGAAATCACAGGCATTCTGACGCCTCCATCCTACTGACTACTACTGTCTGCTGTTCTAGCTGCCCCACCCTTTTGTCCGTGTGTCACAGCGAGGGGCACAACGTGCCCCGAAGCAGTCTTCTTTTGGGGCATGGAAAGCCCTGAGAATGCGGAGATTGCTTCAGTCGCTTTGCTCCCTCGCAATGACATTCCCAAACTGCAGGGTGGCTAGTCTACTGTTCAACCACCGCATCTGCCGGCATACCCGGTTTCAGCGCGTGATCCGCGTTGGGCAGGCGCACCTTGACGGCGAAGACGGTGTTCACACGCTCTTCTTTGGTCTGCACGTTCTTCGGTGTGAACTCCGCCTCGGACGAGATGTAGCTGACCGTGCCGGCGAACGAACGCCCTGGGTAGGAATCGACACTCACGGCCACCGGCTGGCCGATAGACACCTTGCCGATCTCGTCCTCAGCCACGTAGATCGTGAGTGTTGCCTCGTTCAGGTTTGCTAGGGTGAGCATCGTGCTACCCGGCGCAGCCAGTTCTCCCTCGTGAATCAGGCGCTCCATGACCCATCCGGGCTGTGGCGCTTTGAGCGTCATCTTGGCGAGTTGCACATCCAGCGTGTTCAGCGCGGCCCGAGCCTGTCGGACACCGGCTTCGACCATTGCCAGTTGCTGTGCAGTGGCGCCGGCCCGCACGAGTGCCAATCGGGACTCCGCCACCCGCACCGCCTCGTCGCCAGCGATCAGTTGCGCTTCTGCGGCGGCCACCTGCAGGTTCGCCGCCTGCGGGTTCTCACGCTGGGCCTGCAAATCGGCCAGCTTCTGCTTTGTGGTGTCGCAATTCACCTGGGCCATGCTCAGCGCCACATTCGCTTGCCAAAGGTTTTGACCCAACTCGTTCCATTGTTGGTTGAGGTCCGTCACCATGCGGTTCGTTTTGATGTGCTTATTGAGCACGCCCCCCGTGGGCAGAGCAAAGCTCACATCAATTCCACCGCGCAGGTCTTCGACGGTGCGTTGCATCAGGGAATACTGCTCCTCCAGGGCTCGCACGGAGGCCTGGGCCTGCTCCACTTGGTGCTGTGCCGAAACGTACTGGGCACGGGTCGCGTCGATCTGCAATTGCAGTGCCTGAGGGTTGTCGCGAGCAGCGATGGCGTCGTCCAGCGCCTGTCCAAGCGCATTGCGAGCCGTTTGTGCCTGCTCAACCCCGACTTCGGCATGGCGGATCTGCTCCGCCCGCGCACCGGCTTGCAACTGGGCCAGTTGCGCTCGGGCCTTGGCCAGAGCAGCCTGGGCCTGCCTCTCTTGGGCTGCCAGCAGGTCGGTGTCCAGCTCCACCAGCGTCTGGCCGGCGGACGCCTCGTCCCCCTCATGTACATAGATCGCCTTGACGCGCCCACCGGTCTCCGTAGAGATCTCCACCTCCTCGACCTCGATAAAGCCGGAGGCGGCGATTCCCTGTACCTGGCTCGCTGGCCCGATGTCCAGCTGGGCCAGGATTGTTCTCTGCAACCCCGGGTTGTTCTGCCAGGCCCACCAGCCGGCCGCAACGGCGATCAGTAGCAGAAGCAGGACAACCGGGATAACGATCTTCTGTTTCATGGTTCACTCCTTCGCATGTCAAGTGTCAGGTGTCAAGTGCCGGGTGTCAGGTGTCACGTTTGCAGCTCCACGCCCATCTCTTCACGCTCCACGGTCTCTCTATCTCAACCCTCTATCTCCCGCCGTGCATCATTCCGCATTCATCGTTTCGCATTTGTCCCTTTCTCCCGCACGCTGGAGATGAAGACGTCCTCCAGCGACGGGGCGATGACGGAGAGCGTTTCCGGCCCGGCATCGCCGTCACGCAGGGCCTGGGTCATAACGTCACGGTACTGGGCCACATCTTCGGCGACGACGTGGACTGCCGCTCCATACAAAGCGATTTCCTCAAAGGGGATCGATTCCTGGGCCGCTAGTTTCCGCAAAATGCCGATCGCCAGGTCCGGTCGCCGGCAGTTGATCTCCATCACCTGACCGTGCATGTGTTTTTCCTTGATCTCCTCCGGCGAGCCACGGGCTACGATCCGTCCACGCTGAATGAAGGCCAGCCGCTGACAGTTTTCGGCTTCATCCATGTAATGCGTGGTCACGAAGATCGTGGTGCCCTGATCCGACAACGCGTACAGCAGGTTCCAGAACTCGCGGCGCGAGATCGGGTCCACGCCGGCGGTCGGTTCGTCGAGGAAGAGCATCTCCGGTTCGTGGATGATGGCCGTGCCCAGGGCCAGTCGCTGCCGCCAGCCACCGGACAGTTCACGGGTGAGCACCTTTTCGCGGCCCACGAGGCCGGCCATCTCCAGGATGAAGTCCTTTCTTCGGCGCAACCGCTTGTTACGCACGCCGTAGGTGCCGCCATAGAAGTTCATATTCTCCTCAACGGTGAGGTCCATGTAGAGGCTGAACTTCTGCGACATGTAGCCGATGCGCTGGCGGATTTCTTCCGATTGACGGGCAACGTCAAACCCCAGGACGCGCGCCCCGCCGTCCGTTGGGCGAACCAAGCCGAGCAACATGCGCATGGTCGTCGTCTTGCCGGCACCGTTCGGCCCCAAGAAACCGAAGATCTCACCGCGCCGCACGCGGAAATCCACGTGGTCCACCGCCCGAAAACTGTCGAAATCCTTAGTCAACCCTTCGACGATTACAGCATGGTTGTTGTCATTCATAGCTTCTTTTCCTCGATCCGGTGTCTTTTTGCAAAGGAATAGTGCGTACTGCGTAAAGGTCCCTGTCGACGTGCCGCATTACGGAATACGCAGCACGCATTATGCTTGTTTGTCAATCCTCCGAAAGAGTATACTTTTACCCCTACAACCATTTTTCTGAAACCAGGAGAGTATCATCTCAATAATCTGGGGCGTCTTGATCCGGCCTTGCTTTTTTCTGCCACGAATTACACGAATTTCACGAATTTTCTTTTCTTTTTCGTGTTAATTCGTGAAATTCGTGGCTGATTTCTGTTGCACCCTATGGTTTGCCCCCATTTTTTGAAAAGATACATCAACGACGAAGTAAAACTCATCGCCGAAGAGCCGTTTCAGGGTCAACGGAAAAAGGGCGACTTGGCAGGCGTATGGATTCACAAGTTCAAGTACTACAATACCCTCATTCTAGTTGGCTAACTGATTGACAGCAAATCTAAGACGATCACCCTTCTGGCAATTGGTCCCCACGAGAACTTTTACCGGGATCTAAAGCGTTATCTACGGAACTAGCAGGACTTGTCTCCTGAAGTCGTCTTTGCCGGATTAGTGAGATGAACGCTTCCTCCATGCGCGGCTTGGCCTGGCGTAAGCCGGCATAGCCGATGTCCGCATCCTCCAGGGCCTGTTGAACCTCCGGCGTACGCCGGTCGGCGTCGTCCACAAAGAGGTGCAGCAAATCCCCATACGTTTGCGCCTCCAGCACGCCCGGCAAAGCGGCCGCAACCAGCTCGGCACGGCGCAGGTTCGCCGGACGCAGTTCGAGCAAGTCACCTTCCACCATGCCCTTGACATGCTCCGGCGTATCGCAGACGACGATCTCCCCCCGGAACATCATGGCCACGCGAGAGCACCGTTCCGCCTCGTCCATGTAGGGCGTGCTAACGACAATGGTCACGCCTTGCAGGTGCAGTTCGGTAAGGATGTCCCAGAACTCGCGGCGCGAGACCGGGTCTACGCCGGTCGTGGGCTCGTCCAGCAGGATGATGTCCGGTTGGTGGATCAGCGTCGTGGCCAGAGCCAGCTTCTTCTGCATCCCACCGGAAAGCTTTGCCGCCCGCCGGCCACGGAACTCGGTCAGGCGGGCGAACGACAGCAGGCGGTGGAGCCGCTCCTTGCGCTCCTGGCCGCGCACCTCGAACACGTCGGCGAAGAAGTCCATGTTCTCCTGAACAGACAGATCGCCGTAGAGACTGAAGCGTTGGGGCATGTAGCCCAGCCGTTCCTTGATCGCCTCGGCCTGCTTCACAACGTCATAGCCGGCGACCGTCGCCGACCCTTCGGTGGGCAACATGACGGCAGCCAGCAGCCGCAGCAGCGTCGTCTTGCCGGCGCCGTCCGGCCCGACCAGGCCGAAAATCTCCCCTGGCAGCACGCCGACACTCACCTTGTTCACAGCCACAACTTGCTTAAACGTTCGGGTCAGGTCGTGTGTTTCAATTATCGGTTCGGTCATGGTGTCTCCCGGTCAGTCGCCAGATGGCAGACGTGTTGCGTGTTGCGTCGCTCCACAGCCGCCGCTCTCCGCTCCACGATCTCTCTATCTCTATCTCTCACCTAAGGGAACTCCAAGAAAATAGTTCTCCCAAACAGATTCTCGATGCAGCCCGCAATAGATCGATAAAGCAATCTACAAGGGAGTTCCTTGGGCTTTTCCGCCTCGTTTGAAGACATTTCGCGAATCTTTCTGGCAGGTTTATTTCTCTGGAAAAGCCTAAGCCCGCACCTCCGTCCAAATCGCGCCGCCCGGACACTGCGTGACACAAGCGGTACACATCTCACAGGCGTCCAGGTCCACGATGCGCGACACCTTCTTCTTGCTCGCCGGCCTTGGGAACAGGGCGTAGACCCCCTTCGGGCAAACTTGCGTACACTGTCCATCACCCAGGCATTTGGCCTCGTCTAGGTGCACGGTGAAGGCGGTCTCCATGGCGAAGCCCATCTTCTCCCACATCGTCAGCACCCAGGGCCAACGCGCCCCCCAGTACGTTACCGTGGAGCCGGCGTACAGCGGGCTCTGCCCCTCGAAATCGAAGCCGAGCAATACGGCGATGAGCACGGCCCCCAGCCCCCAGCCGGCAATGGCGGCCACGCTCCAGCCGCCCACCGCGAACCCGTAACCGGCGAGCCCTCCGCCGGTTAGCAAGCCGAGCAGGGCCGTCTTGTGCAGGCCGGTCGGGCCAGGCACGTGCCGCAACAGCGGTTCGAAGAACGCGAAGAAGCCCAGCGCCATCGCCCAGACCAGAATCAATGCCCCCGGTATCGCCGGCCGGTTGACGAAGAACAACACCGCCACCACGATCAGGGAGAGTGGCGCAGCCCACATCGTTGCCATCTCCCAGCGGTCCGGCAGCGGGAAGCGCGCCCGGCACATTTCCGGCGTCTTGGTGAAGCGGTTCGTCACGTAGGCGGGGATGTCTGTCACGTAGGCCGGGCCGAACTTGCAGTGCCAACCGGTCTCCTCCTTCACTCGCTCGATGTCCACGCCCGGGGCAGCGAACTGCGGCAAGATCAGCTTGCGATGGCGCACCTTCTCGCCGATCCCGCTGGTCTTGAGTACGGAAATGACGGAATGCTCGCTGAAAATCTTGTCAGCGGCAGCACACCAGACGTTGATCCCCTTCGATGGGGCGACGAGCAGGTAGCAGTCCATGTCCCGCAACACCTGGGATACGCGCCGCACCGTCAGGTCGAAGTTGCCGGTCACGAAGACCGGTGCGTTCGGCCCCGGGTTGCCGAACACGCGCAGCCCCGTCTCCGTCGGAAAGCCAACGAAGCGGAAAGCGGTTTGCACAAGTGTCTTCAGAAGTTCGGTCATTCTGTTCCCGGAGTGGGCGAATCTGCGAGTCACCTATTCGCTGATTCGCCCATTCGCTGATTCCGTGCTACAAACGTCCGCAGCGTGCCAAGCAAGTACCGTCGCACCTCTTCAATCTGGAAGCCGGCCGCTTCGATTCGGGATGACAGGTCGCTCACCTGGCTCGTTGTGTTTTGCGTCAGCGCAAAGGTGACAAGCACAAAGGGCAAGCGCGCCAGCCACGTGGCAAACCGTTCCACGGGCGAATCCGGCCGCACCTCGTCGCAGATCATCAGCCACCCCAAAGAGCGGAGCAGGCGGTGACATTGGCGCAACGCGTAGGTCACCTCGTCATTCGAAAGCTCGCTGAACGCCAGCGAGCTGGTGATGGCGTCGAAGCTCCCGTCAGGGAAGGCGGTGTCCAACTCCGCGACGCCCAGTTCACGCAGCGCCACGCGGTCTTGCAAGCTGGCGGCGCGCACCTTCTCGTGGGCCACGGAGAGCATGACCGGCGAGATGTCCACACCGGTCACCTGCGCGCCGCGCTGCGCCATCATCACGGCCAGCGTGCCGGTGCCACAGCCGATGTCCAGCACACGCCAGCCCGACCGGACGCGGGCCGCGATGCCCCGTTGGGCCCGTTCCAGCCGGCCCAGCGTGAGCAGTCGCATCCCCCGGTCATAGCGCTGCGGCGACGATTCCAGAACCTTCATGTAGACGTAAGACATTGTCAATTGTCAATGGTTGGCAGAAAGAGAATTGCGGATGAAGGCCGCCAACTGTTCGCTGGTGGCGTGCCCCACGATTCGTTGCTCTCCCACCTCCACCACCGGCACAGCACGGATTCCTTCGGCGATCAACAGGTCTGGTTTGAGCGTGACATCCACCTCTTCCAAGTCAAATCCCATCTCTGTCTGCAACTTCACGAGCCGGCGCTGTACCACAGGGCAGAAGGGACAACCCAGCGCAGTGTACAGCATGACCTTCACTGGGGCCGGACTCACTTCTTGCGCCGGCTGATCGTCAACACTGCCGTAGCCGATATAGCGGGAAATAGCCGGAAAGAACCGAAGGTAAGCACCCATAGCCAGTGGTGCCACAATCCCCCACGCCAAAACGGAGACGTAGTCTCCCCTGGCAAAAAAGAAAGCCAGACCGCCAACGAGTATCGCCCAACTCATGTATATGAACACCATAGGGCACTGTTGCTTCATTGCCCCTCCTGCGCGAAATCAGACCAAGCCAATTGTCAGTCGATAATCAACCATTGACAATCGACCATTACTCATGCCATGTGCCGTTGCAGGCGGATTGTCGCCAGGGCGAACACTGCCACGCCCAACGCGATGAGGGCGAGCACATCCGGCCACAGATCGGGCAGGGACGCCCCCCGCAGGAAAACCCCGCGCAAGATGGCGATGAAATAGCGCAGCGGAAAGATGCGCGAAAACCACTGCGCGGCTGCCGGCATCTGCTCCGGCGGAATCATGTAGCCGGAGACCACCGTCTCGCTGCTGACGAAGAAGAAGGCGGTCACCAGCGCCTGCCCCTGCGTCCAGGACAGCGACGAAAGAAAAACTCCCCAACCGGCCTCAACGGTGACGAACAACGCGGCCAGGGCGAGCAACAGTCCCACCGAGCCGTGCAACGGTACGTGGAACCAGAACAGGGCCACGACCAGCATGACCAGGAATTGTGAGTAGGCTACTAGCATCGCCGGGATCGCCTTGCCCGCGATCAGCTCGGTGGGACGCAAGGGAGTGACGGCCAGTTGCTCGATTGTGCCCCGTTCCCGCTCCCGCGAAAGGGCAATGGCCGTGATCACAATCACCAGGGCGGCCAGGATGTCGGCCAGTTCGGCCGGAATGTAAAAGTTCTCCCCGCGCAAACTCTCGTTGAAGCGCACGCGCACCCGCGCGTCTACCGGTTCTGGCGGCATGGCCGGGAGCCGTCGGGCGAGACGATCTTCCGCAAAGCGCAGGATCGTCTCCTCGGCGTAGGCCTGGGCAACGAGCGCAGTGACCGGCTCTGTGCCATCGAGCAGCACCTGCACGTGAGCGGGTCGGTCGAAGCGATCCATGCGCCGGGCGAAGTCCGCCGGCACGATGACGGCAGCCCGGGCAGAACCGTCGAGTAGGCGATCCTGTGCGACCTGTTGGCCGTCCAGATAGTGCTGCGGGTCGAACCGGTTCGAGTTCCGCAGCACGCCAACCAACTCTCGTGCCACGCGGCTCCCACTCTGATCGCTGACCACCATCGGCAGGTGAGCCACGCCGCCAGAGGTGGCGTACGCCAGCGAGGCCATCTCGATCACCGGGATGAACATCACCACGGCGAACAGCAGCCGGTCCCGTCGGAATTCGATCAGTTCTTTGCGGAGCAGCTCAAGGATACGGGAGATCATGTCATTTGTTTCCGAAACCGCAGCGTAGCAATCGCGCCGAGCGCGGCCGCGACGGTCGCCAGGTAGAGCGCATTTCCCCAAAGCACCTCTATGCCGGCCCCTTTCAGGAAGATGGTGCGAGCAATGGTCACGAAATGGGTGGCCGGTAACGTAAACGCCTCCGATTGCAGCCAGAGCGGCATGCCGGAAATCGGCAGGAAGAGGCCGGAAAGAAAGAACGGCGGGATGACGAAGATCAAGAAAGCCAGCATGATGGCTGCCGCCTGCGTCTCCACCGCCGTGGCGATCAGCAGGCCGATGCTCAGGTTGGCCCACAGGAAGATCGTGGATAGGAACAAGAGCAGCAGCAAGCTTCCGTTGAACGGCACGCCGAACCCCCAGCGCCCCACAGCCGTCAGCAACAACACATCCACCAGGCCGACGAGGACATAGGGCACTAACTTGCCGGCCAGCAGTTGGCTGCGTCCGAGCGGTGTGGCCATGAGTTGCTCCAGCGTGCCGTCTTCCTTCTCCCGGGCGATGGAGAGCGCAATGGTCAGGGCCGGGATGGCCAGAACGATGCCCATCAGGCCGGGAACCATGCCGTTGACCATCTTCACGCCGGGGTTGTACAGCACACGAGAGCGCACATCAAGGGCGACGATGCTTTCCGCGCTGTCGAGCTGGCCCTGCCGGTTCGCGGCTTCCTCCAGCAAATCGAGTCCGAAGCGTGCCGAGATGGCGCGGGCGTGCCCCACGGCCTGGGCGGCGCTGTTCGGGTCGGAGCCATCCACCAGGATTTGCACCGGAGACGACCTCCCGCCGGCCAGGTCATCGGCGAAGCCGTGCGGGATGACAAGGGCCACGGTTGTCGCTCCACGTCGTAACAGGTCCTCAACCTGCGCGGGACTGTCCGCCACGACGGTGAGGGCGAAGAACCGGTCGGCCCGGAACGCGTCCTGGTAGGCCAGGGAGCGAGCAGTTTGGTCATAATCCAGCACGGCGGTGGGCACCTGTTCGATGTCGCGGGAGAAGTTGTAGGCCATGATGGACAGGATGACCATGGCGCCGATCGTGACCAGGGCCAGGCTGCGCGGGTCACGGAACATGTGGCGGAACTCTTTCTTCATCACAGCCCAGGTCTTGCGCATAGCTCTCATCTCGGGCAGCAGCCGTTGAATACGGCGTCCAGGAACGATTCTGTGACCGCGTCCCAGTCCACGGCCTCGGGCTCCGCGGCCCACTGCAAGATCAGGCCGTCGTACACGGCAATCGAAATGGCAGCCAGGTGGTCGGGATTGATGTCGCTGCGCAACTCGCCACTGGCAATCCCCTCGCGCAGCAAAGCGGCGATGTTTGTGCGCAACAGACGGAAAAGGTCATGGAACCGCTGGCGGATTGCCTCGCGCCGGAAGATCAGCGCCCAAAACTCTGCCTCCACAAGGATCAGGTGCTCCGCCTCTTTCATACGGCGGGCTGCTGCCTGAGCGTAACGAGCGAGGTGGTCTTGGGCAGTGCCCGGCGCGGAGACAATGGTCGCATAGTCCTGCGCCAACCCGGCCAGCCAATCCTCAAAGACGGCCATGAGCAGTTCGTCTTTGCTCTTGAAGTACCAGTAGATGGTGCCCTGGCTGACGCCGGCGCGAGCGGCGATGTCCGAGACGTTGGTTTTCTCGAATCCTTTGGCCGCGAAGAGTTCCCGTGCGGCGTCGAGGAGTTCCCGGCGGCGTTGCTGCCGGATGTCGGCAGCCTGTTCGGGTGTACGTGGTGTCATGGTGCAATTCCTCGTGCACATCATGCAACATGCTTGTGACTGACTAACCAGTCAATCAAAGTATACCACGATTGGGCGGATTTGTCAAGGGGGATTTCGATCAATCGGACAGGCAGGCGGCAAACGTGTTGCGTATTACGCGGTGCGTGTTGCGTGGATTCCCACTCCCCGCCCATACCTCTATTCAATTGTTAATGTGCTGAACCCTACGCCAACTGCTTGCGGAAGCGAGCGGCGGCCATGCCCATAATGACCACGCCGAAGAGGGTAAGTGCCCACGTTTCGCCGGCAAGAGTCTGTAACCCCACGCCCTTCAAGATGATGCCCCGCAGAATGATAAGCAGATACCGCAGGGGGATGGCATAGCTCACGGCTTGCAGGGCATTTGGCATCGCTTCCAGCGGGAAGAAGAAACCAGAGAGAAAAATCGACGGCAGCATCGTGAAGAAGCTCATCATCATCGCTTCCTGCTGGGTATGCGACACGCTGGAGATAAACAGGCCAATGCCGAGGGAGGTCATCAGGAAGAGGGTCGACAGGGCCAGCAGGAGCGCCAGGCTGCCGTGGATGGGCACGCCGAACCAGAAATAGCCGATAAGTAGCACTTCGAGCAGATCGAAAAAGGCGACCAGGACGTAGGGCATCATCTTGCCGACTACGAGTTCGATGGGGCGAATCGGTGTTACGATGAGTTGCTCCATCGTGCCCTGCTCCCGTTCGCGGACAATAGCCAGCGCCGTGAGCATCGTGGCCAGCATCTGTAGGATCATGCCCATCAGGCCGGGGATCATGAAGTTCGCGCTCTTCATCTCCGGGTTGTACCACACACGAGGGCGGACTTCCACGCCGGGTAGGTCAGGCAGGTTGACGCCAAACCGGCGTTGGATCATAGCCTGGGTCTGCGACTGGCCGACCGATTGAGATGCGGCGAAGATGGTGCTCGCGACCGCCGGGTCGGAGCCATCCACGACGAAGCCGACCTCCGCGTGCCGGCCGGCGGCCATGTCGGCACCGTAGCCGGCCGGGATGACCAGGCCGGCGCGCACCTTGCCGCTGTCAACCAACTCGGCCAGATCTGCTTCACTGCCCACGGTGTAGGCGATCTCGAAGTAACCGGTCGCGCGGTACGCCTCGACGAGGGCGCGGCTTTGCTTCGTCCGGTCACCATCTAGCACGGCGGTCGCCAGGTGTTCTATGTCGGTCGTGGCGGCATAGCCCAGCAGGACGAGCTGCACAATCGGGATCATGAAGACGACAGCCAGCGTGCGCGGGTCTCGGATGATGTGGATGAACTCCTTGCGCATTACGGCCAACGTGCGTCCGATCATGTTCCTGCCTCCTCTGGGCGGACTTTCGCCCCATAGAGGAAGAGGTGCACGATTTCGTGTATCACTTCGTCGTAGTCCATTGGTGTGACCAGGCGACCAGGCAGGATTTCCTGGGTCAAGATTAAGACCAGGAAGCTGCCCATCAACGCGCGGGCCACGATTCTTGGGTTCATTGCGCGAAACCTTCCCTGCTCGATCCGCCTCTGAATGAAAGACTCGAACACCCCGGCCACCTGCAGGATGAACTGGCGGAAATAGGCCTCTTGCGTTTCTGGTGGTGCAACGGGCATCGAACTGAACAGTATCTTCAAAACATCTACGTGCTGAAGAACATTGTCTAGGCCCTGGCCCATTGTCTGTGCTAGCAGGGCTTCATCGTCAACGCTTTCCACCGCTCGGTCCCCCAGGGTTGGCGGGGTCGCCCATTCAAACAGTGGCACCCCAACCAATCGAGGGAGCTTGACCAGCAAATCATCCTTGCTCTCGAAGTAGTTGTAGATCGTGCCCTCGGCAACGTCGGCTTCCTCGGCGATCTCCCGCACTGTGGATCCGTCGAAGCCCCGGCGGGCAAAAACGCGAGCGGCGGCCTGCAATATCTCGTTGGCCATGCGCTCGCGTTTGCGTTGTCGTCTATCGCTTCCCACGCCATCCATTTGCGTCCCTCCATGGTGGTGAGCAACCGCTCAGGTTATGAACGAACGCTCATATTGTACCACGAATTGCGGGAAGAGTCAAATGGGTGGCATGGGCTGTGTGTGCAACAAAGCTTTGCGTTTTCGGCCGGCAGCTGTAACTCTTTGCGGTTGTAAGGCTTTTCCAGAGAAATAAACCTGCCAGAAAGATATCACATCTCCTCCCTGTCAGTGGTTGCGAAGCAGCACCGGCAGGTAGATGCTGACCACCGGCGTGTTCGTGACCGTGGGCGTCAGCGTCGCCGTTGGTTCCGGCGTGTTCGTCGGGCCCGGTGTGCCGGCAACGCCGCCGATGCGCGTGATGAAGGCGTCGTAGAAGCCGGCGTTGCTGCCCTGAAGCGCGTGCACGGCAGGCAGGTCGGTTGACCGCGTCCCGCCGACGGCGTACACATTCCCGGCCCCATCCAGCGTAAGCCCCCAGACAGTCTCCGCGGCGTTGCCGCCCAGGTAGCTGCCGAAGGTCATCGCTCCCGTGGCATCGAACGCAGCGACTAGCCCGTCGCCTGGGCCAAGCCAGTTGAACTCAAGCTCGGGCGCTACGCCACCCCCGAACGTGTTGTCAATCGGGTCGACGGTGGGGAGGTTTGCCGATCCCGTGGCCCCACCCACATAGGCATTGCCGGATGCGTCGAGGACGACGTGCCTGATCCCATCGTTCCCGCTGCCGCCGACGAACCGGCTGAAGAGCAGGCTGCTGGGACTTCCGGGATGCATTTTTACCAGGAAGGCGTCGCTATCGCCCCCGCCGAATGCCGGGCTGATGGTCGTGGTGATGAAGCCTGAAGAGCCTGTGCTGCCCACGACGAGTATGTCGCCCGACCCGTCGACAGCAACACCTCCGGGCAATTCGTCATCACTCCCCCCTAGATAGGTGGCGAAGAGCAGTTGATTGTTGCCCGACTGTGAAGGATCGAGCTTGACCACGTAGGCATCTCCATAGCCCGACCCGCCGCCGTTGGTATTGAAGATGGGGTTCTTTAGCGGCAGGTCGGTGGACGTTGTTGTGCCCGCAAAGTAAATGATGCCTCCTGAGGCAGTTATGCCGTAACCTTCATCGAAGCCGGAAGCGCCAAAGTAGGTGGAATAGACCAGAGAAGCGTTCCCGGATTTCGAGGTGTCCAGCACGGACACGAAAGCGGCCCGGCTCTGCTTGCTGCTTTGGTAGGCGTTCCCGGTCGTCGGGAAGTTTGCCGAATCGGTGAAGCCGGTGACATACACCAACCCGTTGCTCCCCAGGGCCATGGACATCTGCTCCTCGAAGTCGTTGCCGCCCAGATAGGTAGCATACTGCACCGCGCCCGCGGCGTTGAGCCTGACGACAACGCCATCGCTAAAGCCCCCGCCTGCGGTCTTCTGATAGGCATTCGCAGTTGTCGGAAAATTGCCGGACCAGCTATAGCCGGCAACGTAGGCGTTCCCTGACCCGTCTACGCCGACCCCGATAGCGATGTCAAAGTCGCTGCCACCGATGTAGGTGGTGTAGACAAGTTGACTTGCACCTGTCTGCACTGGATCCAACTTGGTGATGTAGAGGTCGAAGTTTCCGTGGTCTTCGCAATCAGGATGGGCGTTGGGGGAATTGCTCGTCCCGGCGACGTAGACCTTTTTGCTGGAATCCAGAGCGACCTGATACGCGCCCTCACAGCCGGCGCCGCCCCAATACGTGCTGTAATCCAGTGTCGGGTCAATCAACAGAGGCCGGCTGGTATCGTATCGCCCCAGCGAGAAGCCCAGCGTATCGTCGGCATGCCGGGCATAACGTACCCGGACGGGCACGCGCTCCCCGTCGACCGTCTGCCAGGCCAGCGGCCGGCGCTCGACCAGCGGGGCAGCCTCTTCGACCCCCGCAACAGTGATCAGCAACTCGCCCTCGTCCAGCGCCACGCCCGACGCGCCCTCGTAGCGCCAGCGAATGGCGCTGGGCTCGGCGCCGGGGGCGACGAGATAGGTTCCCTTCAGCAGACCCTCGCCCCCTTCGTACACCAGATCGATTCCGGGGTAGAGCTGCTCGTAGGTCAGGCTTGCGTACGTGGAAATGCCGCTGTGCCAATGCGCCGGCTCATTGCCCAGGTAGTAGTTGACGATGCCGGGCAATTGCTTTTGCGCGACCGCCCGCGCCTTTGGGTTGGCGCCCACGAAGCGCAGACGCAAGGTAGGGGGCTCCGTGGGTTCAGCGCGATCGGCCTGGGCTGACTTTACCAGCTTGTCGAACACGCCGGCCGTCTGGCCGAGGGAGGGCAGGGGCAGCAAAACCTCGTTTCGGGCAAAGACCAACATGCCCGTCGAGCCGACGGTGCGGAACAGTGCCTCTTCTTCCCATTGCCCGACGTTCGGCACGAAGGTCATCGGCCTCCCGACGGCGTCCAGAGCCGCCTGCTCGCCCCCGTCTGTTCCCGGAGCGCGGCCCGCCAGGTTCGAGATGGGCGCACAGGCGACCACCAGCATGGCCAGTAGAAGCATGATTGCCACCGCAAATGATGATGATCGGTTGGACATAATACACCTCCTTGTGAGTTGAACCATTCTCGTAACCGTTCACCCCCCTCCAACCTCCCCCCGAAATCAAGGGGAGGCTTTCAAACTTCCCCCCGTCCCGTCAAGGGGGGATTGAGAGGGGTAGGGGTGAATGGTTACCCATTCTCCTCAATCTCTTTGCTACTCCTCTGTCTGTGTGGCCTGACGAACGATGAGCGGTGCGTCAAGCATGTGACCACCCCCAACAGCTTGCCCTGTCCTGCCAGGCTTCATTCCGAGTGCGAAGCGGGCCACCGGACTGGGCATCACGATGAAGTGGTAGGTAGCCATCGTTGTCGCGCCCGCGGCCGCGAGCAACAGACCATACTTGGCGGCCATCCCCAGCGGAAGCTGGATGATCCAGTAGCCGATGCATACAACCGCTGCCTGATGAAGGATGTAGACAGCGTAGGCAGATTCGCTCAGGTAGTCCAACAAAGCGTTCGTACGCATGAGATGGCTATGCGCAAAACCGAGCAGGACGACAATCATGCTCCAGCCGACAACGGCTGTGCTCACCGCCAACAAGAGCGGTGCGGTGATGACGCCCAGTGCCGAGAGCAGCCACACCACCGAGCCTCCCAGGAAGACACCGGTGGCCCGTTTCCACTCCTGATGCACAGCTTGCTCGAAGACGGGAGACCGAGCCAGCAGGAAGCCGGCGACCAGACAGATGCTGTAGAAGGCGAAATTCGCCCAGTCGGCGTACAGGTTCCAGCGCGTCGGCCAGAAAGGTCTCAGCGCGAGTTCGACCACGGCCAGCGGGACGATAGGCAGATATGCCCAGACGGCACTTTCTCGCGTTGGACCACGGCGGCGCTTCATCAGCCACAAGAACAGAGGAAGGTAAAGCACGGTGAAAACGAGCAGGTAGGCGAGGAACCAGAGATGTGACCAGGTGAAGCGCTCGAACCGCGTGAAGTAGGTCGGCCAGAACTCGGAAAAGCTCTCGTTGAAGGGGGCCGCGAGAGGGATGTCCCCGTAGACAAAAGGCTTGAAGCTTTCCTGCAGCTCCGCACTGACCCGCAGGCCCAGGTAATTGGCATCCATCCCGCTGCGCAGCTCAAAGTATTTGATGGGCGGCCCGAACAGCACACAGCCTACGATCAAGGGGAGCAGAAGCCGTCGCACGCGCTCTCGCAGGAAGCGCCGAGTGCCCCTGGCTTGCAACGAAACGAAGGTCGCCCAGCCGGCCACGACGAAGAATAGCGGCATGTACCACAGGGCCATGAAGCGGATGAAGACGACTACCTTGAAGGATACCGGGATGTTTCGGATGTGGTAGAAGGACTCAGGGCCAAAAACCATGACGGCGTGGAATACCAACACACCATAACAGGCCAGCGTGCGGAGCCAGTCAATGTCGTGGCGTCGGACAGAGGCTCTGGCAAGTACGTCGTCTACGGCGATCACGTCATTCTGAATCTGTCTCATCCGTCCACTCCAAAGTAGGGCAGCGCCTGAATCAGGCCATCACCTCCGGCCCGGTGAAAATCGAGCTGCTTCACGCCGGCGGCAAAGAACGCCGCCGCGAACAGTAGCAGCACGCCCATGGCCGGCAAAACGTCGGCCAACGTGCCGCCGTGGAAGATCAGGGCGTTCAGCGCATCCATACACCAGGCCACCGGCGAGAGATGGCCCAGCGTCCGCATCCAGGCGGGGACGTAGGCCAGCGGCCACCAGCCGCCCCCCAGCGGGACCAACGCGACCCAGGCAAACGTAGCCAACGCACTGGCCTGGCCGGCGGTGCGTGTCCAGGCGGCCAGGGCAAGCGCCAAAGCCGTCGCCGCCAACACAAACGCGCCGGCCACCAGAATCGTTGCCAGCGGTGCTGAGCCGAAATCCACTCCCAGAAGCGTGCCAAAGGCCAGCAGGACAACAAACTGCGTCCACCCGACCAGCCAGGCGGCCAGCAGCTTGCCCCCGAGCACCTGTGCCCTGCTAACCGGCATCGCCATCACCCGACGCAATATCCCCCTCATTCGTTCCTCGGCCAGCGACTGCGCCAAGCCCAGCACGCTGATCATCACGAACGTCAAGGCAATGCCTGGCGTTGAAACCTTGAAGCCGTTTTCCAGCAACTGTGCGCCCAGATCAAGTTTTTCGTTGGGCCGGCTCAGTTCGGTTTTGACCTGGACGGGCGGCGGGTCACCCCAAAACTCCGCCGCCTTAGCGAGTTGGCCCGCGTAGAACGCCGGCCCTGTTTCGACGCCCCGCGACTGCGCAAACTGCGTGCTCATCCGCGCGGCGGTGACCGGCCCGCCCATGCGCGTCACCGCCTCCAGCAGCGCCGCGTAGGCGACATCGGGAGCGGCCAGCGACGCGCCGCTCTCGAACCGCAGGGTGACTTTGCCGGTTTCCCCCGCCAGTGCCGCCGCAAACCCACCGGGGATGATGAGGGCGGCATCGGTAGTCCCCTCGAACAGGCGCGCCTGAGCCAATTCGGGCGTCAGGGAGGCATCTGCCAGGCCGCACGCATCCGCCGGATCGTTGTACTGCGGACAAACGAGAAGCGCCTCGTTGCTCTCTGCCAGAGCAGCGACCAGGGTGGCAGAAGCCGGGCTGCGATCTTGGTCCAGTACGTCAACCCGGATCGTGGGCCAGAGGCTGCCGGAAAGCCTTTGCGTGCCCAGCCCGACCAGATAGATGACCAGGACGGGCAGCAACAGCAGGTAAAACCCACTGCGCCAGCCCTGCAGGGTCATCTCTATTTCGTTGCGGGCAATTGTCCAAGTTTTGTGCATGTGATCTTCTCTGCTTCGGCCACAGATTGCACGGATTTCCACAGATTTTTGTCTGTTTTCTCTGATCTTTACGTGAAGATCCGTGTAGTCCGTGGCAAGAACATAAAAGCGCCGGTGTCCAGTACGTTACGCAATGCGCATTACGTCACACGCTCCACGAATCGGCGTCAAGACGCTAACTGCCGGCGTAGCGACCAATGGCCGGCGGCGAAGAACGCCAGCCCCATTGCCGCCAGGACGGCCACGTGTGGCAGGACGCCAAGAACGCTGCCACCACGTGCCAACTCCAGGTAGCCCTCCATCGCCCAGTAATGAAATGTGAGCCGGGAGAGCACGTTGATTGGCAATGGGAGCAGATCGACGGGGAAGAAGACGCCCCCGACCAGCCCCATCAGCACCAGCAAGGCCCGACCATAGTTCGCGGCCCCGGCGTATGTTCGGGCCAGGCCGGCCACCGCCATACCAAATCCCGTCGCCGCCGCGACCACGGCCAGGATGAGCAGGACCAGGCCGGCCAAGTTGATCCCCGTCCCCCCCTCAGAGACTCTGTTCAACAGCCGTTCCAGCGCGGCCATCCCCGCCACCAGCACGCCCATGTGGATCAGGCTGCTCAGATACGCGCCCAGCGTCTTCCCCCCCAGGATGATCCCCGGCCTGGTCGGCGTGAGGTACATCCTCTGCAGCGTCCATTGCGCCTTTTCCTGCAAGAGTGAGGCGCTGATTATCAAGGCCATGAAACTGACAAACATAATTGCGATTGTCGCCGCCAGGAAGTGCGTCAGCTTCAACCGAACAGGTGAGTTCCCATCGCTGACGCGTTGCACCTGGATGGGATTCGATTCCGGCATTGCAGCGCGGAGCGCCAGGTCCGCCAGTGACTCATCCAGCATTCCGTGTTCCATTTCCGTGCGCAGGCGGGGGTTGCGGGCCAGCGCTTTCACCGTGGTGCGTAAAGTGACCTGGCCGGTGGCGATCGCGTTGGCCACGATCGCGGCCGCACGCCCGAACGCAATCCCGAGAATGCTCTCCCCGCCGTTGACATACACTGCGACGGTGGACTGTCCGGCAGCCAGCCCCTCGGAGAAGTCGGGGGGAATGAGCAACGCCGCGGTCAGTTTTCCCCTGTCTACCATGTCACGCGCCTGGGCTTGGTCTTCGATCCGGCGCACCTCGAACAGGTCCAGCCGCCAGTCACTGAAGGCGGAAAGCGCCGGCGTCTCCTGCTCTGGAATTATGGTACCCAACACGGCCTCGCCGATGTTCCCCCAGCGGTTGCCACGATCCTGATTGACGATCCCCACCGGCACCTTGCCCTCCGGGATGCCGGCTCCCAGTACGACATCCCCGAAGGCCAGGCTGATGAGGGCGGCGATCCCCAGCGGAACAGCAATGGCCAGGAGCAGCATGACCGGGTCCGCAAAGCGGCCGGTTAGCTCGTGCCAGGCGATCAGCAAGAGCTTCTTCACTCCGACGCCTCCGGCAGTTTCTCCCCGGTGAGACGCAAGAAGACGGCCTCCAGGCCCGGTTGCCGCACCGTCAACGACTGCACGCCCACCCCGAGCTCTTCTGCGAGACGCAGAATTCCGGGCAGTGCGCCGGCCGCATGTCGCAGCCGCAGGGTGACAACCTCGCCGTTCACCGAAACCTGCCGGACACCTTGCACTTGCTGTAAAGCATTGGCCAGACCGGCGGGCGTTCCGGACAGGCCCACCTGCAAGCGCAGCGTGTCCTCCCCGTCAATGGACCGGATCAACTCGTCCGGTGTGCCCATGGCGATAATCCGGCCACGATGGATGATGCCCACCCTGTCGCTGAGTTCTTGGGCTTCGTCCATGTGGTGGGTGCAGTAGAGGATCGTGACGCCACGCTCGCGCCGGAGTTGCTGCACGAGGTCCAGGATACGCCGCCGGCCGGCCGGGTCGAGTTCCAGCGTCGGCTCGTCCATGAGGAGGATGCGGGGCCGGTGTAGCAACCCCGCGCCGATGTTCAGTCGCCGCTTCATCCCGCCGGAATAGTGGGCTACCCGGTCGCCGCCGCGGTCGGCCAGCCCGACAACCGCCAGTGCGTCGTCCACGGCTTTCTCAAGCTCCGGCCCGCTCAGGCCGTAGAGTTGGCCGAGGTAGCGCAAATTGCGCTGGCCGGAAAGCCGCGGGTACAGCGCGATCTCCTCCGGCACGACGCCGACGACCCGCTTCACGGCCATCGGGTCTTCGCCCACACTGTGCCCGGCGACGATGGCCTCTCCGTCGGTGGGCGGAAAGAGCCCGCAGAGCAGCGAGAGCAGCGTTGTCTTGCCCGCGCCGTTGGGTCCCAACAGGCTGAAGATCTCGCCTTCCCGAATGTCCAGGTCGATCTCGTTGACGGCGAGCGGCCCAGCTGGCGGATGGTATTGCTTCGAGAGCTTGCGAATGGTGATGATCTCACTCATCGGATGGCCCGTCTCGACCTTTTCAGGATGACAGTTCTCCCCGGTGCCAGTAGTTCGTACGTCACACCCCGCCACTCGACGCGACGGGTGAGACCCGACAGGATAAAGTGGGCCAGGAGTAGCAGCGAACCAGGAACGGCGATCAGGAAATCCCACTTGGCCAGAGGCTCGATCTGATGCCCCAGCGCGGCCAGGAAGCGCTCGGTGTTGCGGGTGATCAGGGCGGTGCTGACAACGGGGACCGCGGCGGTGGCGGCCAGGGCCAACCCCGGTGCCAGGGCCTTCGGGGTGGCGAATAGGCCAACGCCTGCCAGAACCAGTCCGGCCGGTGGAGCCAGAGCAGAGATCGCGGCCAGAATGAACAGCTGCCACCACATCTGCGGCAGGTACACTCTCGTCAGCAGCAGCTGACGAGATCCCCAGGCCATAAACCGGCTCAGCGAGAATCGCACAGAGGAGAGCACAAAGCATTGGGGCACAAAGACGATGCCCAGCCCTCGCTCGCGCAGCGTGCGGGTGAGGGAGTCGTCGTCCGTGCTGGCGCCGGCCCAGACCTGGCGCACGTTCAGATCCTCGAACGTCTGGCGGCGGATGGCCATCGCGCCGCCCCACATCTGGGCGAATTGCGGCTCCGCCTGCACGGAGGCGACGATCGCTCCCCACAGCGCAGCCATGATCTCCAGCGTCCCCCGGCGGGCTGGCACGAACCAGCGGTAGCCGGTGGCCGCGCCGACCCCCTCTTCGGACAGCGGGGCGATCAGCCGCTGGAGGAAATGCGGGCCCGGGCGGCCATCGCTATCCACAAAGGCATAGACCTCGGATGCAAGGCCGGCGATCTGCAGGGCGGCAAGCTGGTTGTGCACCTTCTGGCTTCGGCTTTCGGCCATCCCCGCGATGGTCACACGGGCGCGCTCCGGAGCCTGCGCGACGATTCGCTCCAGGCAGGCATACGCTGGGTCGTCCCGATCTTCTGTGACGAAGATCACTTCGTAGTCAGCATAGTCCTGTCTGAGCAGGGCCATGACGTTGCCCTCGAAATCTATGTCGCTCCCTTTGCAGGGTACGATGACGCTGGCCCTGGGCGCATAGCCGGCGTGCGACTCCCCCGTCGTCTCGGCGCGCAGCCGGGCGCGGTAGCGGATGGCCAACCCCGCCACGATGGCCGGGCCGAGCCAGACTACCACAATCAGCAGCGTGGTGAACCCCGGTAAGCTGAACATGGCCCTCCCTCAAACCACCTGCTCGCAGAGCTTGCTGACGCCCCGCAGCGAAAGGTTGGGGTTGAATACCCACGCGTCCACCTCGAGGAACTGCGGGTAGGGAACGAAGCGCGAGCGGAACAACGGGCCTTTGCCATAACAGCCCTTGTCCCACTCCATGATGCCGGCGCAGCCCTGCTCCTGCGCGGCCTGCCACAGGCCGGCCAGCAGCGCCCGCTTTTCCTTGCCGCTCAACCCGCCCCAGTAAAGGAAGTCCATCCAGAGCCAGCGGCTCCGACCCCGCCGGGAGAGCACCTCGTGAACAGTGAAGTTGATGAACCCGGCCACGCGCCCGCCTCGCTCGTAGACAATCGTCGCGGTGAGTCCCTCGGTATGCAGCCGGCGGGCCAGCGTCTTCTCGTCGAGGACCCGCACCAGACAGCCACGGTCGGAGTGGCGTCCGGTCAGGGCCAGGATGCTGACCAGGTCAGCATCCCGGTAGGGACGCACCGTGCCGGGAACCGGCGGAGCCGCGAGGGGGCGGTGTACCCTGAACAGCCGGGCAGCAGCCGAATCGTACCAGCGCAGGTCGTAGCCCTCCGCGAGCTTCTCCAGGTCAACGACACGAATCAGGGCGTACATCGTCTTCATGCGCTCAATCCGGTACTTGGGCTTGAAGTATTTCCGGAACATGTGCCACGAGCGCACGCCCTTCTCCAGCAACATCAGCGCGAAGTCGGCGCCAAACTCCCGGTTGCGGCGCAAGCATTCGGCGATCAGGTAGACCACAGCGCCCCGGTAGTCCTTGCGTGCCGCCAGCATTGTCGAGACGACACCGGTGTAGGTCTGGCCATTCAACCGGTACTGCCGGGGCAGGTTGGCGATGAAGGCCACAAGTGTGGTCCCGTCGTAGGCCGCGATCAGGAAGCGCGGGTCCGGCACTTCGGCCAGCAGATAGCGGGCCATCTTCGGCCGGTTCAGATCGAGCCAGGCGTCATGGCCTCGCTCGGCGAAGAGCGTCTCGTAGGCCATGTCGCGCAGCGCATCAACGTCGCCGTCAAAGGTGCGCAGCTCGATCTTGCCCACGGCTGTTCATGCGTCCCGGTAGTAGCGATAGGCATCATCTACAGTCTGAATCTGCCAGGCCGTTTCCAGTGAGAATTCGACACCGGTCTCTTCCAACTGCAAAAGCAGCTCCATCATGCGCATGGAGTCAACGCCCAGGTCGGTGACGAAATAGGCCTCCGGCGTGACTTGCGCCACGTCCACCTGTAGCAATTCGGCCAGCGTCTCCTGGAAGGCAGGGAAGGAGAGGGGTTTAACCTGTTCCATGACCGTTCGACTCCTGGGCCGCCATCTCCCGCAGTCTGAACTTCTGGACTTTCCCGACCGCGGTCGTGGGCAGTTGCTCCACGAAGCGCACCTGTGCCGGAATCTTGAAGGGCGCGATCTGACTCCGGCAGAAATCCAGCACATCCCTGGCGTCCAGCGTAGCGCCGGGCTGTGGTTCCACGAAGGCCCAGATCGATTCGTCAGCAACCTGGTTGGTGGCGCCGATCACGCCGGCCCGCCGAATCAACGGATGGCTCTCCAGGAAATGCTCGATCTCGGCCGGGTAGACGTTCTCGCCGCCTCGGATGATCAGGTCATTCTTGCGGTCTACCAGCCGCAGATAGCCGTCCTCGCCCAGATAGCCGATGTCGCCGGTGTAGAACCAGCCCTCCTCGTCCAGCACCTGGGCGGTCAGCTCGGCATCGCGGTAGTAGCCGATCATCATCTGCGAGGTCTGGGCCGCGACTTCGCCCCGTGCGCCCACCGGCAGCGGCCGGCGCTCGTCGTCCACGATGCGCAGCCGGGCGCCGGGCACGGGCCGGCCCACGGTCGTGGCCGCCCGCTCCCACGAGTCGTCCAGCCTGGTCCAACTGATGAGCATGCTTTCCGTCGTGCCGTAGAAGTTCTCCAGGTTGCATTGCAGGCGCTCGTAGAGGGCCTGGGCCAGGTCGTAGGACATCGGCTCGCTGGAAAAGGTGATGCGCTGTACCGAGGAGAGGTCGTAACGCTCCTGGCCAGGCGTGCGCAGCATCCAGCGGTACATTGTCGGCGTGCCCCCGATCTGGGTCACCTTCTCCCGTTGGATGAGGTCCAGCATCTCCTGCGGATCGAAGCGGTCCATCAAGACGACCTTGCCACCGGCCAGCAGCGCGGCCACGATTCCGAGCAGCCCGCCATAGTGATAGGGGGGATAGGGCAGCAGCAAGCAGCGCAGGGGGCTAGTGTCCAGGCGCTGGCCGGCAAACCTGAGCAGGATACCCCAGTAACGGCTTTGCGTGTGCAGAGCGGCTTTGGGCCGCCCCGTCGTGCCGGAGGTGTAGGAGAGGAGAACATCGTCGTCGGCGGAGACGCTTGCACGGCGCAGAGACTTGCCGGGTGACGTGACCCCCGACAGCGGCCGGACGGTGCGCCCGTTGCTCTCGCTTGCGCCGTGCACAATCACATGGCGCAGGTCGGGCAGGTCAGGGAGCAGGCGGGCGAGCATGGCCGCGTAGTCCCGACCGTACCATTTTCCCGTGGTAATGACGACGCTGGCTCCGGCGTGAGCCAGGATGTGGCGCAATTCGTGTTCGCCCAGCAGGGGGTTGAGGGGCACGTTGACCGTGCCTAGTATCGCTGGTAGGAAGATGGTGTACACCGCTTCGGGGCAGGCCGGCAGCAGCGTTGCCACCTTGTCCCCCTTGCGGACACCCAGGGCCTGTAGGCCGGCGGCGAGCGCTTCCACCTCGGCCAACGTCTGACCGCGCGTCAGTCGCCGGTCTTTGAAGACGATGAACTCCCGGTTCGCCCGGAGGCGGAATACCAGTCGGACCAGTTGCTGCGGGTGAAGCCAGCTCCTCAGCTTGTGAATGATCATAGATGTCCGCCTTGCCAGGTGATGCCCCGGAGTTCAGGTTGCCAAGATTATACCATCTGCAGCTACCTTCGGTCAAGCCCGCTCTTCTTGAGTGACGTGCGGCGCACTTCGCACGTGCATCGCACATCTCCCCAGCTAATCATCGCGGAGCAGCGCCGGCCGGTAGACGCGCGGTCGGCACGATACTACTTTCCCATCTTGCGCATCAGCCAGAGGACGACGAGGGCCAGGCCTAGCGGATCGCCGATGGCGGCTGCCACCTTGATCCAGCCGCTGTTGAAGCCCATCGCCGGCAGAATCCAGGCCCATTCGATGATGCCTATGACCACCGCGCTCACCACGCTGGCCCCCACGTCCCCGCCAACGCCGTAGGGCCGTTCGCTATTGAGCATATCCGGCACCAGCCAGCCGATCAAAGCCCCCAAAACCAGATTGACTACTGCTATGACGATCATGTGAAGATTCTCCTTTCGTTGGCAGAAATGAAATCATGAAATCACTAACCAGGACAAGCCAGACCCAAAAAGACTAACCGCAGATTGCACAGCTTTCTCAGATTATCCTTCGTTTTTCAATCTGTGTCATCCATGCAATCTGTGGTTCATCGCACTCCTCTGGTCACTGGTAATGCAGAATCATACCACCACGGCAATCACTAGCAGCACCAAAACCCCCAGGATCATGTTGGCCCGCGCCAGCAATACGAGCTGGTTTTGCGCGTTCAGGAACGCCGGCGCGGGACGTTCGCCCGGATTGGGTGCCAGCGCTTCCATCTTCGGGGCGGTGTAAAACGTGATGAGCAGGCCAATGAGGATCATCGCCAATACGAGAACATGCTTGGCGAGCAGAATGGTGCCATAGGGTGAGGACAAGTTGAACAGCATACCGGGTGGCGTCTTGAGAAAGCCGGTGACCACCAGGATGATGATGCCGCGTGAGACTCCAGGCCACCAATAGAGTTGGTCGTTCTCGTCCAATCGACACTACACCCTCCCTCTTCCCACACGATCGTACAGCCGAACACCAGAACATAGGACAGGATAATGGCGATTAGGTACCCGCGTGACCTGGGTTTCTTTCGGGGTTCAGCCAACGCCCGGCCAGTTTCCTGCAGCTTCAAGCCCCTCTCTTTCATCGTGCCCTCCTGTTGACGGTCATGAAAACGGGTGCCCCCCGGCCCTCCCCGCCTGACACCCCTCCATTATCCGTCCTCTATCTTTTTCCGTTTACCCCTTCGTCAACCCCGCCACCAAGGTATTTGCCAGCGTCCCACGCACCGCTTCCCAGTCAATGGCCTCTGGATCGGCCAACGCCTGCACCGAGAGGCCGTCGTAGACGCCGATCATGATTGAAGCCAGCATCATCGAGTCCACCGGCTTGAACTCGCCGGCGGTGATCCCGGCCTCGATTAGTTGAGCCAGCGGCTGGCGATACTGCTCGAACACCTGCATGGATAGCTCCTGGACCTCCGAGTCGCGCACGTTTTGTGACCAGGCTTCCAGGATAATAGGCATCATTTCCAGAAAGGTCCCACTGATCATCATTTTGGTGAAGATGTCTAACAGTGCGTGCAACTTCTCGGTAGCACCGGCCGGTGCTACCGGCAGGCGGGCCACCATCTCATCCGGGCTGCCGCCGAAGGCATTCGTGATCGCAGCTGTGAACAGCTCCTTCTTGCTCTTGAAGTGCCAGTAGACGCCCCCTTTGCTCAACCCGCTCTCGGCCACGATGTCGTCCATCGTGGTTTGGTGATATCCCTTACGGGAAAAGCAGGTGAGCGCTGCCTTGACGATCTGTGTCCGGCGATCCAACACTTCGTTGTCTGATAGTCTTGGAGTCATACTTTTCGCTCTCCGCTCCCCACCTTACGCTTTCTGCCTCCTTAGCACCCAAACGGTCAGCGTGTTGATGGCGATGCCCAGCACGGCCAGGGCGACCAGTTCTGGCCAGAAGACCTCCACGCCGACGCCCTTCAGCATGATGTCTCGTAAGATGATCAGCCAGTGCTTGATCGGTACGAAGTTGGCCACGACTTGCAACGCTGCCGGCATGTTCTCCACCGGGGAGGCGTAACCGGAGAAAATGGTCTCCACCATCATCAGGCTGAAGGCGATGAGCATGGCCTGTTGCTGGTTCTTGGAAACGGAAGAGATCATCAGGCCCCAGCCCAACTCGACAAAAATGTAGAAAAAGGCGATGGTCATCAGCAGGGCCAACGATCCCCGAATCGGCACGCCGAACCCGAAGTGGCTGACTGCCAGGAGGATCAGGAATTCGGCGTAGGCCAGCACCACCGCCGGCAGCGCCTTGCCGATGATCAGCTCACTCCCGCGTAGCGGCGTGACGTGCAGCTGTTCCAGTGTGCCCAGCTCCCGTTCGCGGGCGATGCCCAGTGCGGCGATAGAGAGCGAAACGGCCAGCAGGACGAAGCCCAGTTCGGAGGGCACTTCGTAGTTCGATTCGGAGAGGCTCTCGTTGAACCACACGCGCACTTCGGGATTGATCGCGGGGCCGGCATTCCGTGCCGGCCCTAGACCCCACGTCTGCAGGGCAACACGCTGTCCGAACGTGGCGGCGGTGCCCTCCGCGCTCATCTGCGCGGTTTGGGCGGCTATGGCCTCACTGCCGTCCAGCAGCAACTGCACCTGTGGCGTATCGGCGGCCGGGTCGCGCAGTTGCGCGGAGAAGCCGGGCGGAATATGTACGGCAGCCACTACCTGACCCTCTTCGATCATGCGGATTGCCTCGGCGTCGCTGCCCGGCCAGCGGGCGATGTCGAAGGTGCGCGAATTGGTCATGGCCTGGAGCAGTTCGCGGCTGGCCTGGCTGTGGTCCTCGTCGATCACGGCCAGCGGCAGGTGCTCGATGGGCCGCGAAGTGGTGTAGCCGACCATAACCAGTTCCGAGGCCATACCCAGCAACAGGGCGATGACAATCAGCTTCTGTCGCCAAATCTGCACCATTTCCTTTTTCGCCAACACCCAGATGCGGTAGAACACTACGGTTTCTCCAACTACGAAATCAATAAACGCCGGCGAATGAGCGTACTACGTACTGCGTATTGCGTGATCCTTACGCAAGTACGCAGTACGTTTGATTACGCAATCCGCTTGCGGAACAACACCATGGAAAGCCCCAGTACCAATACACCCATCACGACAAGACCCAGCGCATAGGGCCACAAAGAGGACAGCCCCTGGGCCTTCAGGATGATCCCCCGGCTGATCAGCACGTAGGGCGTCGTGGGTATCATGAGCGATTCCATCTTCGCCGCCGGCGGCATGCTGATCAACGGGAAAAAGACGCCCGAAAGGAAGAAGCCAGGGAAAAAGAAGACCAGGATGGCCAGTATTTGTGCAGCTTGTTGACTGTTCACAAACGTAGAAAGCAATAAGGCCAGACTCATGCTGGCAAACAGGAAGGTCACAGACAGCACAAGGTAGAGTGGGAAGGAACCCCGAAAGGGTATGCCGAACCAGACGACGGCCGTGGCCACGCAGAGGACGACGCTGAGTAGGCCATTCACCATGTAGGGCAGCAGCTTGCCAACGAGGAGTTCGGAGCGGCGGATGGGCGTAGCGATGAGTTGTTCCAGGGTGCCCATCTCCTTTTCTCGGGCGATAGCGAGAGTAGCAGCGACGGGGGCCATGCCCATAACGATGGCGATGAGCGCCGGCATCATGCCGACCAACATTCGAAATGACGGGTTGAACCACGTGCGGCGGCGCAGGTCCATGGGGTCAAGGCGGATTGAGGTCGCCCCGGCCCGCTGCAACTCTCGCCGCGTGAGGTCTCGCGTGTATCGTTCTGCATACCCGCCGATGTGGGTGAGTACGAAGTTGGCTGTGTTGGGGTCGGTGCCATCCACGATGACTTGCACATGGACCTCGCGGCCGGCCTCGATGTCACGTGCGAATCCGGTGGGAATCACGACCGCTGCCTTTGCCTGCCCCCGGTTGACCAGCCGTCGCAGCCTATCGTAGTCGGGTATGGCGTAGCGTACCTCTACGTTCCCCTTGGAGGTCAGGCCGGCAATGAACTGGCGGGACATACGGGTCTGATCGGCGTCGAGCACACCGATCGCCACATTCTTGATGTCCACGGAGAAGCTGTAGGCGAAGACGAAGAGCAGGATCACCGGCGAGAGCGTAACCAAGATGAACGTCCCGCGGTCGCGGACGATGTGGCGTATCTCTTTGCGCATCACGGCCAGCGTTCTGCGAATGTTCATCGCCGGCTATTGCTCCTTGCCTGTTACTACTCAGCCAGGCCCCCAGACCTCACAGACCGACCGGTCGGTCGGTCTGTTCACATTGTACACCCAAACAGGCGATTTGTCAAGAGCGAGTTTTGCAAAGGTCGCGGCTGGCCGCCTCACCACTCCAGGACGGCTAGCCGCCACTTGCGCACCGAATTGACTACGTAGATCCCGTCGGCCCGCCTGAGTGTGTCAAGAGTCACGGGTTCTTCGCGCACCGTCCCCTGGTCCAGCAGCCAGGCGCGAAAGGTGCCCGGCAACAGCCCGCTGCGAACCGGCGGGGTGAGCAATTCGCCGTCGAGTTCGACGACGACATTGGCGACGGTGCTCTCCGTGATCTCGCCGCGCTCGTTCCACAGCAAGACATCATCACAGTCCGGGCATGCGGCCCGCATAGCGGCCCGCATGGCGGCATACACCTGGCGATGAGTCGTCTTGTGGTACAGAAACGGGTCATCGGGATTGACCGGAGATGGCGCAATCCCCAGTCGCACCGGCCCCGGCTCGCGACCCTCGGGGAGCGGAGTTGCCCGGCAGGTGATCTCGCCATCCTGCGCCACCAGCAAGCGCACCTTGTGCCGGACCGGGGAGAGCGAACCGGCCAGATCCATCAACCGCGACTCAATCTGAGCCGTCTCTGCCGGGAAACCGAAGTAGGCCGCCGAATCACGCAAGCGTCGCTCGTGGTATGGCAGGAGAAAGTAGCCACCGTCGGGTGTCCACAGCATCGTTTCCAGCAGCGAGAACTCCGGCCAGCGCTCTGTCAACACACGCGCCTTGACCAAACACTCCGCATACTCGTCACGGTCAGAGGAGTCCCACACGATTCCGCCACCGACGCCATACTCGGCCTGGCCTTCCATGCGGTCAACCAGGACCGTGCGAATGGCGACGTTGAACTGCGCCTGCCGGTTCGGCGCGAGAAAGCCGATACAGCCGGTGTAGACGCGCCGGGGTGTCGACTCCAGTTCGGAGATGATCCTCATGGTGCGCGGTTTCGGCGCGCCGGTGATCGAGGCACAGGGGAATAGCGCCTCCATGATGTCACTGAACGTAGCATCTGTCGTCGCTGTGACGGTAGACGTCATCTGCCAGAGCGTCGGGTACCGCTCAACCGAAAACAGGTCCGGCACGTGTACGCTCCCGATTTCCGCCACCCGCCCCATGTCGTTCCTCACCATGTCCACGATCATGACGTTCTCGGCGCGGTTCTTCTCGGATCGCTGGAGCCACTCGGCCTGGGCGCAGTCCTCGGCGAACGTGAGGCCACGTGCCGCCGTCCCCTTCATTGGGCGCGAGGTCAGCAGGCGGCCATCCAGCATGAAGAAAAGCTCCGGCGAGGCGGAGCACAAAGTAAAGCGGCCTGTGTCGACGAAGGCAGCGTATCCTGCCTGCTGGGCTCGAACCAGTTCCATGAAGAACGCCCACGCATCGCCTGTGAACAGCGTCCGCAGGCGGAACGTGTAGTTCACCTGGTACGTCTCGCCACGGGCGATGTGGGCTTTGATCTGACTGATCGCTCGATCGTACTCTGCCCGGCTCACCGAGGGTGCCCAGCGAAGGGCAGCGTGTGCCGGCCCTGGGGAAGGATCCGGTAGGTCAATCACCTCCGGCTGAGCGTAGATGCCGAACCACATCAGGGGGAACGAACTATGCGGGCGTACGTGGAGCGCTGAGTCAAAGGCCGGTGCCGCTTCGTAGCTGATGAAGCCAGCCGCGTATCGTCCTCGCTCCTGCACCTCGTTCTCGACCAGGCGCAGTTTGGGAATGACCTCGTCGCGGTGGTATGTCTCGATCACGCGCCGCGGCTGCTGGAACCGGAGCCACCGGTCCGCAGCCGCATCACGGATCACTACCCGCTTTGCCACTTCAAGAGCCCAGGCTCCCAGTCTTCAGGCGGATGCCAGCCTGCCATCACCCACCGCCGGCGCGCCCTCACAAGGTGGTCATTGTTGAGTTGGAGAGCAGTGATCGTGGCGCGCCCACAGGCAGTTCGCCCAAGGATCAGCGTGGCATCCTCTCTCCAACGGAAATGCCCTTCCCAATCCTGTTCACGGGGATTGAAGAGAAGAACCTGCGCAATGGTCTCAGGGTCGGCGCCCCGCATCTGTATCCCCTCCCCTTGTGGCCATTGTACAACGGACAAGCCAGCCAGAGGTTCTCCTCAGTCGAAGGGCCACCGGCTGCAATGGGAGTGCTCTGCTCCA
>CAZDTE010000003.1:30789-54413 GCA_964508275.1 uncultured Ardenticatenales bacterium
CAGAGGTTCTCCTCAGTCGAAGGGCCACCGGCTGCAATGGGAGTGCTCTGCTCCACATGCATCGGCAAGCCCAGCCAACGCGGCTGCCTCTTCCAGTGACACGTCGTCAAAAGGTGGCAGAGTGTGAGCAATGCTGTCCCGCAGCACAGCCTCCAACGGTTTCTTGGTCGCTTCGGCTACCTGCCGGGCGAAGTGATAAAGTGACTCAGGAAGCTCGACTGTAACGGCTTGCATACCCATGACCATCCTCTCAGAAGGCATGATACGGATCCAAGGATTGCGAACACCCTTATTCTAACATGAACTCACGGAAGAAGCAACTGAGCCGCGAGTTTCACGGTTCCCTTTCATGCTCCGCGTGCCCCTAGTCGGCAGCCAACGCCTTCGCCAGCAACTCCGCCACGTGCAGCACGCGCCGGCCGGTGCCCTGCTCGATCTGCTGCCGGCATGAGGCTCCGGTGACAATGATGCTGGCCTCTGGCGATGCCTTGCGCACGGCGGGCAACAGGCGCAGTTCGCCGACCCGCATCGACAGGTCGAAATGCTCGCGCTCGTAGCCGAACGCACCAGCCATTCCGCAGCACCCCGCGTCCAGCACCTGCATCCGCAAGCCCGGCACCTGCCGCAACAATCGCTCCGTCGCCGACGTGCCGCTCAGCGCCTTCTGGTGGCAGTGGCCATGGAACAGCGCCTCTCCCGGCACCGGCCGGAATCTCAGTACCTCGCCGCTCGCCTGCTGCTGGTGAACCAAGAAGTCCTCCAGTAAGAAGGTGTTCTCCGCCACCCTTTGTGCCGCTTCCCCTGGCACGAGCACCGGATACTCCTCCTTCAGCGCGGCTGCACAGCTCGGCTCGCAGCCCACGACCGCCAGCCCTCGCTCCACGAGCGGAGCCAGCCGGGCGATGTTGTACTCGGCCAGCTGGCGGGCCTCATCCAGCATCCCCTGCGAGATCATCGGCCGGCCGCAGCACTTCTTGTCCGGCAGGATCACCTCGAAGCCGGCAGCTTCTAACACGCGCGTCGCGGCCACCCCGACGGACGGGTAGTTGTACATCATGTAGGTGTCGTGGAAGAGGACCACCTTTCCGCGCGGCGCGTCTGCCCGAGCCGGTCGCCGCCGGAACCAGTCCGTAAACGTGGTTCGTGCGAACGGTGGCAGCGGTCGCCGGCGGTCGAAGCCGACGACGATCTCCAGCAGACGGCGGGAGATCGGCAACTGCGCCACCCAGTTCGAGAGGGGAGCCGTCGCGCAGCCCAGGCGATTGAGCAGGGCGATGTTGCCGATCAGGCGAGCGCGGAGCGGCAGGCCGTGTACGTCGTGGTGACGGGCCAGAAACTCGGCCTTCAGCGCCGCCATGTCCACCTGGGACGGACATTCGGCGCGGCAGGCTTTGCAAGCCAGGCACAACTCCAACGCGCTGTACAGATCCGGTCCGTCGAGCGCGTCGGGCGGGAGCAGCCCACCGATGGCGGCACGCAACAGGTTGGCGCGCCCTCGCGTGCTGTGTCCCTCCTCCCGCAGAGCCACGAACGAGGGGCACATCGTGCCGTTGTCCTGCTTCAGACAGGTGCCGCAGCCGTTGCACAACTCCACAGCGCCCGCGTAGCCGCCATCCGCCGAAAAATCCATGCGGGTCGCGAACTCGCGCGGCGCGTACGGGGCCGCGTAGCGCAGGTTTTCCGTCAGCGGCGGCGCGTCCACGATCTTCCCCGGGTTCATCACCCCTTGCGGATCGAACGCCGCCTTGATCTGTCGGAATGCCTGGTACAGCCGCGTGCCGAACAGTTTTTCGTTCCACTGGCTGCGGGCCAGGCCGTCGCCGTGCTCTCCGCTCATCGCGCCGCCGAAGCGGAGGACGAGAGCGGCGGCCGCTGCGCTGATCGCCGCCATCTGCGCCGCCCCTTCGGCTTGCTTCAGGTTGATCAGCGGACGGACGTGCAGGCAGCCGGCGCTGGCGTGGGCATAGAACGCCGCCTCGGTGCCCTGATCGGCGATCGCCTGCCGGATGGCGGCTACGTACGCGGCCAGATCGTCCACCGGCACGGAGCAATCCTCGATGAAGGGGATCGGCTTCCAATCCCCCTTGCGGCTCATCAGCAGGCCCAGCCCCGCTTTGCGCACGCCCCAAAAGTCGGCCTGCGCTGCCGGCGTCACGGCCCGGATGACATCGCGGCCCAGCCGATGGCGAGTCAGGTGCGCCTCCAGGCGATCTAGCCTGGCAACAAGCTCCGCCTCCGACGCGCCGTAGAATTCGACGGCCAGCAAGGCCTCCGGCTCGCCGTGAACGAAAGTGAGCCGGCGGGCGAACTCCGGCACGCTGCGGGTGAAGTCGAGCAACATGCGGTCCATCAGCTCCACGGCTGAAGGTTCGCACTCCAGGATCAGCGGGGTGGCCTCCATCGCCGCGATCAGATCATCGAAGTGGACGATGGCCAGGCCCTTCAGCGGGGGCCGGGGCACCAATCGTAACGTGACCTCCGTGATCGTGGCCAGCGTGCCTTCGGAACCGGCGAGCAGGGCGGCCAGATTGAGCGGGCCCTCGACCGCCAGGCGATCCAGGTTGTAACCGCTGGATCGTCGCCAGTGGCGAGGGAAACGGGCCGCAATCTCGTCGCGGTTCTCGGCGACAATGCGTGGCACACGGCGGTAGATCGCCCCTTCGAGCGTGTCGCGCCGGGCATGCCGGCGCACAGCGGCCTCGTCCAGCGGGCGAAACGTGACCAGCGAACCATCGGCCAGCACGGCGCGCAGCGATTCGATGTGGTCGGCGATGTGGCCGTAGAGGATAGAATGCGAGCCGGTCGCGTTGTTGCCGACAACGCCGCCCAGCACCGCGCGGTTGCCACTCGCCGGATCGGGGCCGACCATCAGGCCGTGCGGGCGCAGCGCCGCGTTCAGGCGGTCGAGGACCACGCCGGGCTGCGCGCGGACGATGCGCGCCTCAGCGTCGATCTCCAGGATGGCGTCGAGGTGACGCGACAGGTCCAGCACCACAGCGCGCCCCACGGCCTGCCCCGCCAGGCTGCTGCCCGCGCCACGCGGCAACACCGGAACGCCGTGGCGCGCGGCCAGCTCAACCGTGGCGGCCACGTCGTCCACGGTGCGCGGAATCACCACGCCCAGCGGCTCGATCTGGTAGATGCTCGCATCCGTGGCGTAGAGAAGCCGGGACACGCGGTCGGCGCGCACATCTGCCGACGTTCGCCGCCTCAGTTCGCTGAAGAAATCGGACATAGTTCCGTCTGAGAGCGAATTGTGCATCACATGTTGCTTCTCCCGTGGACGACGTCCACCACAACCTTGATCGCCGACTTTTCCGTCGTCAGGAGGCGCATCATTTCCTCGTAGCTTTCCAGTCCCGGCACTCGGTGCGTGATGAAGCGGGCCAACAAGCCGGGCCAGTGCTCCTCCGCGTGCTGCATGTCCACCACACCCCGCTCGAAATAGCGTCGGTTCGCGTTCACCGTGCCGACGACCACCTTGTTGCCGAGCACCATCTCCAGGTTGAAGCGGTCGGTCGGCACCTCTACGCGTTGGTCGCCGCCTGTGACACTGGAGAGGATCAGCACACCGTTGTTGCCCAGCACATCCATCGCCTCGAAGGCCAGCGGGCTGTATCCGGTCGCCTCGAAGATGATGTCGAAACGCCCGTACGTTTCATCCAGGCCGGCGACCGGCTCGTCCCGGCTGCTCAGGTAGCGCGAGCCGGCGTCTTCAGCGATCGCGGCTCGCGGGTTCGGCTTCCGCGTGCGGGCGACCGTGATCACCTCTAGCCCGCGCAGGCGTAGTGCCATCGTAGCCAGGAGGCCGATCGTGCCGGCGCCCAGCACCAACGCCCGCTGCGGCTTCCAGACCAACCGCTGCTGTATCTTGAACGCCTGCGTGATGCCCTTTTCCACGATGCTCAACGGTTCGAGCAGAACACCGATGTCTCGCAGCATAGGGGGCACGTTGACCAGGTACTCCGGCGTTTCCACGTAGAACTCGCTCAGATAGCCGTGGCGCCCCTTGATACCCCGCTCGGTGTAATCGCCCTGGATGCACATGTCGTATTCGCCGGCGCGACAGTTGATGCAATCGTCCGGGCGACGCACGGTCGCCACGACGTAATCGCCAACGGCCGGCATGCGCACGCCAGGCCCGACCTCGACGACGCGTCCGTACGATTCATGGCCAATGACCAGGAACTCGGAACCCAGGGGCGGCTCGCCGTACAGCCCCTCGTTGATCTCGCGGTCCGTGCCATCTACGCCGACCTGCAGCACCTCGACCAGCACCGAGCCGGGATGAACCGCCGGCCGGGCGATGTCGGCCAGGTGAACGCTGTTCGGTTTTCTTGGGAATACGGCAACAGCTTTCATTGGGGCCTCCCGACAAGGCATACGACGCGAAACTGGGCCAGCAACGCGTCACATTCTCTCGTTTCACGATCTCATACCACGCACGAGTGCACGGGTGTCTCTGGTCGCCCATTAGACGCCGCGTCGCCGCCCGTTTCTTACGGGTGCTGCTGGTATCTACCAAGAAACAAGCCTCCATGTTTCTCGCAGAAAGAATGGGCCAAGGCCATGGAGGACTTCTCAATATTTCGGGGTGAGCAGGACGTCAAGCCCCCTAACTTTGGGGGGCATGTGCTCCCCCCAGCCCCCCTAGCCCCCCAAAGTTGGGGGGACTGAGGGAGGGAGATCTGCGATCCCTTTTTCATCCTTGGTGGTGCGCAAGCGCTCATGGCGACTGCTCCTCAACCACAAAGATCACCTCCTGCACGTGGGAGATGACCTTCCCTCGACGGGCCACAACCGTCGCCACGAACTGACCCACCTCGCGCGCCACGAATCGGGCCGCGTACACGCCGTCGCCCGCCTTGCCGTCGCCGTGCGAGCCATCGTCGGCCATCGCCAGGGAACGATAGCCGCCATCCCCGTCCGGCACTTCCGCCGCCACCAGCCCATCGCGTACCGGCTCGCCGTTATCCGTCCATTCCGCCCGCAACGTGACCGGCTCACCGACCGCCCATCGAAAACGGGCGGTGGAAGTGCTCAGTTCCTGCCCATCCTCGATCATCGCGTAGGTCGTCGCCTTGGCGCTGTGCGTGCCGCGATTCTCGATCACCAGTTGCCAACTGCCGGCCTGGGGCTGATCGATCCGGTAGAGAGCGAACGGCACGATCTCCGCATCATCGAGACGGAGGAAGGCGAACATCTCGTCGCCATCGTGCTGCTCGCCGTCGAGCTGGCGGCCACCCGGTTCGACCAACCGGAAACGGAGGTCGCCCCCTTCCCAGGTGAGGAAGAGACGGGCTGACTCGGCCTGCTCGATCGCAAGCGGCACGGTCATAGTCGCACCGGCAGCCACGCGCCGCGTCACGAACGGCGTGTGCGAAGGATGCGACAGGATTCCGGACGTAGGCGCGGCGCCGGCCGCGCCGCAGCGATCCAGCTCGGCGTGGCAATCGCTCAACCAGGGGCGGACGTAGCGCTCATAGGTCTGCCGTGGCCAGGTGTAGGCCGGCACGGAATACAGGATCGTGTCGTCGGTCCAGCCGTGGGCGTCACCGGTTGCGGCCCGAACACCGGCAACGGCGAAGACGCTGGCCTGCTCGATCAGCCCGTCGTTGGGAGGCCAGTCCTGCAGCACGTCGAGCCGCTCAGAAAGGTCTCCGGCCACGAGCAGGTACGGTACGTCATCGCGCGGTTGGTGCGTCGCGTTGAACTCGGCCATGAACTGCTGTGTCAGCTCGATGAGGGCGGGTTCGGCATTCCCGCCTTGAATCCAGCGCGCCAACTGGTTGTACCAGAGGCCGAGGCCGCCGTTCGGTGTGCCGAGCATGATCACCGACGCCACATCGTTCGCGTAACCGCCCGACTCCACGTAGGCGCGGGCAACCAATCCGCCCATGCTGTGGCCGATCAGGTGAACGCGTTCGGCACCGGTCTCTTGCCGGGCCTGCGCAATCGTTCGTCGCAAGGCTCTTGAGTTCTCGGCCAGGGTCTGGTCGGCGGTGACTCCCTCGGCGTAGAAGACGGCGTAGCCATCGGCACGCAGCCAGCGGGCCATGAACTTGAGCTGGCTGTCGGCGACATCATCGCTCGGCGGGCCGTGCCAGCCGTGGATGAGGACGACCGGTGCGCGGGACACCGGCATAGCCGGGGGGAGGCTGTGTTGCCGGTACAGGCCATCCCCCAACGCCCCGACCCACAACGAACCGGCTGTGCCAACGGCGAGCGCCGAAACGTACGGCTGGCGAGGGCCGTCGTGCAGCGGCACGGCCACGAAGCCAGCCTGCTCCCGGTGAGCCAATCCGCGCGGCGTCCCGACCCAAACGGTGCCGTCCGCCAAGGCTACCAGCGCCGAGATGCGCTCGTCGGGCAGGCCGTCGTGGGCGGTGTACGACTGCCAGTGCGCGCCATCGAAACGGGCCAGCCCGGCCGCGGTGCCGACCCAGATCGCGCCTTCCGCGTCAACGGCCAGGGCATTCACCTGTTCGTCGGACAGGCCATCGGCGAGGCGGAAGGTGCCCCAGGAGCGCCCGTCGAAGCGGCTCAAACCGTGCCCCCAGGTGCCGGCCCACGCGTTGCCCGTGAGATCGACGGCCAACGCCTGGACCCACGGTCCGGCCAGGCCGTCGCGCGGCGTGTGACGTGACCAGAGCGTCCCTTCGGACACAGCGATTCCGCCACCGAACGTGGCGACCCACAATCGATTGGCCTGGTCCACTGCCAGCGCGGTGATCGGCTCGTTCATAGGGGAGGTGACCGGTCGCCACGAATCGCGGTCCCAGCGGTACAGGCCGTCGCCCCAGGTGCCGGCCCACACGCGGCCATCCCCGTCCGTGGCGAGGGCGGTGATCCACGGCGTGCCGATCGCCCAAGCGGCCGGTCCCGTCCGCCAGCGGTGTCCGTCGAACTGGGCCAGCCCCCTGAGTGTTCCGGCCCAGAGCGTTCCACGCGGGCCGAAGGTCAACGCCGTGATGGCGTCATCGGGGAGGCCCTGTGCGCTGGTGATCTGCTCCCAGCCGTCGTTCGCGGCGAGCGCGGGTCCCGGCTCGGCCGCGCCGACTGCCCCGCCGAGAACGGCCAGCGGGAGAACGATCGCTATCACGCAGAGCAAGGTTATCGTCCAGCCACCTGCTTGAGACATGGTAAACAGCAACCCCCATCACCGCAGGGTTGTTGCAAAGTCACTTGGCAACCCACCAAGTGTGATTGCGAGGGCCGCGATTGGTCCGAAGCGATCTCCTTCTGCGGGATAGGAGATTGCTTCAGTCGCTTCGCTCCTTCGCAATGACGGCTTCGCAACAGCCCTGCCTCAGCGACTCCCGAAATCGGGAGCCCGTTTTTCCCAGAACGCGCGATCCGCCTCCCAGTGGTCTTCCGAACCCCAGGTCACCGAAAACAGTTCGGCTTCGAAGGCGATGGCGGCGTCCAGCGGCATGTTGGCCCCTTCGACGAGGGCGCTTTTGATGTGCCGCACGGCCAGGGGTGCGCGGCGGGCGATCTGTGAAGCCAGCTCATGGGCAACGTCACGCACGTCGCCATCGTGGACCACGCGGTTCACGAGACCGATCGCTGCCGCCTGCTCTGCCGTGAGGATGTCGCCGGTAAGCAGCAGTTCCATCGCCTTGGCGGGGCCGACCAGGCGGAGCAAGCGCTGGCCGCCGCCCCAGCCGGGCGTCACGCCGAACACGATCTGCCGGAAGCCCAGACGCGCGTGGGGAGCAGCGAGACGCAGGTCACAGGCCAGGGCGGTTTCGCAGCCGCCGCCGTAGGCATCGCCGTTGATGGCCGCGATCACCGGTGCTTCCAGGCGGTGCAGCCGTTGCAAGAGGCTGCCCATGCGCAGCGACATCTCTCGCCCGTCGCGCACGGTGCGCAGGCGGCGAAACTCCTTCAGGTCACCACCGGCGACGAACGCCTTGTCGCCGGCGCCGGTCAACACCACGGCGAGCAGGTCGCGGCTGGCTTCGAGATCGGCGACTGCGGCTTCCAGCTCGTCCATCATGGCCAGGCTGATGGCGTTGCGCACGCCCGGCCGGTTAAACGTGATCGTGGCGATGCCATCATGCTTTGTGTATGTCAAGCTCTTTTCCAAGATCGTCTCCTCATCGTCTCCATAGCGTGCTTGCCAAGCAAGCGAACGGGGCGGATCGGGTAATACATGAACGAAAGGGCCGCCGGCAGGGCCAGGGATGAGGCATCCTCCACGGTGGGCGCGATGATCCGGCTCAGACAGCAGCGGGCCCTGTCTTGCCAGCGCTCGCGCACGCGGATCCGGAAGATCGTCTCGCCTGGGTCGCTGGCTGCCCCAAGCGGTTCGCGGAAGAGTTGCCGGCCAACCTCGGCGGCGAGCGCCCTGACCGTCGGGTCGGTTTGCACTCTCGACCGTATCGCCTCCGGCAGAGGGGTGTCCAGGAGATCGGTGGCCAGGTACAAACCAAGCAGAAGCGTTCGCGTGCTGCCGGTCTGCTCGGCCAGGCGCAGGACCAGCCCCCAGTCCATGTCCGTGTGAACGCGGATCAGTTCGGCCACACCACAGAGCCATTCCAGCCGGGACCAGACGTGTCGCGATCCGTGGGCGCAGAGGAACAGGAACAGGTCCTCCGGCGAAAGGTTGCGCACGGTCCTGCCGCCGAACGGCATCGCTCGGAGGCGGTCCCACAGGCCCGTGGAAGCCAAGGGGAACGGGAAGTCTCGGGGGGTGAGTTCCCAGTGCACCTCTAGCAGGACCTTGCCGTCGCAGCGATGGAACTTGTACTCGCCCAGGTGCGGCAGGTAGACCGCTTCCTGTGCCGGTGTCAGGGGGAAGTGCCGCACGTAATCGTTGGTGAGGAGCAACTCCCGAACCCCGGCCACGTCATGGGGCTGGACGAGAATGTCCAGGTCGCAGAATTCGCGCAGGGCCAGGTCGCCGTAGACGGTGACGGCAAGGATCGGCCCTTTGTAGGGTACGACGGGAATGCTTGCGGCTTCAAGCAGGTCCAGGAGTTTGCGCAATTCTCTGGTCAAGAAGAGGTTGCGCGCCGCGTTCTTCTGAAACTCATCCCCAAGGTGGTCGAGAGTGTCGTCTGGAACGGCGTCCGGGCAGACTGTGGAGAGATGCCGGTACAGGAACGGTCTCATGCCGTGGGGGCGCGCCAGATCGAGCAGATAACGCCAGTGGATGCCGGCGGAGACGAGCCGGGTGATCGCCGTTGCGCGATCCGGCCCGATCTGGCTGCGCGCGCAGTGCAGCAACAGATCGGCTTCAGGAGGAAAGGGCACGCGCAACCTCCTCCTCAACCAGGCGTGCCAGGCGCGGGAGATTGGGCAGCGATCGCCCGCGTTCCAGGCGGGCGATCGGCACGTAGTTGACGAGCCTTGTGCACTGGAGGAAGTGCACTGAGGCCGCACCGGTCCGCTCCAGGAGGCGGGCCACGTACGAGTGGCGCACCAGTTCCACAAACGCATCTTGGGGCCGAAGGCGCACAACATCGGGGACAGGCGAGTCACGCTCGGCAAGGACGAAGATGTGGGCAAGAGGGAGCGGCCCTTGCATGAACCGCTCGCTGGCCCGGCGGGCTCGTTTGTCGATCAAGGGGTGGAGGAGAGGAAGGTCTGCGGGCAGATCGCCCAGGGAAGCGACTACGTCCGGCCACAGCTTGAGCTGCGGAAATCCGGAGAGGATCGTCGCCTGGCCGGTGTTGTCGAATGACACGGCGACGACATCGTCCGCCACAACGCCATGCCCACGGGCATGCAACGTGGCAGCGATGGTCGATTTGCCCCAGCCATGCCAACCCAGGAAGACAACTCCGCGCCCACGCACAGCAGCGGCACTGGCGTGCAACACCAGCAGTCCCCGCTGGTGGAGGATCGTGGCCAGAGCCGGTCCCAAGATGAAGAGGCGCAGGACGCGATCCTCCACGCTCGGCGCTGGTGCGATCACCACTTCACGCCCGCTACGCATCGAGAAGGTGCCCACGCCCTCCCAGGCCAGGCACACTTCTTCCGGTGTGGCCTTCAGACAACTTCCCTGGCGATTTGGGTCCGCCGGCAGGCAATCCACCGTTCCCAGCCGGATGGTCACATCCGGCGACTCACTTCCGGGGAGTAGTTCTGGAAGGGCCAATTCGGCATGAATGCCCAGGCCGTAGGCAGTGTAAGAATGCAACTAACTCGTGTCTAGCCGGGCGTGGATCCCCCGTAGGCATCTGTGTTTTGGCCTCCGAAGTACTCAGTGATTTTCTCCACGTCGCCATGCTTGATCAGGTTCGGCTTGGCATACGGTTTCTTCTCGGATTGCTCTTGCTTTTTCTCGATCATAGGCTCGTTCCTGGGGCCCATCTTCCTTGCTCCTTTTGATGATTCCATATTCCTTTGGTGTCTTCACTTGCCGCGTTCTCCCGACCGAGGCGAACTGAACGAGGCTCGGCCAGGAGTCCGCCTGCCTGTGCGGGCAGGTCGCCCAGCGCAAAGTCTGGTCTTCTGTTCCCCTTCGCACCCTCCTTTCGTGTATCCTACGCAGCCACCCCTGTGTGGTCCAGCCAGAGCGCCAGCGTCGTCGCCTTCCACACAGTTAGGCCGTCGTCGCTGTTCCTCTCGGCCAGGTAACGAGAATACCGGTCGCGCAACGCGGGCAGGTCCACGTAGGCAGCGATCGGCGACGAATCCCGCTGTATGGCTTTCTCAACACAGTGCTTGTCGGTCGTGGCAAAGCCACGGCGGAAATTGGCGCTCAGGTTGGATTTGTTACCGCGCCACTGAACCTCCGGTGGCAAGATGCCTTGCATCGCGCGGCGGAGGATCAGGCGCGTCCACCCGCGGGCGAGCTTTTGCTCGGCCGGCAACGCGAAGCTGAACTCCACCAGGCGTTTGTCAAAGAAGGGGTAGCGGGGTTCCAGCGAAAACATGGCCGCCGCCTTGTCGGCGACCTCCAGGTAGAACGGGACGAAGCCTGACATCAGACGCCGGTAGTGGTCTTCACGTTCGGCCAGCGCGGGCCTTGGTCGCTCTCCTTGGAAGGCCCTAAACCGTTCCTCCAGCCCGATGCGCCGGGCAAAGTCGGCCCGGATGGTTGGGTTGCGACTCAATGCCGAACGGCTGGGCCTGTTCAGGAATCGCCAACTCCTTCGGAGGAGAGGTGGCGCAAGCGGCCCCAAGATCCGGTGGCGTACCACCGGCCAGGATGGTTGCTTCCCCTTTCTGGTGACGTCCCGAATGTTCTTGGCCACCTTTAGCCACCGGCCGGCGCGGGCCAGTTCAGTGAGGTAGGCGAATCCATGCGAAACGGTCGTATCGCCGTCCAGGCCATCTAGCAAGATGCGTACGTCGGCGCGGGTGGCGGCGCGGTACAACCCCCAGTGTATGAACAGGTTGGGGGCATAGAAAGGCTCGTCCTGGCACCAGAAGACCCGGTCGACATCAGTCAGGGGGCTGAGCCGGTCGGCGCGCATGAAGTGCGGCTCACAGCGAGCCTGAGCCAGGACCGCGTTGATGAACGGTCGTTCATCGCATTCGCGCACGTCATCAAAGATGGCCGAGAACGTGTGCAGCGGCCGGCTACCGTTTTGGGCACGCAGGTGGTGGGCTGTGCAGACGATGGACGACGAGTCCAATCCGCCGCTCAAGAGCGACCCCACCGGAAAGGCACTGCGCAGCCGGCAACGTACCGCTTCGGTGAACTGCTCACGGAATGCCTCGGCGTACGCTTCATCGGAGCCAAGCCGGATCTCCTGCCCCGGGTCCAACTGCCAGTAGCGGCGGATGCGGGCGCCAGCCTCACTGACCGTCATCGCCTGGGCGGGCGGCAACCGCAGGATGTCGCGGTAGAACGTGACGGCCTTGTCTTCGAGCATCGGCACCAGGTAGTCGCCGACGCGCACCTCGTCGAGCCGGCGCGGCACATCCGGCAGGCAGAACAGAGCCTTGATCTCGGACGCAAAGGCGAAGAGCCGGTCGGAGCGGTGGTAGTAAAAGGGCTTGACGCCGAGGTGATCGCGCGCGCAGAAGAGCGCCTGTCGCCGCCCGTCCCAAATGGTGAAGGCGAAGTCGCCGACCAGATGGGCAACGCAATCCTCGCCCCATCGCTCGTAGGCGGCGAGGATCAGGTCGCCGTCGGTTGGTGATTCGGGTTGCCGGTCCGTCAAGCCGAGGGCAGCGATCAGGTCGTCGCGGTTGTCGATGCGGGCATCGGCGGTGATCGCCAGGTCGCCGCTTGCGTCGGTGCGGGGGAGTCGTTCGTTCCGCGATTCGGTGGTCGTCCAGAGCAGACAATTGCCCAGGCCGACGGAGCCCTCTGCCCATGTGCCGGCGCCGTCCGGCCCACGGTGCGCAAGCCGATCCGTCATCCGCGCCAGCTCATCGCGGTCGACGGGGCGGCCATCGAAAAAGCAAACACCGACAATCGCGCTCATGTTTGCTCCCGGTGGGTTCCCCTCGCCTCGCCCTGCACCACCTCGACGAGGCCTTCGATGGCCATTTCGTTGAGCAAGTTCAATAGGTCGCGCTCACAGCGGTCGGGTTCCACGTCATACTCCCGCAAGATGGCATCCCGGATCTCACTGGCAGATACCGGTTCCTGAATCAGGCTCCAGATCCGGCTTCCCACTTCGTCCAGGCCGTAGTACGTGCCTGTCTGGAGATTGAGGATGGCGGTCTCGCCCATGAGGTTGCTGGAGACCTGATCGTTGACAGCAAATACAACAGAGTGAAGTCTTATCGTTTTGTGCAACCTCCCCTCGGTGGAATGGACAGGACACCACTATTAAAGCACAGTTTTGAAAAACTGGCAAGTTCCACGCACCGGCGGGCTTGCGCAGCGGTTTCCAGATTGCTCGCTCAGAGCGGACGACAGTCCGCGGGTCCCTGGCGGCGGATTGTCATCTGCCGCGAGCGGGCAGCCCTCACGGGTATGAAGTTCCCCCGGTCTGTGGTATGGCGGTTGACGCCCGCACGCCCGATACAGCTACATCACCGTGGTCCCAATGACTGCCTTTGCCCTCTGGGGAGGTCTGCTTTAATACGGGGGGCCTCGTTCACCATTTGGCATTTGAGGAGACATCGTTTATAATGGGGCAGAGATGGAGAAGAGAACAAAGCTGGTGTTTCTTGCCGTACCCTGGCTCGGCCTCTTGGCGATCACTTGGGTGGCCTGGTCTCATACATCGTTCCCACCGGACGTTCAAGCGGCTGCTCATGTGCCGGCGGGGCAAATCTATCAGCGGCACACGGTGGGGCAGACGTTCACCGCTCCGTACGGCGGGCTTGATCGTGTTTCCCTCTTCCTGGCCTCCTACGCGCGAGCGAACTGGCAACCGGTGATCTTCCTCCTGCGCCGGGATACGCCGACCGGCCCCGTCGTCACCTCAGAGACGTTTGCCGCGGATACCGTACAAGACAACGCCTGGCGGATCTTCACGTTAGACCCGCTGCCGGATTCTGCCGGGCAGACGTTCTACCTCGCCCTGGAATCGCCCGCCTCCCGGCCGGGGGATGCCATCACCGTCTGGCGGAGCGAAGGGGATCGCCACCCCGATGGCACCGCCTGGCGCGATGGCCAACCACTTGACGGGGACCTGGCGTTCGCGGCTCACTTTCGTGGCACCATCGCCGAGGTTCCGCGCATGCTCCTGACCCAGATCACCGCCGGTCGGCCTGCTATCTGGGGTGAGGCGCGCTACTACCTGGCCCTCGTAGCCGGCTACCTGACTCTGTTCCTGGTCTTTTGGCTGGGCTTGGTCAGCGCACTGCCGCTTGGCCCGGCGGAGGAATGACCGTGCCTGGCACCATTCGCATCGAGAAGGTCTCCAAGCGATTTGTCTTGCACCACGAACGGCCTCGATCATTGCAAGAGACGGTGCTGAACTGGCTGCACCACCATCCATCGGGAAAGAAGGAAGTGTACTGGGCGCTGCGAGACGTTTCCTTCGAGGTGCCGGCCGGCGAGTCGGTCGGCATCATCGGCCCCAACGGAGCAGGCAAGAGCACCCTCCTGAAGCTGGTGGGCCGAATCCTGCGTCCTACCTCCGGGCGGATCGTCGCCAATGGCCGAATCTCTGCCCTGCTCGAGTTGGGTGCCGGCTTCCACCCGGACCTGACCGGTCGCGAGAACATCTTCCTCAATGCCTCGGTGCTGGGAGTCTCGCGTCGCGAGACAGTCCGGCGGTTAGACGAAATCGTCGATTTCGCCGAGATCGGTGAGTTCATTGACGTCCCGGTCAAGCACTACTCCTCGGGGATGCAGATGCGCCTGGGATTCGCCATCGCCACCACCGTTGATCCGGACATCCTCATCGTGGATGAAGTCCTGGCCGTTGGCGACGCAACCTTCCAGCGCAAATGCCTGGACCGCATTGACCACCTGCGCCAGGAAGGGGTGACGGTGCTCTTTGTCTCGCACGATCCCAACCTGGTACGCTCTGTCTGCTCCCACGCCGTATGGCTGGACCATGGGCGCGTGATGGCCGACGGAAACGCGGAGGTCGTTGCAGCCCGCTACAACGACCGCTCGTGGCAATCCGCTGGGCCAGAGCCTGTGTCACAGGACGACGAAGCTGGTGACCGGCGGTGGGGAACCGGCGACGTGCGCATTGTGAACGTCCGCTTCTTGAACGGCAGGGGGCGGGAGAAACGGCTTTTCCGCACCGGCGATCCTCTGGTCGTTGAGATGCAGTACCACGCGGAGGCCCAGATCGAGCGCCCTGTGTTTGGCCTGGCCATCCACCGCAGCGACGGCGTACACGTCACCGGCCCGAACACCCAGTTCTCGGGTAGCGTCGTGCCCGCGCTCGACAGCGACGGCGTCGTGCGCTACAAGATTGATCGCCTCCCCCTGCTGGAGGGACGTTATGCTCTTTCCGTTGCGGCCCGGGACTGGGACGACACGACGATCTATGACTACCACGACCGCCTGTACTCCTTTCGCGTGCGGGCCGTGGATGAAAAATATGGAATGATCGCATTGAACGGCGAGTGGGAATGGAAATCGTCGAAATAGAAGCCACCAATCTCTGCAACACCGCTTGCATTCACTGCCCTCGGGAAGCACTCACCCGCCCGATGGGCAAGATGTCGTGGGAGGTTTTCCGGCGCGTCGCCGACCAGGCGCTGGCCCACGATGGGTTGCAGGCGGTGAGCTTTTCCGGCATCGGCGAGCCGACGCTGAATCCGCTCCTGCCCCGCTTCATCGGCTACCTGTCCGGCAACGTGGCCACGGTGCTGACCACCAACGCCTCCACACTGACCGACCGGAAAACCGGCGAACTGCTGGAGGCCGGCCTGGAAAACATCATCATCAGCGTCAACGGGCACAACCAGGACCTGTACGAGTCGATGATGGGGGGCCTCTCATTTGAGAAAGTCGACAAACGGATTCAGCATTTCGTGGAAGCTGCGGACGGACGGGTCAAGGTCTCGGCGAACGTGAGCATCAGCCGGCAAACGGAACCTCACCTCGCCGACATCCGGGGTTACCTTGCTGGCGTCGGGATCCACAACGTCATGTTCTCCCAGTGCCACAGCAGGGGAGGGCACCTCCTTGCGCCGGCGGTCTGCGATACGCCGCCACCGCCGAGCAACGGTCGCTGCGACATCTTCGCCAGCACTCTGTTCGTGGCCTGGAACGGGCAGGCGCTGGCCTGCTGCCACGATCTCGCTGCCCAGGGCGTGATCGGCGATCTGGTTGCAGATGACTGGGGCGAGATTCTCAGGGAGCGGAACCGTATTCTGGACCAGGGTGTACGCTTCCCGATCTGTCGGGGATGCAATGACATGTACCGTTTTGACAAGGACTCGCTGCCGGGCGACACGCCCCTATCTGAGTGGCTGTACGATCTGTACGCAAAGAAGGATGAGAGAGCGGAGAAATTGCGCGCGGAACTGGCCGAGAAAGACGTCCACATCCAGGAACTGGAGGACCTGGTGGCCGCCTACGAACGCGGGCGGTTCATTCGTCTGATGCGCTGGCTCAGCGATCTGCGCCGCCGAATCGGCTGATCCGTGGGCGGGGCGGCTCGCCCCGCCAGTTGACATCTACACCATCAATGGAACTACAGTATTCGCTCAACCAGCTATTTCATTACCGCGAACTCTTGCGCAACCTCGTCGCCCGCGACCTGAAGGTTCGCTACAAGAACTCCGTACTCGGCTTCCTGTGGAGTCTCATCAATCCGTTGCTGATGATGCTCGTGTTCACCGTCGTCTTCACGGTGATGATGCCCACCAGCAACGTCGAACACTTCCCGGCGTTCGTCCTCATCGGCCTGCTACCCTGGAACTGGTTCTCCACCTCCCTTATTGGAGGCCTGGATAGCATCGTCAGCCACGCGGACCTGGTGCGCAAGGTCTACTTTCCGCACGAGGTGCTCCCCATCGCCATCGTCCTGTCCAACCTTGTGAACTTCCTGCTTTCCCTCTTGGTGCTGTTTCCCCTCCTCTTCTTCTCCCACATACCGGTGACCCCGTGGGTCCTCTTCATACCGGTCATCATCCTTACCCAGCTACTTTTCACGGTCGGCCTAACCTTCATCCTGGCCACGATCAACGTTTTCTACCGCGATATGCGCGTGATCATGGAGGTGGTCATGCTGGCCTGGTTCTTTTTGACGCCCGTCTTCTACCCCATCGAAATCCTGCCGCGCCAGTTCAGCGCGTTGGGCCAGACCATCAATGTCTGGCAGTGGATGTTTTACGTCAACCCCATGGCCTCCCTGGTCGCGGCCTACCGCGAGGTGTTGTACAAAGGCATACTGCCGGCCGGCGATTTCTTCGCCCGTACCTTTTTCACCGCGCTGGCGTTTCTAGTAATTGGGTACATTGTTTTCCGCCGCTTTAGCCCGGTCTTCAGTGAAGAGGTATGATACGACCAGAAAACGTTGCCGTGCTCTTCATCAGCGGAACAGCGGGCGACACGCGCCGCTACCGGTGCGATCACCAACAAGAACAACTGACGCTCCAGCGGGTGTGCACCACGTTGAAGCTGGACGATGATCCGTCGATCCTGGGCGACGTGCTCGATTACGAATTGTTCATCCTCCACCGCGTGTCACTCTCACCGCTGATCGACGACTTCCTCGACCTGGCCGATTTCGCGGGCAAACCGGCCTTGTTCGAGACGGACGACCTGATCTTCGCCCCCGACGTCGCCGACCAGGTCCCGCTCCTCGACCGTATGCCGCCGGCCGAGGCGACTCGCTATCGAGAGACGCTGGCGGGCTACGCGCGCACGTTCGAACGCTGCTCGTTCTTCCTGGCCCCCACGGAGTTCCTGGCCGATGTCGCCCGCCGGCAGGGCAAGCAGGCGTTCGTAAACCGCAACGCCATCAGCAGCGAACTTTTGCGCATCTCGGAAGCGGCGCGCCAACAGCGCCGCCGCCCGCATGACGACGGTCACGACCGCGATAGCGGTCGCATCATCATCGGCTACTTCAGCGGCAGCGGCTCGCACGACCGCGACTTTCGCACCGTCACCGATGCTCTCGTCCAGGTGATGCGCAAACACCCGCACGTCTGGCTGCACGTCGCCGGTGAGTTGAACCTGAGCTACCATTTTGATCCCGTCGCGGACAGAATCGTGCGCACGCCCTACCTGCCCTGGCGCGAGCTGCCGCACATCATCGCCGACACGGACATCAACATCGTGCCCCTGGAGGTTGACAGCCCGTTCTGCCAGGGCAAGAGTGAGTTGAAGTACTTTGAAGCCGGCGCTGTGGGCGTGCCCACGGTGGCCACACCGGTCGAAGCCTTCCGGCACGCCATCGCGCACGGCACGAACGGCTTGCTGGCCGACACGCCGGACGAATGGCAGCGGGCCTTGAGCGGGCTGGTCACCGACGCCGAGCAGCGACAGGCGCTGGGTGAGGCCGCGTACCAGGATGTCCACCGCCGCTATTCGCCCGCGGCACGCGCAGAGACATTTTGGCCACTCTTGCAACACCTGCTGGAGGCGGCGCCAAAAACGCGGGACCCGACCGAGCTAGCTCGTGCGGTCATCGCCCGGCTCTACCGGCAGATCGAAAGACAAGATGAACACCTGGCGCAACAACAGTCGCAGATTGAAGGGCTTCGTCAGACCCTGACGGAGAGGGAAGCACGTTGGGCCCAACTCCAGGATGCGTTTCGAACCGACCTGGAGCGCGTGCTGGCGAACCTGGTTGCCGCTCAGCCCGATCAGCGGCGATCAGTAGCCGAAGCCCGGCCGGTGCGCGGCGGGTGACGGGCGATGTACTCCCCTCTCAACGGTACAAGTTTCCCATTGTGGATGGGAACACGCTTTGGTATGATCGAATAGAACCGACCGATGATCGGCTTCCCTGAAAAAAGGCCCTTCACCGCGGAGACGCTGAGAACGCAGAGAAAATCATTCTACTCCCTGCGCCCTCTGCGCCTCTGCGGTTAGAGGTTTTCACCGCTGGGCGACCTGCCCGCACGGGCAGGCGGACTCCTGACCGTGCCCAGCCCGGTTCGCCTCGGTCAGGAGACCTTCGGCTAGTGAGGAACAGGACACGGATTATCACGGAGTAGGTGGGCCGTTATTCGAAAACTGTACGACAAACGGATGAAATCAAAACGTAGAATCAAGCCTGTCGTCTCTGTGGCGACCTTGCTGGTGATGTTGCTTCTCATCGCCGCATCGTCCATTGGCAACGCGCCGGCCCGCGCGACCGGTAAGCGCAGCGCCCGGACGGCGTTCCCGTACGACTACCCGCGCCTGAACATCTACCAGGCACACTTCCTGGAGGAGGCGGAGCTGCCGACCATCGCCAACCACGACGTCATCGTCCTGGATGACCGCGTCATGCGCATGCGCCCGCAGTCGCTGACTCAGCTTCGCGCGCTGAACCCGCAGGCCACCATCCTGGCATTCCTCCCGACCGAGGAGGTGCTGCCCCAGGAGAAAGACACCCGTTTCCTGCAAGCCCTGTACGACGGGTGGTGGTTGCTTCGGCCATACACCACGTTGTCGGAGAACATCGACGCCACGAAGACCAAGTTCAACGTGGCCAATGGTAGCCGGTTGCGGGCCGGAGATGACGTGCGCGTGGGGTCGGAACACATGCACGTGACCTCGGTCTCCGGGAACACGATCCGTGTCCAGCGCGGCCATTACTCGACGGCAACGTCCCATTCCAAAGGCGCCCACATCGCGGCGCACGCCTCCAGCTTCTACGATGCGGTGCATGGCCGCACCTGGATGCTCAACGCCAGCACATACTCGCCGCGCGACGGCCAGGGACGCAAGTGGGTGGACTTCCTGGCCCAGTACATCCGCGACAACATCATCGCTTCAGGGCTGTGGGATGGCGTTTTGCTCGACCAGTGTGCTGATCATTTCGCTTGGATCGAGGGTGGCAACACCGACGCGAACAACGACGGCGTTGCCGACGCGACGGCCGGCTGGCAGGAAGGCGTCCGCGCCCTGGCAACCCAAGTGCGCAACGATGCCGGGCCCGACTTCCTCGTGATCGGCAACACCTCCTGCACTCCCTATGACCAAATGAACGGCTTCATGATTGAAAGCTTCAGCGGTCAAGAAGACCCGTACGGTCAGCCGGCCGGAAGCCCCTACATCGCCGAGCTGGACCGCTGGCAGTTCGAGATGAAGCGCTATCGCACCTGGGCCCAACTGGGTCAACCGCCGTTCACCGCCCTCATAAACAGCAACACCTTCAACAGCGGCCAGATCAACTACCGCGACATGCGCTTCGGCCTCACCAGCACCCTGATGGGGGACGGCTTCTTCTCCTACGACAACGGCGACCAGGCGCACGGCGATCCTTGGTGGTTCGACGAATACGACAACGCTGGCCAGGGGCGCGGTTATCTGGGCCAACCGCTGGGCGAGGCCCGGTGGATCGACGAACAAGCCAACGCCCTGCTCTCGAACGGCTCGTTTGAGGAGGGAGAAGCGGAGTGGGATACCTACGTGGACACCGCATCCGGCTGCGCTGCCTCCTTCGCCACCGACACAACCTCGTGCAGCCACGGCGGTGTCTCGATGCGCGTCTCCGTCCAGCAAGCACCCGGCGCTGGCGACTTCAACAACTGGTGGCGCGTGCAGTTGCTGCACGGTGGCCTCTCCGTCAGCAACGGTCAAACCTACACCGTCTCGTTCTGGGCACGTGCTTCCGATCATCGCCAGATCGCCATCTGGGCCCAAATGACGCACAACCCCTATAGCCTGCTGGGGCTGTGGACGATTCGCGACCTCGGCACGACCTGGCAGCGCTACGTGATCTCGTTCCGTGCCAACCAGACGGTCGGCCAGGGCGGGGCTGGCATCGGACTCGGGCTGGCTTCCGGCGTCGGCGACGTGTGGGTCGATGACGTGCGCTTCCAAAGTGGCGCGGCCCAACTCTGGCGGCGCGACTTCGAGAACGGGATCGCGATCGCCAATGCCTCTGGCAGCGCACGGTCCGTAGACCTGGGCCAGACCTTCCGCAAGATCAACGGCACGCAGGACCGTAGCATCAACGATGGCAGCGCCGTGAATCGCGCCACCCTGCCGGCGTACGATGGCATCATTCTGCTCCGCGAGTCATCCGCCTCTGCCGCCAGCTATCCCTACACCATGTTCATCCCCGCAGTTCGCGTTGACGAGTCGCAGACCGGAGGACAGTGCCCGTCATGAATCTCCCTCTTCCTCCCAGCGAAACCCGGACTCCCGTCTTCAACTGGGTTGTGCCGGAGCCGTGGAAGGGGGCCGGCGGGCATTTCGGCATCTTCCGCATAATCCGCCACCTCGCTGATTTCGGCTACCGGCAGCGGGTGTATGTCATGCCGGACCGGTGGGCCCACAAAGCTAACGATATGGCCCTCGCTCGCTTCATCGAGGAGCATTTCTTCCCCCTCGGGGCGGATGTCCATCGCTGGGACAGCACTGTCCACGACAGCGACGCGATCCTCGCGACCCACTGGCGTACCGCCTATCTGGTGCATGGCCTGGCCACGGAGGCCCACAAGTTCTACTTCATCCAGGATTTTGAACCGTACTTTGTGCCGATGAGCGCCGAGTACGTAGAGGCCGAGCACACCTACTGCCTGGGCCTAAGCGCCATCACGCTGGGCCCGTGGCTGACCGGCCTGCTGCGCGACCGCTACGACGCCGACGCCGATTTCTTCGACTTTCCGGTCGATCACTCGGTCTACTATCCGCGCCCGGTTCCGAAGCCGGGGCGCCCTCGCGTGGTCTTCTACGCGCGACCAAGCACACCGCGCCGCGCGTTTCCTTTGGGGATTGAGGCCCTGGCTCGCGTTCACCAGGCACGGCCCGACGTCGAGTTCGTCTTCTTCGGGGCCGACGATCTGACAAGCCACGCGGTCCCCTTTTCCTTCACCAACCGGGGCATCCTCTCGGTCGACGAACTCGCCGAGCTGTACTCTTCGGCGACGGTCGGGCTGGTGCTCTCCCTCACCAACTGCTCGTTCGCACCGCGTGAGATGATGGCCTGTCGCTGCGCGGTCGTCGATCTGAACGTGGAGACGACGAAAGGCGTCATGCAACACCGTGTGGATGCGCTGCTGGCTGACCCGACGGCAGAGGGAATCGCCGATGCCGTGCTCCAGTTGCTCTACGATGAGCACCTGCGTGCTCGTCTGGTGGACACGGCGTTCCAGGAGGTGCAACCACTGACGTGGGAGCGCGCCGCCCGCCAGGTGGAAGCCATCATCCTGCGTCACCTGCCCGGCGACTCGCGCCGCCCGCTGGAATCGGGCCGCACCGTCGCCGTCCAGGGCGCCGGCCGAGAGCCAGCGCCAGCCACGCCGCGCGAGTTGCTACGTGAGATCGACGCGCACGTGTTTCGGCTGCGAGAGGCGCGGGCAGCGGAGCGCGAGAACCTCCAGGCATTGTGGAATGAACTGGACCGGCGCATCCGGCGAGAGCGGCGCCGGAATGCCTGGCGTGCCTGGCTCGGTCAGCGCCTGAAAGCGCTGTTACGGCTGGAGCCTGCGGTGATCGCCGATGGGCGCGTGCGCCGCCCGACCGGCGAGTTGGCCGCCAAGCGCACCAGCGGGCAAACGTTTGTGGCCGCGCACGATAACTTGCACCGGGTGGACCTGCTGATCTCCACCTACGGCCGGGTGAACAGCGGCGAGACCATCTTCCACCTGCGGACCGCGCCGGGCGACCCGCACGACATCGCGACCGTCCGTGTCCGCTCCCTGGAGCTGGCCGACACGCAGTACCACCCGTTCGTCTTTCCCCCTGTGCCAGGCTCCCGAGGGCGCTCATTCTATTTCTTCCTCGAGGCTCCGCGCGCCGCGCCGGGCGATGCGATCACCCTGTGGGCATACGAACGCGGGGTCGGCCGGCATGAGAATGACCGTCCGGTGGCGGGGGAACTGGCCTTTCGTGCGTACTCTCTGGACGAGGAACCGGTGTCGGCGCCGATCGAGCTGCTGGTGCAGCCAACCCCCTGGTGGCAACTGCCTCGCCGCGCGTGGAGACTGTTTCGGGAGAGGGGTTGGGCCGGGCTGCGCCACGAGGTGCGCGCCTACCGCCAGTGGCGTCGCACGCAGCCCTAGCGCTCCGCTCAAATACGGATGATGAGGTTGGCCCCAGTGACAAAGTAGAGTCGTTTCGCGTTGGGCGGGCTAACGGTTGGCTTCACCCGCGCGGGCCGCCGAAACCTACCCCGCCGGCGACGCCAACCCGCCCCCAGCGTGCGGCTGGTACCCGAGTTTTTATTGGTGGTACAAAATCTTTCAGTTGCATTTACTTTCCTCTTTGTCTGGTAGTTCTAGGCACATAACGGAAAAGTTCAGCCGCCGGCAAAGCCCGCGACGACTTTCATCCCCGTCAGGATTTGATCGGGCTTTGCCGGTCAGCTGCAATGGGTGTTGGGCGGCGCGTGCGACCCACTACAATCAACTTACCAGCAATAGGTTATTTCTGTAGCCAGTCAGCCAGACGTTTTTTGATCTGCCGTAATCGTTTCGACGAGATAGTGCCAAGACGCGCATTGATGACAGAGGCTTCGACACTGGCCAATCGCGCCAACCGGACAACGGAACGAACTTTCAGACCGGTGACCGCATAATCAGAGTCAGAAGGATCGATTATCTCGTCAAATTGTGGAACTGCCTGGTAGGTGCGCGAGGAGATCAGAGAAAGCAGCAAATCAGCATGGCGGCCAGGAGCACTAGCAACAACCAATGCTGGGCGCAACTTTCCAGTTTGCAAATCAGTCTGAGGAAAGCGAATTAGGACGATGTCGCCAGGTTTCATGGATTGTATATCTCTTGAGCATCTTCCAAATAGTATTCGACCTCATCATCTTCACGAAAGAATTGTCCAAGAGCGAAATCTTGCCATTGATCACTACCCCAGTCTACATAACTGGGAGCTATCTGCCGTCTTGCCATGATAAACAGGGTAAAGTCTGCAACTTGCTCAACAACATCATCGGGCAAGTTGTCAATTTGCTTGTATAACTGCTCACGAATAGTCACAGTGGTCATAATGCTCACCTCATAAGATGTCAAACTGTCCAGTTCATCAAGATTGTAGCCAATCTTGCCTTCGGGCCTGATCAACTCGCGAATCTTCAGGTCTCAATTATACAGCAAAGCCTGCTTGCTGACAAGCACTTCAGTGGTGCGTCCAGACCAGGTATGGGTGTCGGACATCACCTACATCCGCTTGCAGG
>CAZDTE010000004.1:0-48656 GCA_964508275.1 uncultured Ardenticatenales bacterium
CCCATGGCTCGCCCCCACCTCTGGTGTGCTAGGGGGGCGGCGCCGGGGGGCGCTCCCCTAGTTATTGAGATGATACAAGTATAGCACAAGACAGACGACTTCGCAACACGCCTTGGGCACCGTCAGCCGCCCCGTTTTTTGTCAAGGTGTCTCTGTGCCCCATTCGAACCATGCCCAATTCTGTAAGGAAACGCCCGCGATTCCCCAGCGCTCCCAAAGAATATGGGATACACTCCAGATGCAGCTGCCCGTGGCTACTGACGACCGCTTGCCCCGCTCATTGGCTTTGTTCCCACAAGATCACGCGGACGCGGCTGGGTGTTGTTCCCACCAGCCGGTAGCCGGCCGGCAGCACGACGCGGGGTTCCAGGAAATGCGTTCCCGGTGCCAACCCGTGAACATCCACGGTGACCTGTACATCGGCAGGGCCAAGTTGTTGAACGGAGAGATACGGCCCCCCCACGGTGAGCGTGATCGTGTCCGGTTCGAAGCGGATCACCAGGCCAGACCCCAATCCTTCCCAGCTCGGCCTAACGACCAGTTGCTGCCGGATGTTCCTGCTCCCCAGAACCACGTCCACCGCGGCTGGCGTTGCGGCCACCACCTCGAGCGGTGGAGGCGCAGACGTGGTGGGGGTGACCACATGGAGTCCAGGACCTAGCCCTTGCAACGAAACCGTAACGGCCACGGTATCCGTGATCAGGCTTTGCAGGGCCAGCAGCGGACCGCTAAGGGTGACGGTCAACTGCCGGGTAGAGATGAGGCTCTCCATTCCCAGGCCCACTCCGGTGACCTGCAGGGGGATGTCTACGTCCCGCGTGCCCGTTTCGACCGCTACAGTCACTTCCAGGAGAGCGGGGACGATGGCCTGTACCTGCAATGAATCGGGCACGATGATCGTCGGTACCACTTGATACGTCCCTGGTTCCTTCTCACTGAGGTCCACCAACACTTGCACCTGGTCCTGAGCCAGCTCTTGCAGATCGTTCAGTGGCCCGGACAGGATCACGTCCACGGACTGTGGTGATACACGAGCCGAAAGTCCCGGGCCGACGCCGTGCAATTGTGGCACGGCCTGAATCGTCTTGCCGCCCGTTATCGGCATGATCTGAACTTGCACCGCGACTCCCTGCTCGCCGAGAAGAGACACCCCGGATGGCAGCGCCAGGTTCACCCGGCGGGAAACAGAGTCTTGCGAATCGGTCACATCAATCGCTTCGGTTTCTATGAACCCAGAGAGTTGGGTCACCAGTTCAGGATTGCCCACCACGGTCACCGTGGAGGGCTGGACAGTGACGCTGCTGATCCAGAACCCTGGGGCGACCGTTCCGGTGATTACGGCCCGGACCGACACTTCCCGATACCCGGTACGTTGTTCGATGAGCACCCGCGCCCGCACTTGTGCCGGTTCAACCTTGGGGCCGGTGATCACAGCGCCCCCGTCGTCGCGGAGCGTGAGCGAGCGGACCTCGTCTATCGTCGTTTTCGCACCGGCCAGAAACACCGTCGCTTCGGCCCGGTCTATTCTGTCCACCTGCACGCGCGGTCCACGAACGGTGACGGTCGGCGGCACAGCCACCGGGGGTTGCATCGCATAGCCCAACGGCACGCTGGTGGGATCGGCCACCTCCACTTGCACCGCGACGGTCTTTTCGGCTATCTCATCCAGACGCACAGCGACGCGATCGGGGCGAATGCGTAAGACCCGCACGTTTGGATCGGCGCTCTCCACCTGCACCTCAACTTCGTGCAGCCCCGGACCCAGGCCGGCAAGGTCAACGAACGCGCGAACATCGGACACCCCCAGGCGGTCCCAGCTATCGGCGGGAGCGCGGAGGTCCAGCACCACGCGTGTGTCCAGGGGGTTCACGAGCACAAGCCCTTCGGAACTGTTCGTAACCTCGATAGACAAGCCAGGGTCGGGGAAGCGTCCCGCGCGCAAGGGATTCTGTTGGTTGACGGCGGCTACCCACACGATCGTGGCCAGCAGCAGCGAAAGCCCAAAGGATCCGAGCTCGGCTAATAGCGCAAGTCCCGGAGACCGTTTGGCCATCTATGCACCCTCTCGCCGAAACAGGTTTCCCCAGGTAAACCCGGAGCGGGGCGTATAGAACGTGTGTAATAAGCGATTGAGGCGCGCGTTGTCCAGGTGGCGGATTATGCGGCCACTGTAGGCCAGGGAGATGGCACCCATTTCCTCCGAGATGACAACGGCCACGGCGTCCGTGCCTTCCGTGACGCCAACGCCGGCGCGATGCCGCATGCCGAGTCGCCGGTCTCGCAGGTCGCCGGCCATGGGCAAGACGCAGGCCGCCGCCGCGATCCGGTTATCTCGGATGATCACAGCGCCATCATGTAGCGTAGTGCCCGGAAAGAAAACGGTCACCAATAACTCTGTGCTCACCAGGCTGTCCAGAGCCACGCCTGTGCCGATCGCTTCATCCAGGGGAATCTCGCCTTCCAGCACGATGAGCGCGCCCTGCTTCTGCTCTATCAAGCGGTCCGCCGCTCGACAGATATGGGTGATCAGTTGCGTGACTTCCGCCTGGATGACGGGCCCTCCAAAGAAGCGCCCGGGCCGTCCGAGCCGTTCCAACCCACGGCGAATCTCGGGCTGGAAGATAACGGGGATGGAGATGAGAAACGCCGGCAGGGCCAGGCCCACTAGCCAGTTGAATGCGGTCAACTGGAGGAAGTTACTGAGCAGGAAGATCAAGGCAAAAGCGAACAGGGCCCCCCGCACCAGGAGCAGCGCGCGCGTCCCGCGTACGAGGTACAGCACGCCATAGATGACCGAAGCGACCAGTAGGATATCAACGACACTGAGCAAGTCAAGGCGGGAGAACGTCAGGAGGATGTCAGCCAGATTGGTCATGAGGTGCCGAGACTTAACAGGAGCTTTTTGTAAGCGGATACATTGGGGGGGCTCAGGGCGATGATGCGGCGTACGGTTGCCGATGCCTGAGCCTTCTGACCGTCGGCCAATTGCAACTGAAGGACCTGGGACCACGCGTCAATGGCGCGTCTTTTACGTCCCGCCTGCACACATACTTCGCCGAGGCGCAGCCGCAGCGCACGGTCGTTTGGAGCGTTCTCTGCCTGCTCTTCCAACAATTCGATCGCTGAGTTCAGTTCTCCCCGTTGCTGATAAAGATCCGTCAGCGCGTCAACCGTAGCGCGCGCCTCAACCTTCCTGCCCAACCGGGTGTACATGTCCAGCAGTTTACGCTGTATCTCCGCATCGTCTGGATGGTGGGCCAGGATAGACTCGTAGGCATCGACAGCGCGCGGCCAGTCGAGGCGTTGACGATAGATGTCGGCCAGCTGCCGCTGAATCTGCACGTCCCACTCTTTTTCTGGTGACCCGCGCGGGGTTAGCCTCAATGCCTTCTGATACTTCTCGACGGCCCGATTCACGTCTGCCAAGCGATAGTAGGTATCGGCCAAGGCCAAGTAGTGCTCCAGAGCTTGATCGATCTCTCCCTGCCGGATCGATAGATCGATCAGGCGCGCGTGCAGCTTTGTAGACATGGGGACAGCCAGCAAGGCTCGCTTGCACGTGGCCATGGCTTTGCTGGGCTGGCCGCGGGCAGCATATACGTCGGATATCACCAGGAACTTGGCCACCGCTGCGTCCAAGCGGTCCTGAGAAACGAGGATATCGGCCAGTTGATGATGAAGCGGGAGGTGGTCAGGCGCTTTGCTGAGTGCCCAGAAGCACACGTCGGTGGCCGTCACGAACAACCCCTGAGAGGCCAACTCCTGGCTTGTGCTTAGCGCTTCCAGTACATCGTCTGCTCCCGGACTCTCCAGCAATTCAGCCAGGCTATACGTGCTGCCTGCCGACGGCAGGGTCTGGATTCGTTGTCGAGCCTCTCTGGCTTTATCTTCCCAGCCTCGGCGACTCAAGAAGTCCGCCAGCGCATTGGCAAACGATCCGGCCTTCTCGGTGTCCCCTTTGGCTGCATAGCTCTCTGCCAGCCGCTCGTACAACTGGATCAGATCATCGGCCTGGGCTCGACTGCGCACGGTGGCCAGGTCCACGATCTTGACCGCTTCCAGAAAGTGATCCAGGGCCTGATCGAGGTTGCCCTGCAATTGGAAACATTGCCCCAAGGCAAAGTGGCTGGCCATGGCGAAATCGGGGTCGTCAACGGTGCGCGAAAGGAAAGCCACAGCCTCTTCCAGGCGCAGCGCTTCTTGGTAGAGGCGGCCGAGACTGAATAACACTTCGGGCGGCTGGTGGCCTGCGGATACGATCTCTTCGTAGCAGCGAATGGCTTCCTCGACCAATCCCTGCTTCTGGTAGGAGAGGGCCTTGGCGATCAAGGCTCCCACATCGGATCGCGCACCCGTCGCTGCCGACCCATCACCGGGCGAAGACTGCTGGAAAACCTGTTCGGCCAACTGGGTGATCGCTCGATGTGTGGCTTCGGCAAGGGGAGAATCACCCTCGTCATCATCGGCCTGACCAGCGTCTACCGCCTCCTCGGCAGCGGTGTCCGTCCGGACGGCTGTGCCGCGTCGCAGAGCCTCCTCCACTTGACGGGCATGGGCGCTGTGGGGGTCGAGTTCCAAAGCCTGCCGGCACAGGGCGACGGCCTGCCCCGGCTCTCCCCTCACCTGGTGGAGCCCGGCCATGTGCAGCAGTTCTTCCACGGCCCGGCCCTTCTGGCCAAGCTCCAGGAACGCTGCGGCCAGGTGACGGCGCGCCTCGATGAGGTTGGGCGATAATTCCACCGCGGCCCGCCAGGCGGCAATGGCCTGCTGCAAAGCGTTTTCAACCCGGTGAAGCTCGGCCAGAGCCAAATAGGCCTGCGCCGCCCGATCGTCCTGCCCCAGCCTCCGGTATAGCTCGGCGACCTTGGTCTTGGCCACCGGGTCACCGGCAGACAGGTTGTCGGCCTTGAGGTAATGGTCCAGGGCCTCTTGGAAACGTCCGAGGCGCAGATAGGCAAGCCCCAGGTTCATGTGTACGGGAGGGTCTTGGGGACGCAGCCGGGCAGCCTGCTCATACGCTTCTACCGCGCCCACCCAATTCTCTTCCCAGGCACGTGAGTGACCCTGGGACAGCAGTTTATCGAAGGGGTTCTGGCGTTTGGAACGCCACACAGCCGTTCTCCTCAACAGGAATGTGTTGGACGTTCCACGTCGAGTCCGAACGCTCAACGTGAAACGCGGAAGCTGGCACGCCTGTGCTCCTGGCCGGCAGTGCCTACGCCATCAGTTCAACAAGCAGCGCTTTCTGGGCATGGAGACGGTTCTCTGCCTGCGCGAATATGAGAGATTGTGGGCCGTCGATCACCGGATCGGTGATCTCCTCTCCACGATGCGCCGGTAGACAGTGCAGAACGACTGCGTTCGGCGCGGCCTCACGCAGCAACTCGTCATTCACCTGATAGGGAGGGAACACCTTCAACCGCTGGGCCCGTTCCGCCTCCTGACCCATGCTCGTCCACACGTCGGTGTACACGGCATCTGCGCCGGCGACCGCCTCGCTCGGATCGTGAGTGACAGAGATCGTCCCGGCTGTGCGCATCGCCCTGGCTTGCTCCGCGGCCGCGCTGTCCGGTTCGTGACCAGGCGGCGTGGCTACGGTCATATCCATTCCCGTCAAGCCGGCCGCCAGCAGGAGGGAATGGCAGACATTGTTGCCATCTCCGACGTAAGCGAGCTTGCGCCCGGAGAGCACCCCGTGCCAGTGCTCGAAGAGCGTGAACATGTCGGCCAACGCTTGGCACGGGTGCGCACGATCGGACAGACCGTTGATGACCGGAACGCGGGAGAAAGCAGCCAGCGTGGCCACATCGGCATGCGCAAATACGCGCGCCATGATCCCGTCTACGTAGCCGGCCAGAACGCGGGCCACATCCGGCGTGCTCTCTCGTTTGCTCAGTTGCACCTCGTTCGGCGAAAGGTACAGCGCGTGCCCCCCCAGGTGCAACATGCCCACATCGAAGGAAACGCGTGTGCGCAGCGAGGGCTTTTGGAACAGCATACCCAGGGTTTTCCCACGGAGCAAGGGCTCATTGCCGCCCTCGCGCCACTCTTGCTTTAAGCGAGCAGCCAGATCCAGCAGATCGTAGAACTGGTCAGCCGTCACATCGCCCAGGGAAATGAAGTGCTCCATCGGTTACGCCTTGTTCCTTCGTGCGACTCGAATGTTGCAGAACACGGATTGCCTGGATTCGCTGAGCAACATCATCAGAACAGCCGATCCCCATTTACGCTCAGCTCAAACCGGCAACCCAGGAAGTTCGCGGCCCGCCGGCTCATGACCATGCGGCTCATGAAGATCTCAAAATACTCCATGACGCGGGATAACTCCTTGTCGATCTCCAGTTCCAGCGCGATCACCTTCTGTTCACTGTTCACCCGTACGAATGAACGGGTGGCGGCATAGTTCACCCGATCGTGGATGTCGAACTTCTCGGGGTCGGGGTTCTGCACACGGCTCCGATGCACGTCCGCCTTGTCGGCGATGATGACGGCAGCGCCGACCTCGCTGGACGGGATTCCATGTTCCTCTTCGTGATTGCCGATGGCGCCCATGACGATGGCCGCCTCGTCATAACTCATGCTCAGTCGAGGCAACACCTGCATAGCGATCAGCGAACTGGCCAGGGCATGACCATCACGGTGTATTACATTCCCGGCATCGTGCAGGTACCCGGCAATAGCCGCCAGATCGGCCAATCGGTGCGGGAACCCCAACCGTTCCAGGATATTGTGAGCGATGTTGGACACCAGGCTGGCATGACGTGTGCCGTGCTCGGTGTACCCCAGCACCTGCATCTGTTTGTTGGCGCTGCGCAGGAATGCCGCCACCTGGGGGTCCCGGCGCACTTCATCAACCGTGATTTCGAAAAAACGATCGTTGCGCCACAGTTGGTCTTTCGTATTGACCTTAATTGGTTTCGTCGCTGTCTCTGTAACCACCGGTTACCCCCTCGTGTCTTCTCCCTCCCCATTTCTGTGTCTTGAATTATACCGTTACATGAGCAGAATGTCAACACGCGGTTTCTGGTGATTTCCCGCCACTCATGCCTCGGCGCTGATACCCATCGGGGCACATCGTCGCAAATGACGGACTGGCAACCCTGCACCAACCCGGATTTGCCGATTTCTCTCCATGGCGGTATACTATTTCTGGTGTCCGTCGTCCTCGCCAGATGATATGGGAGCCGGCATGACGGAGAAAAGCGATCCAAGCGATTACCTGGGTTTGGGTGGCCGCCTGCGCGAAGCTGCCGCGCCGGAACTGGTTGAGTCCGCCTATCGCTTCGAACAGCAGGACGCCCCGATTCTGTACCACGGTCTCAGCCTGGCGGACATCGCCCACCTGATCATGCTAATGGAGGAACACATTGTCCCGGAACAGCCCGGCCGCGCGCTCCTCTCCGCGTTGCTAAGACTGCACGACACCTCCCTCCAACGCATCCCGCTCGACCCCACACTGGGCGACGTGTACAACAGCCGCGAAAGCCTGCTCCAGCAGGCCGTGCAGGGCGTTGCTGGTTGGCTCCATGCAGGACGTCCCCGCCGCGAGGCCAGCAACATCGCCTTCCTCTTGGCCGTGCGGCAGCGGGTACTCGACTTGGTTGGAGCCCTGGCCTCGCTATCGAACGCCTTGACCGACCGGGCCAGCCAGCACACGGACACGATCATGCCCGATTACACCTACTTGCAGCACGCCCATCCCACATCGCTGGCTCACTATCTGCTCTCCTTCGGCTACCCGATCTGGCGCGACTTCGACCGCCTGCAAGCCGCCTTTGGCCGCGTGAACCGGTGTCCTGGCGGCGCGGGCAGCATCAACGGCTCGCGCCTGCCGCTGAACCGCCGGCGCGTGGCCGATCTGCTCGGGTTCGACGGCGTCGTCACGAACACGCGCGATGCGATGTGGCAGGCCGATCTCCCCATCGAGGTGATCGGTGCGGTCGTCGCCGCCATGATCAACGTGGACCGCCTGGCGGAAGACCTGCAAATCTGGTGTACACGCGAATTCAACCTGGTTGAGCTGGCCGACCGGCACACCCGCACCAGCGTGATCATGCCGCAGAAGAAGAACCCCTACTCCTTGGCGTACGTGCGCGGTGTGACCGCCGACCTGATCGGCCAGGCCGCCAGCACAGCCGCCTTCGGCCAGACGCCATCGGCCCAGCCGGACAATCGCATCTTCATCTACGGCAACCTGCCACGCGCCCTTGACCGGGCCACGGAGGCGGCGGGGCTGATGGCCGAGGTTGTGCGGGGCCTTGCGGTGAACGCCGCTCTGATGGCCCGTCGGGCGGCGAACGGCTTCTCGCAAGCGACCGACCTGGCTGACGTGATCATGCTGGAGGCGGGAGTCGATTTCCGCACCGCCCACGAAATCATCGGACGGGTTGTGCGCCAGGCGCTGGAGAGTGGCATCGTGGCCCGCGAAATCACGCCGGCGATGCTGGATCGGGCCGCGCAGGAGGTGGGAGCCGGTGCGCTGCGGCTGCCGGCTACCGTCCTGTCTGATGCGCTAGACCCCCGATCCCTGGTCAACGCCCGCACCGGACTGGGTGGCGCCGCCGCGGAGCCGGTGCGCGAGATGATCGCCGAATGTCGCCAGCGCACCTCCGAGACCGCCGCATGGCAGCAGGAGACTAGAGAGCGGCTCGCCCAGGCAGAGCACGACCTCGTGGCCCTGGCGCGATCGCGGGCGTGCCCCCCAGGATGATAATGCGTCGAGCGTCGAGCAGCGGAATACGCAACACGCAACTCGGAACCCGAAACGCAAGACTCGAAGCGCGTCTGACGACTGGCTACTGTTTTTCGGTTTCACACGCGCTGCACAGGAGGTTGTTATGCCTACACATATCATTGATTCGCTTGTCTATCGCGATGCGTGGGGCAGCGATGAGATGCGGGCTATCTTCGACGATGTGCCCCGCACTCAGGGCTGGCTCGACGTGATCGCCGCGTTGGCCCAGGCGCAGGCCGAGGTCGGGTTGATCCCTGCCGTCGCCGCTCAGGAGATCACCCGCATCTGCAGGGTCGAGAACCTGGACATGGAGTCGCTGCGGCAGGGCTACCGCGAAACCGGCCATTCGACGATGGGTCTGATCCGCGATCTGAAGAACCTCTGCCGTGACGACGCCGGCGAGTGGGTTTACTACGGCGCGACCGTCCAGGACATCGTGGATACTTGGTACAACGTGGCCCTGCTCAAGGCCTGGGACATCAGCTTCCGCGATCTGACCGGCATCGCGACGATCCTGGCCGACCTGGCCGAGGCCCATCGCGATACCACGATGGTAGGGCGGACCCATGGGCAGGCCGGCTTGCCGATCACGTTTGGATTCAAAGTCGCCGTGTGGGTGCGCGAGATTGCCCGGCACCGGGCCCGCCTGCGCGCCGTGCGGCCGCGTCTCGAGGTAGGCCAGTTGGCCGGCGGCGTCGGTTCCCTCTCCTCGTTTGGCGATGTGGGAATCGAGTTACAGGCCCGGTTCTTCGGAAAGCTGGGCCTGCGTCCTCCGGATATCGTCTGGAACACGGCGCGCGACTCTTGGGCCGAGTTCTTCTCCGTGCTGGTGCTCATCGCCGGCACGTGCGACAAGATTGGTCACGAGGTGTACACGCTGCAACGTTCCGACATTGGCGAGGTGCGGGAAGGGTTTGTGCGCGGCACCGTCGGCAGCATCACCATGCCGCACAAGCGGAACCCCGAGATCGCCGAACACCTGGGCTCCCTCTCGCGCCTGGTCCGCCACAACGTCGCCGTGCTCACCGAAAGCCTGGTACACGATCACGAACGGGATGGCCGATCGTGGAAGGCGGAGTGGGCCGTGATCGGGCCGGTGTGTTTGATGGCCGGCGCGACGCTCCGCCTGACGAAGACGATGTGCGCCCACCTGGAGGTGGACGAGGCCAGGATGTGGTCCAACCTGGAATCGACCCAGGGCTACATCCTGTCGGAAGCCGTCATGCTGGCCCTGGCCCAGATAATCGGCAAGCAAACGGCCCACGAGATCGTCTACGAACGCTCGATGCAAGCGTTTGAAGCAGGCCGGCCGCTGAAAGAGGCGTTGTTGCAGGACGAGCGGCTGCTCGCCCACATGACGCGCGAGGAGATCGGGGCCCTGTTCGATTACGGCCGGCACACCGGCTTGTGTGTGGAGTTTGTTGACCGCGTGGTGGAGATGACGCGGGCAGAGTTGCAAGAACAGGAGAGAACCGCATGAAACTGGGAAACATACCGCGCCTACGGCTGGCCTACCTGCCAACACCGCTTCAGGATGCCCCTCGATTCAGCGAGGCGCTGGGCGGCCCGCGAATCCTGATCAAGCGGGACGATCTGACCGGCTTTGGCATGGGCGGAAACAAGGCCCGCAAGCTGGAGTACCTGCTGGCCGAAGCGGTAGCTGAGCAAGCCGACACCGTCGTGACCGTGGGCGGCCCGCAGTCCAACCATTGCCGCATGACGGCGGCCGCAGCCCGGAAGCTAGGCATGCAGCCAGTGTTGATCCTGAGCGGGGAACCTACCCCCCACGCCATTGGCAACCAGTTGATAGACAGAATCCTTGGGGCGGAGATTGTGTTCACAGGGGACAAGGATCGGGCCAGCGTTGACCGCGTCCTGGAGGACAAATGCCCAGACCTGCGTCGCCGGGGCAGGCGGCCGTACGCCATCCCGCGTGGCGGTTCCACGGCACTGGGCGACCTCGGCTACGTCGGCTGTGCCCTCGAGATGGAGCAGCAGTTCTTTGACCAGGGTGTCCAACCCACACACATCTTCTGCGCGACCGGGTCGTGTGGCACACACTCTGGACTGCTGGCCGGGGCCGTGGCCTTGCGAGCTAACTACCAGATCTGTGGCGTGTCCGTCAGCCGGCCGTTGGAGCAGTGCTTTGAACGGATTCACCGCCTGGTCAGCGAGACGCTCGAGCTGCTCGATGTGGAGGCAACGCTGCAGCCGGAACAAGTCATAGTCTACGGCGACTACATCGGCCCAGGCTATGCGATCCTCACGCCGGCCTGCCTGGAGGCGATGCACCTGCTGGCGCAGACCGAGGGCCTGATCACGGATCCGGTCTACACCGGCAAGGCGCTGGCCGGCCTGATCGACCGCATCCGCCGAGGCGAGCTTACCGCAGAGCACACCGTCGTCTTCATGCACACCGGCGGCAAGCCAGGCGTGTTCGCGTACTCTGAGGCTGAAATAGGCAACGTGTGAATCCTTCACTCATCACCAAATAGAACAGCCTGATACCATAAGGATGTGACCAAACAAGCTGGAGTCGAAGCCCCGGCGCGAGATCGGTCGAATGGGTTGTTGAGGCCAAGAAACTAGCAGAAGCTGGCCATTTTCGCAGGAAGACGCGAAGTCGTGTTTGGCGGGCTCGCGCAATAACAGAATAAGAAGGTGGAAACGTGTCCGAGTTAGTTGAGCCGTGTGCACTTTTTTGCCGACAGGGAGTATCATCTCAAGAACTTGGGGAACGCCCCCCGGCCCCGCCCCCCTAGCCTCCCAAAGTTGGGGGGGGACTGAGGGGGGAGCACATGCCCCCCAAAGTTGGGGGGTTAGGGGGGCTCGACGTCCTGCTCACCCCGAAACATCGAGAAGATACCAGTTCCCCTCATTTTGTCCAAAGCCAATGGTATCATTAGGCAGGAGGAAATCACGCCATGGCCGATTCGTTTCGCTTCTTTCATCCGATTCGGGTTCGCTTTGCCGAGACCGATCTACAACGTCATGTCTTCTTCGGCAATTACTTCACCTATTTCGACGTGGCGGCCATCGAGTACATGCGGGCTGTCGGCTACGACTATCAAACCATGATCGGGGAAGGGTACGATCTGGTGTACGCCTCGACCCGCTGCGACTACGTCGGGCGGGCGTTCTTCGACGAGACGTTGAACGTGCACGCGCGGATCGGTCGGGTGGGCAATTCCAGCCTGCGCTTCGACTTTGACATCCGGGAGGTGAAGACCGGCCGCGCAGTGGCGCGTGGAGAGATCGTCGCGGTCATGGTCGGGGCGGACGCGATGCGCCCCGTTCGCGTGCCCGATTCGTTCCGCCGGGCGATCGCGGCTTTTGAGAAGTCGGGCAAGCGGAGGGACAGACCATGATCCCCATCCGTCTGCGCTTACGGAATTTCATGTGTTATCGAGGAGATGATAACGTTCTGGACCTGTCCGGCGTCCATCTGGCCTGCCTGGCTGGCGACAACGGCCACGGCAAGTCTGCCCTGCTGGACGCGATGACGTGGGCGCTGTGGGGAAAATCGCGCGCCCGCCGCGACGACGATCTGATCTCCCAGGGTGAGACCGAAATGGAGGCACAGCTTGACTACCGGGTGGGGGGGAATACGTACCGCGTGATTCGCAAGCGCACCCGGGCCGGGCGCGGCCGGTCGATCCTCGATCTCCAGATGCGACAGGATGACCGGTTCGTGCCGATGAGCGGAGACACGCTCCGGGCCACCGAAGCGGAGATCACCAAGCTGCTCCACCTCGATTACGACACGTTCATCAACACGGCTTTCTTGTTGCAGGGCCGGGCTGATGAGTTCACGACCAAGGCTCCCGGCGAACGCAAACGCATCCTGGGCGAAATCCTGGGTCTCGACCTATACGAACGTTACGAGGAGCGGGCAAAAACCTTGGCCCGCGAGTGCAAGGACGAGGTGCAGGGCCTGTCCGGCGCGCTGCAGGAGGTCCAACGGGAGATCGAGAAGGAGCCCGAACACGTTGCTGCCGTCGCCAGTGCCGAAGAGGAGGTGGAGGCGCTGCGATCCACGTTGGAGGCCGAGGAAGAGGCGTTGCAGTCGCTGCGCGAGACGCGCCGCACGCTGGAGGCCAAGAAGAGCTCGCTGGCCGAGAGCGGTCGCCGGGTGGCCCAGGCCGGGCAAGAGTTGACCCGTTATGAGGAGCAGCGCGACCGAGTCGCGGCGACGATACAGACCTACCGCGCGGCCATCGAGCGCCGCGATGAGATCCTCGAAGGGTACGAGCAGTTGGGCGCCGCCCGTACCGAAGCCGCTCACTTCGCTAACTTGCTGGGTCAGATCGTTGCCTGGAACGAAGAGAGAGCGGCGCTCGACAGAACCCTGGCCCAGGCACGCCACGACAGCGAAACCAAACTCCGGGTCACGCAGTCGCAGATCGCCCAGCTCGCCCGGCAGGTCGAGCGTCGCCCGCAGGCCGAGGAGGATATCCGCGCAGCGCAGAAGCAGATCGCGTCCCTCGCCGATCTTCAACAGACCCTCGAACAACAGCGCGCTGCCGTCTCCGAAAAGGCCGAGGAGAGCGCCCGATTGAAGACGACGAACGAGCAACTCAAGCAAGAGATGGCTGAGCTGCGGGAGAAACTGAACTCGCTGGAAGCGGCCGAAGCGCAGTGCCCGCTTTGCGGCCAGGCGCTGACCGAAGAGCACGCGACCGAGATTCGCGGTCAGTATGAAACAGAGGGCCGGACGAAGGGGGATCTATGGCGACAGAATCGCGACCGCATCGCCCAACTGCAGGGAGAGATCGGCGCGGCAAAACGCACGGTGCACGATGCGGAACGCCGGCTGCGAGAACAGGGTGCCTGGCAACGGAAGCTGGCCCGGGCTGAGCAGGCCCTCTCGGAAGCGGAGGCGGCAGAGAAGGCTATGGCCGAAGCGCAAGCGGTCGCCCAGCAGATCGAATCTCAGTTGGCCGGAGGTGAATATGCCCAGGAGGCACGAGCCCGACTGGAAAGCTTGGAGGCGGAGATCGCGGCGCTGGGCTACTCGCAGGAGGCAAACGAGCAGGCCCGCCGGCGGGCCGACGAATTGGCCGCCTTCGAGGACACGTACCGTGACTTGCAGGTGGCTCAGGACCGGCTGGCTGCCGAGGAGACGCGTCTGGCGCAGTTGCAGGAATCGTGCGCCCGGTGGCAGGGCGTTGCCGAGGATGAGCGTGAACGGGTCAAGGCGCTGGAGGAGGAGATCGCCGAATTGGAGCCGGCAGTACGCGCGCTGCCCGAAAAACAGCGATTGGTCTCGGAGTTGCAGGGCCGGTTGGCGGATGCGCGGCTCCGGTTGGGTGCGGCCCGCCAGCGCCTCGACTATTGCCGCGGCCTGGCCAAAGAGCGCGACGAGAAGCAGGCGCTGCTGGACAAGCGCTTGGAAGAGCAGGCCATCTACGAGGAATTGCGGCTTGCCTTTGGACAGCGCGGCTTGCGGGCCATGATCATTGAGAGTGTGTTGCCCGAAATCGAGGAGGAGGCCAACCGCATCCTCGCCCGGATGACCGACGGGCGGATGAGCGTGCGGTTCGAGACCCAGCGGGAAACGCTCAAAGGCACGGTCGTTGAGACGCTGGACATTCACATCGCGGACGAGTTGGGCACACGCGACTATCAGATGTACTCCGGTGGCGAGGCGTTTCGGGCCAATTTCGCCATCCGCGTGGCGCTCTCCAAGTTGCTGGCCCGCCGCGCAGGCGCGCGGTTGCAGACGCTGGTGATTGACGAGGGTTTCGGCACGCAAGATGCGCAAGGGCGCGAGCGGTTGACCGAAGCGATTAACGCCATCCGAGACGACTTCGAGCGGGTACTGGTCATCACCCACATTGACGAGTTGAAAGATATCTTCCCCGTGCGCATTGACGTGGTGAAGACACCGGCAGGGACGCGACTAAGCGTGACGTAGGGGCAAGCATTAGCTATTATCCGACAGCTCCACCTCCGAGTGTCACCATCGCCGCCTAACTGATGACAAGCGCCAGCTTACGCATCAGCAAACAAGTCGGATACACAACACCCCTTTTCTGGCTCTGGCCAGGCCCGCGCGAAGTGTTCCCTGCTCATCATCTGTTTCAGGACATCATCGGGCAGGTTGCGGAAGAAGTTGTCCTCTCCAAACTGAGTGCGATGGCAGTTCAACGCTTGCCACTTGGCATCGATGCAATCGGACACCTCAATGACGGCCGTGATGTCCTCATCCGGCCAGCCGATGACGTCACTGTCGAAGCGCTCGAATTCGCTGATATCCGCCCCTGCAGCCACTAGATGCTCACGCATCTTCACAAAGAACGAGCGGGGGATTGCGGTGTAGTAAAGCCGTTCAGCCTGCCACGGCTCGCCGGCGCCAGGGAATTGCGCCGGGTCGGCAGCGGCGTGGAAGGCCGTCACCGTGTGGTGATGAATAGCGATGTGGTCCGGGTGGCCATACCCACCGCCGGGCTCAAAGGTGACCACCACTGTGGGGCGAAACCGACGGATTATGGCGACCAAATCGCCAACGACCTGTTCCGCATCGGCCTGGACAAGCGAGCGCGAATCCTCGTTCTCCGGCGTGCCGGCCATGCCGGAGTCTCGGTAATCCAGCACGAAAAGCTCACACACGCCCAGTGCCTGAGCTGCGCAGCGTAGCTCATCCTCACGTACCTGGGCCAGGGAATCTTGCGTTGCCAATGACGGGTCGGAGATTTCCCCTGCTTCGCCCCTGGTGGCACAAACCAACCCGGTGCGGACGTTCTGAGCGGCATAGTGCGCCATCGTGCCGCCTGTGCCAAACGATTCATCATCCGGGTGGGCGAAAACCGCTAACAAGCTGCCTCTCTGTTCCTCTTCGATTGTATTCATTGGTTTTACTTTATGCTCCAATAGTTCTGTTTTTGAAGTGCCTTTCTACATGGAAGTAAGTGTATCACATAGGTCAAGTATTGTCAAACCTACCGGCGGGATGCAAACATCAAGAATTTACATTTTGAAGCACATTCTATCAGGGAAGCAAGTATCCTCGTATTTCACTTTCGGCAGGACTTGTGCTATACTTTGGGCATGACGAAGAGAAGGACAGGGGTGTCCGGCCAAACACATCAGGGCACGTGTCCGGTGGAGCGTACGGCCCGCCTGGTGGGCGGCAAATGGACATTGCTCATCATCCGCGATCTGGCGGAAGGGTGCAAACGGTTCGGCGAACTGCAGAAGTCATTGCGAGGCATCAGCCCGCGCACACTCTCGCAGCGGTTGGGTTTGCTGGCGAAAGAAGGGCTGATCACCCGTCGCATTTTTGCGGAAGTGCCGCCGCGCGTAGAGTATTCCCTGACTGAGAAGGGCCAGGCTCTCCTACCCCTGATTGAGGAGATGCGAGAATACGGCGGCCGCTGGCTCTGAACGTCGTGGCGCCGCCGCCCCGCTGCCGATTCCCAAACGCTTCCGCCTACAGACCGGTTCCCGTGCCGGCGACCCCGTCCGTTTCCCTGCACAGGTCACCCCGGTAGTGTAGCGCTTTCGGTGGAAATTGAGATAATGGCCGGCATTACTTTGCTGAAACCACGCCATTGTAGGAGCAAGGCATTCTCCCAGAGCCTGTTTCAATGGAAACGCACCGTAGGGCGGCTACGTCCTGTGAGCAATGTCAGTTGGCGCGGGAATGCCTTGCCCCTACCCGTACAAAACGCTGGACGCACAATGTTCCCGCAGCTCGGATTTCCACCGAATTGTATACACCACCGTCACCCCTCCTGACTTGACAAGCCTCCGGCAATGCGGGTATACTTGAGTCGAGGTTACCAATCTCTGTCTGGACCTGCGTACGGCACGTTCCCTCGAGGCAACGCGTAGGACGAGGATCGCCAGAATACCGCCTGGTTGCCGCGACGGTTGCACGGCCTGGTCCATAAGCTGCGAGGTGGGACATGCGATTGGAAGTCGGCACGTCCACAATCGAGTTAGTTGAGGGTGACATCACGCACCAGAAAGTTGACGCCATTGTCAACGCGGCGAACTGTTCGCTTCTGGGTGGTGGAGGCGTGGATGGGGCCATCCATCGCGCGGCCGGCCCGGACCTGCTGGCAGAGTGCCGGGCGATCGGTGGCTGTCCTACCGGAGAGGCGCGTATCACCGGAGCCGGCCGGCTGCCCACCCGCCACGTCATCCATGCCGTGGGCCCCGTGTACCGGGACGGAACGCAAGGGGAGGCCGATCAGTTGGCCGGCGCCTATCGCCACAGCCTGGAGTTGGCCTTCGAACACAGGCTGCGCAGCGTGGCCTTCCCCGCCATCAGCACCGGGGCATACGGTTACCCGATGGAAGAGGCAGCCCGTATCGCTCTGACCACCATCCGAGACTATCTGATGGAGCATCCAGAGATCGAAGTTGTACGCATGGTTTTGTTTGGACAACGAGCCTTCCAGGCATCTGCCGACGCACTCAAACGGTTCAAGTCTTGACACCATTCTACTTTGCTGTAATAGGCGCAGCGTAAACAGGGAGGTACAACGATGTACATTTTCAAGGCGGGCGTTGTAGGTGCAGGGGCTATGGGCGCGGAGATCGCCCAGGTGATCAGCTACTCCGGGCTGCCGGTCGTGCTGAAAGATGTGGACCAGGCGATGCTCGACAAGGGCATGGCCCGTATCCGCGGCATCTACCAAACGCGTGTGAACAAGGGAAAGATGGACGCGCATACGATGGAGGACAAGATCTCCTTGATCGAACCTACGCTCCGCTATGATTCTTTCGGGGACGTGGACATCGTGATCGAGGCTATCCCCGAGCGGATGGACCTCAAGAAACGCGTGCTGGCGGAGCTACAGGACGCCTGCCCAACTGGGGCGGTATTCGCCTCCAACACTTCGGCGCTCTCCATCTCGGAGATGGGGGCGGGGACGGACCGGCCGGGCAAGGTGATCGGCATGCACTTCTTCAACCCCGCGCACGTCATGAAGCTGGTCGAGGTGATCCCAGGCCTGGACACGGATGACGAAACCGTTGACACCGTGGCCGGCTTCGCCGAGTCGCTGCGCAAGATTCCGGTGGTGGTGAAAGAATGCCCCGGCTTCCTGGTCAATCGACTGCTGATGCCATACATCAACGAGGCCGGGATTTGCCTGCAAGAGGGCGCGGCCACGGCCGAGGAGATCGATGACGCCATGGTCGAGTTTGGCATGCCTATGGGCCCCTTCACCCTGATGGACATGACCGGAATCGACATCGCCTACGACGTGGGCCAGACGCTGGCCGCTGAGTACGGCGATCGGATGGTCTCCTCCGTTCTGTTCGAGCGGCTGTTTGAGCGGAAACGGCTCGGTCAGAAGTCCGGTGTCGGCTTCTATGACTACGGCGCCGGCGAGTCGGAGCCTCTCGCCGACATTTTGGCCGAGGTGCAGCAGGAGTTGGGTGTCGCGCAACCGACCGAATTCAGCGTCGAGCGGCTGGTCTTCCCGATGATCAACGAGGCGGCTTTGTGCCTGCAGGAAAACATCGCCAGTCCCGCTGATGTGGACATGGCAATGGTCGCCGGCATCGGCATGACATACGGGGGACAGCGCATCGGGCCGCTCGCTGTCGCGGACGAGATCGGCCTGGATGTTGTGGCCAACACCCTCAGCGAGTTGCAGGCGAAATACGGCGACCGATACTGTCCGTGTCGCTACTTGCGGCTGAAGGTACGTGCCAACCACTTGGGCAAAAAAACGGGCCGGGGCTTTCACGAATACGCCGGCTAGTGGCGGAGGTGACCACATTGCGCACAGCACGAATCGAGAGAAAAACGGCCGAAACCGACATCCGACTTGAGATCAACCTGGATGGCACCGGGCAGTTCGAGATTGACACCGGCGTGCCATTCCTGGACCACATGCTGAGTCACGTGGCGCGGCACGGCATGTTTGATCTGACGCTCCGTGCACGAGGCGACACGCAGATCGACGATCACCACTCGGTGGAGGACGTAGGCATTGCGCTGGGCCAGGCGTTGCGCACAGCGCTCGGTGACAAAGCAGGCATCCGCCGTTACGGGGACGTTGCCTTGCCCATGGACGAGGCGTTGGTGCTCGTCGCCGTAGATCTATCCGGGCGCGGCCTGCTCGCCGCCGAATTGCCGTTCCCCAGGGAGAAAGTGGGCCGGTTCGATGCCGAGCTGGTCCCCGAGTTCCTGCGCGCGCTGGCACACAACGCCGGCATCACCCTCCACGTCCGCTTGCTGGCCGGTGAGAACAACCATCACATCGCCGAAGCGGCTTTCAAGGGCCTCGGTCGCGCGCTGGGCGAGGCCGTCGCCCTCGATGTACGCCGCGCTGGCCAGATTCCTTCCACGAAAGGAGTGCTGTCATGATTGCCATCGTCGATTATGGCATGGGCAACCTGCGCAGCGTGCAAAAGGCGTTCGAACACATTGGGTGTGAGGCGGTTCTTACCCGTGACCCTTCGGTGCTGGCCGACGCCAGCCACGTTGTGCTCCCCGGCGTCGGCGCGTTTGGCGATGCTATGGACAACTTGCGGACATTCGGACTCGTGGGCCCGATCCTGTCCGCCATTCAGAGCGGACGACCGTTCTTGGGGATCTGCCTGGGCCTGCAACTCCTCTTTGCCGAAAGCGAGGAGATGGGGCAGCACACCGGCATAGGTGTCTTCCCCGGCGAGATCGTCCGCTTTCGCATCAGCCGGAAGGTGCCACACATTGGATGGAACCAGATCCACATCTGTCAGGAAAGCCCCCTGCTGGCAGGCATCCCAGAAAGCAGCTTTGCTTACTTCGTGCACTCGTTCTACGCCGAGCCCGCCGATCAGAGCAGTATCCTGGCGACGACCGATTACGAGATCGACTTTGCCTCGGTCGTTGGGCACGGCCAGGTGTTTGGGATTCAATTCCACCCGGAGAAGAGTCAAGAAGTAGGCCTACGCATCTTGCAAAACTTTGCGGAGATGCGTCCATGAGCCAGCAAGACATGGCCCGGTGGAAAGTTCGCCGTCAGCGGTTGGTTGTCGATCGGCCGCCGTGGCTTCGCCTCTGGGAGCAGGAAGTGGAACTACCCAACGGTTACGTGATTGAACACTACCTTTGGGGCGAAGAACCGGATGTAGCGATGGCCTTTGTGGTGACCGAGGACGAGCATGTGCTGTTCGTCGAGCAATACAAACACGGACCGGGCCAGCCAATGCTCGATCTGCCTGCCGGTTATCTTGATGCCGAGGACCCCACCCCTTTAGACGGCATGAAACGGGAACTTGCAGAGGAGACGGGACACGTCAGCAATAGTTGGCGATTCCTGTCGAGCTTGCTGCGTGACCCGAACCGGTCCGCCACCCGCACCCATTTCTTCCTCGCTTTGGATGCATTTCGCGACGGTCAACCCCACCTCGACCCGACCGAGGAGATTCGGGTTCATCGCGTGCCTCTGGTCGATGTGCCTACCCTTCTCGATGAGGGGTGCATCGGCTCATTGATGTCGGTGGCCGGGATTCTCGCGGCTTTGAGAATGCAGCTCGTTGGGACGTGAGTTCGGGCGCCCAAGCAACAAGGCGTAACGGCGACAATTTGCGCAAACCGGCAGCTTATAGTACAATGAAACCGCTGTCATTGCGCCGCCAACCCGACAACAGAAGAGGGAAACGCTGTGGCTCACGAAGCAGACATCGGGGGGAAACGACTGATCAGCCTGGCGCCAGACGCCTGGGTGCAGTGGGTCACCGGGCGGGCGGACATCGTCGTCCGCGACTTCCTGAGCAGCGAATTCCAGGCCATCAGCCGGCAGAGCGATGTCCTGCTGCGGGCCTACACCCCGGAGCACGGCGAGTTCTTGGTGCTCAACGAGCTGCAGATGCGGTACACGGCACGCATGCCCCGGCGGATGCGGGCCTACGCGGCGCTGGCGGAAGAGCGGTACGGTCAGCCGGTCTTCGCTGTTCTGGTCAACATCTTGCCACCGCGTCCGGGGGTGAGGATAGCGGAGCGGTACGAGGCGGAGTTCATGGGGCTGCGGGCACGGCAGGACTATCGGGTGATCAACCTGTGGGAAGTGGAAGCGGGGGTGGCGTTCCGGGAGTCGCTGCGGGCACTGTTGCCGTTCGTGCCGGTGCTGAAGGGGGGCAACACGGAGGAGGCGGTCAGGCAGGCGTTGGGCCGGCTGCGGGCGGATGAGGTGCTGAGGGAGACGGAGCCACTGCTGGCCTTTTTCGCCAGCTTCGTGCTGGAGACGAAGCAAGTACAAGAGATCATGAGGTGGGATATGGCCGTATTGCGGGAATCACCGTGGTACCGGGAGTTGGTGGAGGAGGGTATCCAGAAGGGCCTGGAGCAGGGCCTGGAGCAGGGCCTGGAGCAGGGCCTGGAGCAGGGCCTCGAACGGGGTATGGAGCGGGGCCTGCGTCAGGGAGCGGAGCGCCAATTACTGCGTGTGCTCACGCATCGCTTCGGCGAAGTGCCCAGTGATGTCAAGGCGGCACTGCATGATTTCGATGTCGATCAACTGGAGATTCTGCTTGATGCAGCGCTGGTCGCTTCCTCACTTGAAGAGCTTCAAAGCCACTTGTAGTGGCGAATACGTTCCTCTGGCCACTTGACAACCTGTCTCCCAGAAGGTACAATATGGCCCGTTGGATACCGTCAGACACGCTGTCTTGTACGATGGAGCGGAAATATGCAACGGGCTATTGACCGTCCAGCCTCGATCCTGGACACGCCAGTCTTCAGTGCAGTACAATTGAACTGGGAGATCGCGCTGTACGGACTCTTCGTACTGGTTACCATTCTTACTCGCTTCTGGGCCCTTGGCGACCGCGCCCTCCACCATGACGAGAGCCTGCACGCCATATACTCCTGGTACCTGTACGTGGGCCGAGGGTATGTCCACGACCCACTCATGCACGGCCCATTCCTCTTCCACATCACTGCCTTCATGTATTGGCTCTTCGGCGACTCAGACTTCACTGCTCGCCTGGCGCCGGCGATCTTTGGTGTGCTCTTCACCCTCTCCCCCGTTTTCCTGCGTCGCTGGCTCGGCCGCACCGGGGCTCTATTCGCTGCCTTCATGTTGGCCATCTCGCCGGGATTCATGTACTTCTCTCGCATGTTACGGCACGATATCTTCGCCTCCTTCTTCATGTTGTGGATGGTGATCGCCCTGTTTCAGTTCTTGCACACCCGTGCTGACCGTTGGCTATACATTGGCGCACTTGCCGTTGGCCTCGAAATCACCACCAAGGAGATCTACTACATCCACGGATTCATTGGGGTTACGTTTGTCCTCCTGGTCCTGGCCTTGGAACGCGCGCGGAGACACGGGCCGCAGCCGATAACCACAGCTCTACGCAGCCTGAACGCGCGCAAGCTTGCCGTAGCTGCAGGGATCGTGGGCGTAGTGTTTACGCTGTTCTACACCACCTTCTTCACGAACGTACTGGGCCTGGGTTCCGGAACCGTCGGCGCTATCAGTTACTGGCTTGCCCAGCATGGCGTGCGTCGCGGTGAGCAGCCCTGGTACTATTACCTGATCCTGGTTCCTCTTTACGAGTTTCTGCCGCTGCTCTTCGCACTGCTCGGACTGGGCATGTTCGGTCGTCGAGCGGTACAACGTGAGCCAGTGGACGGTGAGGAACCGTTCGTCCCATTCCTGATTTGGTGGACACTGCTGGCCTTCATCATTTTCAGTTGGGCCGGCGAAAAGATGCCCTGGCTGATTCTGCACCTGTCCCTGCCCATCATCCTCCTGGCCGCGCGCACGCTTGGCGCATGGTTCGACCAGACCGACTGGCAGGCCCTTTACGAGCGCGGTGGCTTGATCCTGGCCATCCTTCTGCCACCGACCGTTTTCGTCCTCTTCATCTGGTTGGGATTGCGCCCTTTCCAGGGCCAATCGCTCCAGAAACTGGGTGAGACGGTGCAGTGGATCGCGGCCCTACTCGTGTTGATCGCCCTCCTGTTCGCTATTGTTCGCCTCGCGCGCCGGCTCGGACGTACCATGACGGCCCAGGTGGCCACCTTCACCGTTTTCGCCCTCCTTAGCGTGGCTACGTTCCGTTACGCCTGGATCGCTTCCTTCGTCAACGGGGACATTGCCAAAGATATGCTCATCTACACGCAGACCACGCCGGACGTGACGATGGTCATGCAGGAGATCGGCGATCTTTCCGCGCGGCTGGCCGATAGCCAGACCATGAAAGTGGCCTACGACAACGAGTCGAGTTGGCCTTTCGAGTGGTACCTCCGCAATTACAAGAACCGCATCTTCTATGGAGCTACACCCGGCCCAAACATCACTGAAGCGCCAGTTATCCTAGTGGGACTGGTCAATGATGGCAAAGTGAAGCCGTATGTCACCGACTACGTCCGCCATCATTATAAACTCCGTTGGTGGTTCCCCGAAGACTACAAGGGCATGACCATCAGCAAGGCGTGGCTGTACCTCCAAGACCCAGAGAAACGGGCCAGCCTGCGCCGCTTCCTACTCTACCGGGAACTGGATAACCCGCTTGGCTCCACCGACTTCGTGATGTATGTGCGCCGGGACACGGTCTCCAAAGTGTGGCAATACGGCACAACCGTCGCCGCTGTGCAACCGGCCCTGGCCGAGGATCCCTACGCCAAGGCCGTAGTGGCGGTCAATGCCGTCGACGTTTGGGGGACGCAAGGTGCCGGCGATGGCCAATTCATGAACCCCAAGGGACTTGCCATCGACAGCGCCGGCAACGTATACATCGCAGACAGTGGCAACAATCGTGTTGTTGTGCTGGACAACAAGGGGGCGTTAGTGCGTGCGTTTGGCACGGAGGGTGCCACGGCGGGCCAGCTCAAAGAGCCGTGGGGCGTTGCCGTCGACTCGCAAGGAAACGTGTACGTTGCCGACACCTGGAACCACCGTCTGGAGAAATATGAGCAGGACGGCAACTTCGTTTCCCAATGGGGTAGCTTCGCCGATTCGGGTGGCCAGGCCGTGGGTCAGCAGGGTTTGTTCTGGGGGCCTCGTGATGTGGCGATAGATTCTGCAGGCAATCTGTTCGTTACCGATACCGGTAACAAGCGCATTCAGGAGTTCGCTGCGGACGGCACCTTCCTCCGGCAATGGGGAGGGTTTGGCATCGAGAACGGCCAATTCAGCGAACCGGTCGGCATAGCCATAAGCCGCGTGACAGGCGACATCTTTGTGGCCGACACCTGGAACCGTCGCGTGCAGCGCTTCGACAAAGACTTCAACTTCCTGGCCCAGTGGCCTGTCCGCGGATGGGAAGGGGAATCGATCAACAACAAGCCATACATAGCCGTGGATTCGCACGACAACGTCTTCGTCACGGATCCCGAAAACTATCGCTTGATCCAGTTTGACCATGCCGGCAACTTGATTGCTGTTTTTGGTAAGTTCGGCACGGATATGGGATCATTCAACCTGCCGACCGGCCTAGCCGTTGACAGTCAGGACAACCTTTACGTTGCCGACAGCCTCAATCAGCGCATCATGAAGTTTGCCCCCCGAGCGGCCACCGAGTAAGCGTGCGTGCAGCGCCGGCTCCCAGATCAGATTCTGAGGCTTCCAACCCGCGCACGTATTACCCACGAAGGAGATCGTCTTGAGCAAGCGTCGTGTCACGGCCATCGCAGGCTTTGTCCTAACCTTTTTCTTCCTCTACCTGGCCGTGCGCAACATCGAATGGGCCGAGGTGGGAACCGCGTTTCGGAAAGCCAACTACGTCTTTATTCTTCCCGCGACCCTATTTGTCCTGGCGGACTATCTGCTGCGCACATGGCGTTGGCATCACATTCTCTGGCCCACGCGTGCGATTTCTGTCCGTGCGCTATTTCCGATCCTGGTCATCGGCTTCGCCGCCAACAACCTGTTGCCAGCCCGGATTGGCGAGCTGGCACGCGTCTACCTTCTGGAGCGATCAGAAGGGGTCAGCAAATCCCTCGGCCTGGCGACCCTTGTCGTGGAGCGCGTCTTCGACGGCTTCACCCTGCTCTTTCTGCTCGCGGCCACATCATTGGTTTTTCCGCTGAGTGGCCTGGCCGAGCAGATGGAATACATTTTCCTGGCCGGGTTTGGCCTCGTGCTCATCGCCCTGCTGCTCATGCTCTTCCGGGAAGCATGGACGCTGCGGCTGGCCGGCCTGATTCTGCGCCCTCTGCCTCATGGGCTGGCCGATCGGCTCCAGGCGATGCTGGCCTCCTTTATCCTTGGCCTCCACGCCTTCCGGCATCGCTCGGCCCTGCTGCGTGTCATGGTGATTTCGCTGGCGGCATGGTTGTGCGAGGCCGCCGGCTACGGCACGCTCATGCTGGCCTTCGACTTCAACATGACGCCGGGGACGCTGGTTGGTGCGGCGATCTTTACCCTGGTGATGATCAATCTTGGAATCCTGCTCCCCTCCGCTCCCGGCTACGTGGGGACGTTTCAGTTCTTTACCATCGCTGCCCTGGCTACGTTTGGCGTCTCCCGGGAAGCGGCGCTCAGCTACTCCATTCTGTCCCACGCGATGCAATATGTCCTGATCACCGCGCTGGGGATCTTCTTCCTCTGGCGGGCAAACCTCAGTCTAACCAGCATTGAGGCCGCATCGGAAACGGCCACCTCGGCCTAGCGCACGTACCGGGAAGGGGTTCGCCCGTTGCTGCATTCCTGATCTGCCCGTGTGCTCCCTACTCCTTCACCACTAGCGGCAGATAGACCTTCCGCTGTCTGGCCAGAACCATGCTCGGTTCCGCCGGGGCAGATTGTCCCACGGTTGTCCCCTGGCTCGCCCGGCTGTCGAGATTGCCCCAGGCTTCGAGCAACAAGCTGTCTTCGTTGGAATAGTCGAAGAAGGCACTGCCGGCCGTCGTGCGCGCAACCCCCAGGTTGAGGGACCAATAGCCGCTTTCTTCGGTGATTGCGGAGAGGAGAGCCGCCTGACCTACCGTGCCCTGTCCATCATCGTCTGCCACGGTCACGTAGACCAGGGCACCCGACGCCGGCGTGGCCCCATCGGCGAGGAAGACCTGCCCGTAAGGCGTATACACGTCGGGGATGCTCAACGTTGGGCCGGTGTTGACCTGGTAGAAGGCACCTCCGTTGTCGTACGTGGTTTCCCCCGATACCGCGACCGGCATAGTAGGCGGTTTCCGGGAGCAGTCCTTTGACCGTTACGTGGTGGCTCTGCCCGACGGTCCCGGGGCCCCGGTCGTCGTTGGACTGTCGGTCAACCAGGAGAGCGTGAAGCTGCGGTCCCCCGCATTGCTGCTGCGCACGTTTTGTAGGCTGACCGCGGAACGTGTGACACCGAGCGTCGAAGCCGGTTCCGGCGATCCCGCGAGCACCTCAGCCTCCTCCGAAGTGCTTCCGCTTGGCCGCCACACGCTATCCGCCTGGCTCTTGATGAAGTAGCCGTCGTCCGGCACCATCTCGAAGTCCGCGAAAGGCAGGCCGCAGATGTGGCCGGCCCAGTTGCCGGCGACCGGGTCCCACAGGTCGATCTCGCTCACCGCGCCGCCCTGGGCCGCGATCTGCTGGCAGGCGGTCTCCGCCGGCATCGCGCCGACCGCACGCGGCAGGGCCACGAAGTTCCAACCGGTGGTCAGCGTGATGGTGTCGCCCGGCGTGACGCTGTAGCCCGCGGGCAGCCGCAGCACGTTCGGGCAGCTCGCGCGCAGGAAGTGCGGCTGTCCGGGGAGCACGGCAAAGTTGCCGAAGGGCAGCCCGGGCCGGTAGCTGCCCCAGTTGCCTATGTCGGGCAGCCAGCGCACGATCTCCGTTGGACACCCACCCTGCGCCGTGATGTCCGCCAGCAGCGTCTGCGCATAGTAGTTCGCAGTGGGTAGGGCGGGGAAGAGGATCACCTGCCAGCCGCCGCGCAGCTCGAACGTCATCGGCTTCACCAGCAGCGTCCGTGCCAACGGCACGGACCAATTCCCCTCGTCGTCCTGGACTCGCAGCGAGATGGTGTGCGTGCCGGTCACCAGGCTGTATGCCTCCACCCGGAAATCCTCTTGCGTGCTCAGCACGCCGGCCAGGTCCGATGTCCACTCCCAGGCCACGACGCCGGCTCCCGCATCGTCCCCGTCCGCACCGGAGCCGGCGAACACCACCGTGTCCGTTCGCTGCTTCGCCACGTTGGGGTGTACGTAGTTGATCGTGCCGATCGGCGGCTGGTCGCCACCGGCAATCGGGATCACCACGTCCACCTGCTGGCCCTTGCCGGCGACCTGGTGGACCGTGCTGGTCGTCGCGCCGCTGTAGGTCGCGGTGACGGTGATGGTCTCGCCCAGGACCACGTTCAGGGGCGGGTCGCTGAGGGCGTTGGCGCAGTGAGGGTCAAGGCTGGTCGTGCCGCTGCTCGTGGTGGTGGTCAGCACCGCGCCGGCGCTTTGGATCACCACCTGCGCCCCGTCCACCGGCGCGCCGGCGAAATAAACATAGCCGAAGACGCAGCAGACCGGCGGTGGTTGTCCCTCGCCGGAAATCCCCTGGCAGTCGTTCGGCAGCGGGCGGGGCGTGCTGGCGGGGGATGCCGAGAGCACGCCCACCGCACCGGCCGCGAGGAATGCGCCCATCAACAGCAGGGCACGGGCCTAAAGAACGACAACACGACGGAGCCGGGCCATGTAGTTCTCCTCTTCATCCAAGCGATCAGCCGGATTCTGGTGGAGCGTGATGCGTATTGCGTACTGCGAGTATGGTTCCCGTTCTGCGGGGCCACCTCCAAGCGAGCGCGCAGGAGAATAGTGCGAGGATAGTGCGATGAGGCTGTGGTCACCTACACGCAACGACACAACAAATGCACCCCGGTGGGCGACCGCAAGGGTTTGCCCACCGGGACAGCTAGAGGCATGCCCGTGAGGTTGCCCGGCTTGAAGCGGCGATGCAGAATGGCGCGAAGCCGCTAAGGCTTTTCCAGAGAAATAACCCTGCCAGAGGGTTGTGTTCTTGCCTACGAGTGGGAGGTAGTCATTCCAAATGCGCTCGCCCTATAACGGTGCCATCACGAAGGACGGATGAAGAAGACTGCCACGTCCCGGTTCGGGTAGTAATGATCGTTGAATCCGCAGAAACGGGCCCCGTTTATCTGGTAGAACTCAATGGCCGGCACATTCTTGGTCTGCGCTTCGAGGAGCAGGCGGCGCAGGCCGCGCGATCGTGCCCAATCTGCCGCAGATTGGAGCAGCAGCGTGCCTATCCCACGACGCCTGGAGCCTCGCTCAACGATCAGGTTCGCGATGTGTGCAGTGCTGTTCCAGGCAACTGGTCGGGCATCAACGAAGCCCAGCACCTCCTCACCCTCGGCGGCCACCAGGAAGCACCCGTCTGCCTGCCAGTGGTCCACCAGGTGATCCATGGAACGCGGATACGGCACGCGCACGGCGCGCGGAAGGCGAATGGCCCGAAAAGCCACGGCGATAACCCCAGCCGTCACCCCGGAAGAGTCACCCTCCTGCATCTGCCACACGTGTTCGGTCGAGAACGAGCCGTCCAACTGGGCACAGGCATTGAGATCGGTCAAGTCAGCAACACGAATTTCCATAGTGCTTCTTGTCTCTATTTCAGTTCAGCGGCCCTCTGCCTGCCGAATAGTCACGGTACGATAAGGCCTGAGCGAGGCTGTCTCCCTGCCTCACCAGGTAGCAAGGAACACCCCCCATCAACAAGCTGGCTGGCGGCACCGACGCGCCGGCTAAGCGGGCGTCAAACGAGGCCGGCTCCACCATCACCACCACAGGCCGGATACCCCGGTCCCGCAGCGGACGGAGGGCTTGGACCCAGCGCTCATCGGGCGATGGGGAAACCACGACGACGGTCGTGCCACGGCCAAAGTGTGCGTACTCCGTGACCAACACCTGGTGCAAGGGCACGGTTCCTTCCGCGCGCAGCACAGCCAGCGACTCCAGGAGCCGGGTCAGTTGGCGGAGTCCACGATCGGCCTGCACAACCTCACGGTGCTGACCGTAGGCCACCAATCCGACGGAGCGATGGCGCGCCAGGAAGTGTTGGGCCAGTGAGGCCGCAATTGTGATGCCGTATTCTTCCGTCGTCGGCACGATCTCCGGCTCAGATTCGTGCAGGTGCAGGACCGCCGGCTCGTGCCGGGGCACGGTCATCAGGGACGGCGCCTCGGCCTGCACATCCTCGTTCAGATCAAGCACGATCCAGACGTCTGCCGCCGGATCCAGTTCGAACTCCTTGACGATCAGGCTCGCCTTGCGCGCGGTCGAGGGCCAATGAATGCGGTTGAAGCTGTCGCCGGGCACGTAGTCGCGGATGCCGGCAACGCTGGGGGTGACGTAGTGGGTTCGTCGTCGCAGGGCATCGCCGCCGGTCAGCCGTCCCAGGGGCAGTGCCAGGCGTGACAATTCGAAGGTGGCCGGGAAGACCACCAGGTGGCTGGTCTCTGGCAGCAGCCGGTGAAACCTGAACAAGCCAAAGGGGTCGCCGGACGAGATCCTCACCGGCCCCAGTCGGAAGCGACCCCGCTGGCGGCAGATCGTCTTGACCACCCAACCGCGCTCGTGGCGCGGAGGAATGCCGCTGATGACCTGGCTGGGGTTGTGACCGGGCAGCTCCGACTCGTCTCGCACCTCCAGCCAGAGCTTGGGCAGGAAGCCGGAGTTGCGGACGACGAATCGTTCCTCGGCGTGCTGACCGACTTGCGTGCGTTGTGTCACCGTGGTGCGCCGCAGCTCCACCCAATGGATGTTTGACCAGGCCCATAGAAACGAAAGCAGCAGGGTCAGCCCCACGACGTAGGCCAGGTTGTACAGAAGCGACCGGCCGGTGTACATCGCCAGGGCGCTGATAGCAAACAACACGACCAGCAACGTCCAGACTCGGCGCATGGTCAGGAGCCTATCAGACCCAGCGCGGCCCGGGCTCGACTGCCGGGCACGGCGACTGTTTGGAGCAGTTCGTCAATCACCAGCGTGGCCTCCACGTTTTTGATTCGCGCCGAGGGGCTGATGATCAGGCGGTGGGCTAACGCCGGCTGTGCCAGTGCCTTGATATCATCCGGAGTCACGTAGTCTCTGCCAAGCGCGGCCGCCCGAGCCTGGGCTGTCTTGTATAGGGCCAGCGACCCGCGCGGACTCGCTCCCAGATAGACATCCGGATGCGTGCGTGTGGCCCGTGTCAACTGTACGATGTATCTCTTCACCAAATCATCCACGTACACCTCGCGGACTCGTTTCTGGAGGTTTTGCAACTCCGCGCTACTCATCACCTGGGTGACTGAAGCGAGCGGGTGCTCGAACTGTTGTGAGTCCAGCACGGCCATCTCGTCCAGTTCGCGGGGATAGCCAAGGCGAAGGCGCATGATGAAGCGATCCAATTGCGCTTCGGGCAGCGGGAAGGTGCCTTCGTACTCGATTGGGTTCTGCGTAGCCAGCACCAGGCAGGGCCGCGGCAGCGGATGGGTGATGCCATCCACGGTCACCTGGCGCTCCTCCATCGCTTCTAGCAGCGCCGATTGTGTCTTCGGCGTGGCGCGGTTGATCTCGTCCGCCAAAACGATCTGCGACAGGATCGGGCCGGGCCGGAACTCAAACTCCAACGTCTTCTGGTTGAACACGGAGACGCCGGTCACGTCGCTGGGCAACAGGTCAGGCGTAAACTGGATGCGGCGAAACGAGCAGCCGAGGGAACGGGCCAGCGAGCGCGCCAACATCGTCTTCCCGACGCCGGGCACGTCTTCGATGAGCAGATGGCCCTCGCACAGCAGGGCGAGCAAGGTCAACTGCACTTCCCCGGACTTGCCCAGGATCACGCGTTCCACACTGCCGGCGATCAGTTCGACCGCGTTTCGGACATCTTTCATCGGGTTTCCCTCGCTGTCCATGCGGCATGTGGGGCAACCACCCAGGGTCGCCCCTACGTTCCCACCCGGTGGGCAGCCGCGCCGGATTGCCTCTACTCATCGTGTTGCCCGTAACTTTATCGGCACCATTACGTATCTCCAGATAGTGCCCCCCTGGCGCGCGGGCACCGAAACAGACCGTGTCTGGTGGGTGATATTATACCAGATATTGCAGGAAAATGGCAATCTTGGCCTTGGCGAAAGAGTTGCGCGCCAGACCACAATCGGTTATAATAGGCGTATCTTGAAATCAGGGGGGGGCGCAGTGGTCAGAATTCAGTGTCCACTGTTCACCGCTTACCGACCACGCGACAATGGTGTCCGCCAAATGCAACAGCTTGAGATTGAGAAAGGAGCTCCCGAGAAAAACCATGAACCTAGTGCGCATGCGATTCTGGACAATCGTGGCTACTGTTTGTCTCCTGAGCACGATGTTACTTCCCTCCGAATCTCCCCGCACAGATTCCTCTCTATCAATCTCCTTACATGGCCTAGCGGCCTCCCGAGTATTGGCCGAAGGCCCGGATGTTGTTTATCTCCCCCTCACCTTCTCGAACTTCGAGATGATCTGGCCGAACCCATACGGAATGGAGAATCGTGACGACAACCTCCTCCACATGGGCGCACAAGCCGGCCTCCGTTGGGTGCGGGTGCCGCTGTACTGGGACGACACGGAAGGATTGGACGATTTCTATTGGTGGACACCGAACGATGACCGGCTCCAGGAGATTGCCGATCAGCACATGGAGCCGATTGTCTACATTTGGAAGACTCCGCCCTGGGCCGTTGAAAACCCGGCGAATGACCCCTATCGCTGTCATGCCCCAAAGGACGTTCAGAAGCTGGCCGATTTCCTCACCGATCTGGTCAACCGGTACAAAGGGCCGCCGTACAACGTCAAGTACTGGGAGGTTTACAACGAAGAAGACATGCGTGACTTCGGCATGATCGGCTGTTTGGGCGATGATGCCCCCGCCTACACCAACATGCTCAAGGCGGCGTACCAGGCGATCAAGGCGGCCGACCCGTTCGCTCAGGTGCTCATCGGTGGCCTCACGATGGTTGATCCGATTGGCACCAACCCGAACTTCCTGGCCGAGGTGATTGCCAACGGTGGCGGAAACAGCTTCGACATCGTCAGCTTCCACTTCTACGAAGGTCAGGAGACTGCCAGCTACACCTGCGCTGACCCGCCGGCGTGTACAATCACCGGGCTGGCCGGGAAGGCGAAAATGGTCCGGGATGTCTTGGCGCAAAACAATCTCCAGAAGCCCTTGATGGCCACCGAGATCGCCGGGCGCTGCTTCCCGGAGAATCAACCGTGTGATCAAGCCAGCCTGGAGCGCCAAAGCGACCTGGTCATCAAATACAACGTGCGCGGCATGGCCCTCGAACTGAAAGCCCTCATCTGGTACACCTTGAACTATCCAGGGTTCTACAACAGCAGCCTGCTGGATGAGCAGGGTCAGCCCAAGCCCGCGTTTCGGACCTACCAGACTCTTTCGGCCGAGTTGAGCAATGTCCGCTTTGTGCGGGCGTCCGATTTCGGAACGTCTGGCATCGAGGGGTACGTGTTTCAGATCGACGCTTCACCGCAAGAGGCGTGGGTGCTCTGGAACACGGCGACCGGGACGAAGCACGTGAACTTCTCGGTGGCCGAGCTCGGCCACGACGGGATGCGTGCCGTGGACAAATATGGTGTAGAGCGCCAGCTAACCGACAACAATGACGATGGCGTGCCGGGTGACGGGCAGATCACCCTGGCAGTCGCCGAGAGTCCCCTCATCGTGAACCCGTGATCCGGGAGCTGTTCCGCCGATAGCCACGCCCAACGACTGAACCGGTCCATTGGCGTCGCGTGTCCGGGTTGCCGGCGGTGCCGTCGCGACACGAGCGAGCTGGCCACAGCCACTCTGGGAGCGTTGAGCTATGCGGGCGCAGGCGACATGACATGACGGCCTGGTTTCAAGTAACCCGACGGCGATGGCTGGCCCTGCTGCTTCTGCTTGCTCTGGTGCGCGGCTCTATCTACGCCGGCGCCGTTCCCCTCTGGCAAGCGCCAGACGAAGCGGCTCACTTCCTGTATGCCCGCGTGATGCTGGATCGGGGGCTGCGCCCGCCTGCCGCTGAGGATGTGCCGGCCGGCCTGACCCGTGAAATCCTGGCCGCCATGCTCCAGTCCGACTTCGAGCGATACCAGCCCCTCGTTATCACGCGCTCATCCTTCCTGTCGGACACGCCGGAGATTCCAGGCCCCAGCCAACTCGTCCACCCCCCTCTGTATTACGCCATCGCCGCGCTGTGGCTGTGGCCGCTGTCTCACCAGGAGATCATCTTGCAAGCCTACTGGATGCGGGAACTCTCCGTAGCGTTGGCTGTGCTGATCATCCTCCTGGCCTACCTGACGGGCCGCGAGTTGTTTCCCGACGACGATCTGCTGGCCCTGGCGGTGCCGGCTACGATCATGCTCATCCCGGCCCACACGTTCATCACCAGCACGATAAACAGCGACATCCTGGCCGAACTGCTGGTTTCCGCGTTCGTGCTGGCCTGGGTCTGGGCGTTTCGGTGCGGGCTGACCGTCGGCAGGGGCGCAGTCATCCTCCTGCTGATGGCCCTCGGCTTGTGGATCAAACGCTCCACGGTTGTAACCCTTCCGCTTGGCGGGTTGGCGCTCGCCATCTACTCCCGACCTCGTTGGCCACGTCTGCGCAGCCGGGCCGGTTACCTGACGCTGGCGGGGCTGTTCTGCGCCGTCCTCGTTCTGGCGGCGGCCTGCCTCCAGCGGCAACCACCGGCGCTCGCAGACGAACCCGCCGCCAGTGTCGTCACGGCCTTGACGTGGGACCTGCGTCCCTGGTGCTACGCGGTGATGAACGACGCGCTGGGACTCCGTGTCTCCCACGAGGCGGTCCAATCCTTGCTCGACCTGCGCCGCTCATGGACGTTCCGGGCCCTCTACGGCTGGGAGGCACAGAACCTGGTGGCGACGTTTTGGGCATCCTTCGGCACGCGGACGGTGACGGTTCGCCCGCTCTGGATTGTGCTCGTGGCGCTGGCCTCTCTGCTGGCCGGCGCGCGTGGCGTGATCTTCCTGGCCAGGCAGCAGCACGGGCCGGCCGGTTCGGTTTCGGGGCAAAGGCGTGCGCTGGCCTTTTGCCTGGCCGCCGCCGCACTGACGTTGCTGATCACCTTTCTGCGCGTACACCCTTTGCAATCCGGCTCCTTCATCCCTCACGCCCGCTACAGCTACATCGCCGTGGTCCCAATGACCGCCTTCGCCCTCTGGGGAGGTCTGCACTGGACATCCCCGCGGGTCCGTTCCGGGTTGCTCGCCACGTGGCTGGCCGGCCTCTTCCTCCTCGACGCGGCTGCGTTGCTGTACTACATCCTGCCATTTTACTACGGGGGGCCGCTTTCACCCTGGTCATAGCGCAAACCTGTGGGAAGTGGCCGGCAGCCGGCCCGAATCCGCCAAAGCGCATTCACAACCTCCGTACACTCCTTGACAAGGGGGCGATTCATGGTGTATAATCATCCCAGAGAGGTGACCGAGAACGAGCGCTTGCTCACCTCCTGCTTTCCTTTAACTCCAAAATGGTGTGGGCTTGTACTTGGCTGCGCTCGGCTTCGTTTAACCAGGGATTGATGTGGCGGCTGGTGGCTGTCCACTGTTGTTGCTTCTGCCCCGTCCGCAACATAGCGCTGACATCATGGTCCGCCTGCACCGCGCCACATCAATCCCTTGCTTCGTTAAGCGAGACGCTCGCGACTTCGCTTCGCTCCGCCCCGCTTGGGGCCGACACGCGCTCGCTGCCCGCCTGCTCGCTGCGCGCGGACAGGTGCTCGCGGCGTCGCCCCCGGCGGGGTGCAGCTTATCTCGCGCCCCATTAGGACGCCCGACATGCCGTACAGGTTGAGCCCGCCGGCGGAGGGGTGCGCGCGGGACACGAGCCGGCGTCGGCGGAGCGGTCTTTGCGGGCGATGGGCGGTTTCGGGAGGTGGCCGACGCGGAGCGGAAAGGCGTTCCTCACAACCACTGGAGCTGACCGCGCTGTGCGTGGCGTTACCGGTACGGTCAGAATGTAATAATGGTCATAATGATGACTGCAAGTTCCTTAGTGCCTGCCGTCCTGTGCCGTTCTGGCAGTCCCTCACCGACGCATCTGAATCACCGGCAGGTACAGTCGCTGGACCGGCGCCGTAGCGGTCGGAGTAGCGGTGACCGTCGGAGTAGGTGTGCGCGTCGCCGTGGAAGTCGCCGTGGGCGTGGGTGTGCGCGAGGGTGTGGGAGTCAGCGGCGCTCCCAAGCTGGTGCCCATGAGCCCGAAGATGCTGGTGTGATTCAGGCTGGTCACAATCTGGTTGCTGGGAGCGTCCAGCGTGTCGGTCCCGGCGAGGCTCCATTCAGAGCCGGCGATGTAGTACAGGCCCAGGCTGCTCTCGTCGGCGATGCCGGCGGCCGTCAACTGGTTGTCGGTGTAGCTCCGACGGATCTCGTAGGAATCCCGAAACGTGGTGAGCTGCCGGCCGCTGGCCGCATCAATCATCGTGATCTCGAACGCTGTGCCCACTGTTTTCAGCGGTCCGGGATCAGGGATTGGGGGCACGGGCCACTCCTGCAATTCAAGGTTGAGCCCGCCTGGCGGGACAATGCTCGGCGGGCCACAGATCTCCGTACCGAGCATAACGACGCGCAAGCACCAATCAACCACCCCAAACGGAATGTGGTAGTACGGCGCGGTCAGGTCCAACTCCTGGTCGGTCGCGCGGTACCAGGTGCCGGTTTGGTCGGCTGTTGCCTGGTTGTACTTGAAGACCACCGTATCACCGTCCGTGCCACCATCGCCGGTGGCATGGACGTCCGGCGGCACCTCGATGGCAAAGACCGACTGGCCAAGATGCGTCTGGGTCAGACTTTCGGCCACTTTCTTGTCGTTGATCCAGGCTTCGACGACAGTCTCATCGCGCACGTCGTGTCCGCCCTGCTTGATCGTGCCATAGAACCGGCTGCGCAGCGGGCGCGACCAGGCGATGACCGTCACGCTGGTGGGGTCGCTCTTGCCACCATTGTCGGTCACCGTCAAGCGCACGACGAATAGACACGGCTGCGCGCTGACGCACGGGAAAGTGTGCGCTGGGTCCATCTGGCTGGACACCTGATCATCATGGCCAAAGTCCCAGAGGTAGCTGTCAACCCAACCGTCTGGGTCGACGCTGTCACCGCCGCGAAACTGAATCGTGTTGGCGCCGTTGGTGTAGGGCACGTCCATCTTGATTACAGCCGTCGGCGGCAGATTGGGCGGCACGCCGCTGCCGCTGAGGGGCACAAGCGTTGTCGGGTCGAGAGGGTCGTTGCTGCCGATCTCGATCGTGCCGCTGTGTGCACCTTGGACAGTTGGGGTGTAGATCGCCGGGAAGGTGAACTTCTGGCCTGGCGCCAGCGACTTCGGCAGCGACGGCAGCGCACCGAGCGAGAAATCGCTCGCCGAGCCCGAGGTCAGGGCAATGCTGTTCACCGCCAGAATCTCGTTGCCGACGTTCTTGACCTGGATGCTGGCCCAGCTCATATCGCCCACGTCCACCGCGCCGAAGTTGGCGCTGGCCGGGGTTACTTCGATATTGCGTTGCCGGCCCTTGCCCACCAATACGATGTCGTACGTCGGACTGTCGGGGTCGTTGGACTGCACTTGCAGCGTACCGCCGTGGATGCCCATAGTCGTCGGGCCATAGTGCACGGTGACCGACTGGCTGCCCGAGGGTGGGATGGTAGCCGGAGTTGACAGGCCGCTGAAGCTGAATGCGGCGTTGGAGGCGGCAGTCAGAGCCAGGCCGGTCACGACCAGATCTGCGTCACCCTGGTTTTGGATTTGAACCGTCATGTCCTGCGTCGTGCCCATGGAGACGTCCCCGAAATTGGCGGGGTTGGGGACAGCCAGGATGTCGGGCCGCGGGATGTTCACGCAGGAGTAGACGAAGCCCGAGCCGTTGGTCCACAGCGCCGGTGGATCGCTCATCCCATGCGCCCCGGCCAGGAACTCCGCCTTGCCATCGCCGGTCAGGTCGACAAACCCACCGACGCCGATGCCCATGCCGTCCAGCAAGTTCTCGCCGTATATCTCTGTGAGTTGGGCGCCGCTCGCAGCGTTGAAGGCGACGACGCGGCCGGTGATCTTTTGGCTGTCTGGATTGGTGGTTTGGGGTGCACCCACGATCAGTGTGAATGTTTTCCCGTCACTGCAGGAGTCGCTCAACTCCGCGGAGAAGCCGAACAGATCGCCGGCCTCGCTTGAAGTGAACGTTTGTAGCACACTGCTGTTGGCGCCTGAGTACGTTTTGACGTATCCGAAGCCAGGCGGGCCGGTGATGTCGGTGCCCATGGCCGAGCCCATGAAGTCTGGCACGCTGTCGCCGTTCAGATCGCGCCCCCCGTCAACGTCCGTGCCCAGCAGATCGGTTGGGCCAGAACCGGTGATCGAATACACCGGGTCGCCCGGCTCGACCACGTTGAAGACGTAGATGCGGCCACCGTGTCCGCCAGCGGCAAGAAAGTGCGGGGCGCCGACAATGACTTCGCTGCGCGCGTCGCCGTCGATGTCGCCTGCGGTCCCGACGCTGGCACCGAAGCGGTCGTCGGGCTCAAGCCCTCCCTGCAGCGTGGCCAGCAATGGGAAGCCGGTCGTTTGATCGCCGGAGTAGACAAAGACGCGCGCGTCGCCGGGCGCGCCCACGATGATGTCCGGCAGACCGTCGGCGTTGACATCGCCCGCGGAGGCGACGGACGTACCGAATTGTGCGCCCCAGCCAGAGCCGCTTTTCGTCCCCAGCAGCACCCCGCTGGAGCGGAAGATGCGCACGACGCCGGCGCGCTCGATGACACTGACTTGGGCGCCGGGCGTGCCGACAATAAACTCCGAGCGGCCGTCACCGTCCAGATCGCCCAGGCTGGCGACCTGGTTAGAGGACCCGTGAGACTGGACCGGGGCAGCGATTTTCATGAGAAAGCTGCCGTCGCTGCCAGAGTAGACGCGGGCGCTGATATGGTTGCCACTGGCGCTGGTTTCGACCGTGTGCAGACCGACGATGATGTCTCGCACCCCATCGCCACTGACGTCGCCGGCGTCATGGATGGTCGTGCCCTGCTGCTCGAAGTTGTTCTGGCCGGCGAAGCGCCAGGCCAGTTGTTTGGGCGCCGGCGTGGCCAGCGTCGTGCTCGAAGTGACACCGAGTGCCATCAGTGTCATGGCCGCCAATAGTGCCAACGCTGTGAGGGTTTGCGAGCGTCGCATGGGAACTCTCCTATACCTCGATCAGGCGAGCGTGGCCCACATCGGACACGCCCAGGCCCAATCGCTCCGCCAGTCCCAGGTGCAGTAGGCTGCCGGGATCCAGCCCGAACAACTGCGCACCGTAGGCTTCGACCGCCAGCGGGTCGCGACTGACGACGAGGGTGTCCCAGCGAGCCACATCCTGCGCGCCGCGGCCCATTGGGCCGTTGCGGATGATGGCCCGAGTAGCATCGAGAATGGTCAACTCCGGGCGCACAGCCGCGCTGAGGACGGCCAGCTCGGCGTCCCGATGGCGCAGCCACTCGGCGTCGGCCGGTGCGCCGCCGGTGAGCCCGAGCAAGTTGGCCATACCGAGGGAGGCTCGGCGGGTCGGGTGATGGCGCGCCGTGGCCAGATTGATCACCCGGTCGGCGTCCAGCAAGTAGCGGCAGACCCGGTAACTGCTGAGGCAAGTGCTGGCTGCCGGCGGCCGGCGGTCGGCGGTCATCTCAAACGGGATGAAATCTTCCTCGGCCAGTTGTACCAGGCGCACATGCGGGTCGTTGATTTCGCGGACCACCTGCTTTGCCCCGCTCACGCTGTAGGCGAAATGGGAAGGCAGGCTGGTGCGGTCGAAGATGACCACCTGCCGCGCGCCGGCCCGAAGCGCCATTTCGATGGTGGCGCGCAGCACCTCCGGGTGTACGTTCGCACCCTGCCCCGGCGCACGATTCCAGGCCAGTGTCGGCTTGATCAACACGCGTTCACCGCGCCGGACTATCGCACGCTCGCCGCCCAGCTTACCTATGGCCTGCTTCAGCTTCTCGGCATAGTCAGCCCCACGGGCAACGACGACTGGCTCGTGGCCACCGGCCGGTGGCCGATCGCTGATCGCCCATTGCCGATCGGCCAGCAGCCATCGGGCATCGGCGATCATGGCCGTCGCCGTCAGCAGGGCACTGCGAATGAGGAACTGGCGGCGTGTCATGCGGTTCATGTCAACCTCCCTAGCTTCCCAGGTTGGGACCGGCAGACTGCACTATGACGTGGAAGCGGGTAATGAAGGCGCCGGGTGACGGAGATGGACCACTCTGAAGGGCAAAAGGTGGGCGCCAGGGTTCATCCAGGTGGATGCCCAGGAACGTCGTCAGGTTCAGGTCCGGATTGAACGACGGCAGGTTCTGCTCGGCCAGCTTGTCCTGGACCTGCGCTGTGGCAATGGCGCTGACGATCAGGTTGGTGAAAGGGAGCATGATGAGGGCCGTTATCCCGACGACGGCAACGATCGGTGTGAGGATGGCTCCCAAGGGCCCCAGGAAAGCCAGTAGGCCAGGCAACAAGAGGGAGCCAAGCAACCCGATGAAGAACAGGGCCAGCAGGTTGACGTCGACGTCCACATCGACGTCATCATCGGTGGGAGGGATGGGAATCAGCACCCACTGATGCTTGAGGCCGGCGTTTACGGCTGCGCCGGTGAACGATGCCTGCCCGAAGCGCTGCGGGTCGTCAGGCCACTGTTCTCGCTCGTCGGTATTCGGGTCCTCACAGATATTGGGGGGATTGTCGGGATCGAGGATGATGGGCCCATCGAGATTGGCGTCCACCACCGGCGGGGCCACGCGGAAGTCTTCGATGTCCGCGCAGTCGAAGCAGGCAATCCCTTCGTGAGGATCGAAGTAGGCCAGGAAGGACAAGGGGTTGTGTCCCACCTGGCTCGCTGGCAGCTCGAGCTGGTTGTGCGCAACATCCAAGCCCAGCTTGTCCAGGGCCTCCTGGGGTATTGGACAATCGAACCGGTCCTGTGGATGGCCGGCCCCATCAACCACCACCGCCTTCTGCGCGCGAAAACGGAGGTTCACATCGGCCGTGAAGTCGTAGTCGATATTGGGCAGGAAGAACGGCATTTCGATCTCGCCGTCTCCCTCGACGTGGACATGGAGCGCATCCGTGTCTATGAAGCCTTTGACGGCAAGGCTGCTTTTGTCGAGACCCTCGGGCGGGTTATCCTTGATCGACTCCTTGACACCCTCAGCCATCTCATCCAGCATCGGCTGCATGAATGTCTGGCTGAGACCCACAGACAGATCGGCACCGGCGGAGAAATCGGCGAAGCTCTCGTCGCCGCTCCCACCGATCTTGCCGGACACGGCAAAGGTCTGCTTGTGCGGGTTGGCGTCCGGGAAATACTTGTCCTCGGTCAGGTCACACGTGCTGACGGAACTCCAGACGGAATTGACGGGGCCGGGCAGACCATTCTGAGGCGTAACGATCTGGGCCTCAACGGGTACGACCACGCTGCGAGGCATGATGGGGATGTCCAGGCCCTCCGGCCCCAGCAGCTCGAGCAGATTTAGGTTGACTGGCGCAGAAGCCAGGCCGGCGGCGCAGGTGAATACCTGGGCGAGGGTCGGCTGAATCTTGGACAGGCTGTTGCCGATGGCGGTCTTTTCGGCAGTGCTGACATCGTTCGGGTCCAGTTCCAGACTACTCATACTCTCGAAGGCCAGCGCCATCCGGCCGGCCTGGGCCTCGGCCAGGATCGTCGGATTGCCGATCTCGCGGATGACGAACCTTTGTGGCTCGTCGTCGCTCTTCGGCTCGACGCGATAGCGCGGGACCGGTTCAAACGGCATCGGTGCCGTGCTCTCGTGGATCAGGTCATCGAGTTGCCCACGGAACAACTGTCCAACCAGCCCCGCGGGCTGAGATCCATCTTCATTGAGGGTGGGCAGCACAAACCGGCCATTGCCGAAGCGCCTGGCGAAGACGAAACTGCCGTTGGCCGGCAGGGATGGTACCCCGGGCCCAACCGCCGGAGGGTTTGTAACCATCTTGAAGGGCACCGGCCCGAAGTTGAGGTCACTGTTGTTGATGAACTCCACTTTGTAAAGCAGCTTCATCTCGAAGGTGTGCGTTGGAAAGTTCATGGCCCGGTGGCGGCAGAACAGGTCGCCTCGATAGGCGTTGCCGGTGATGGTCATCTCCAGTCCGCTAGCAGTGACCTCCAGGAAAGTCGTGGCGTTGTTGTAGAAGAAACCGTCACGCAGAAAGGTGAAGCGGCGGTCGGGATCCTCCCTGAATTGGATGGGGCACGGATTACCGAGCGGTATACCGCCGATCTGGGCGTTCACCGGAATCGTGCCGGCGACCGGGCCGGGGGCGACGAGATCGTACTGCAGGAGCCGGTTGATCAACGTGTCGCGGTTGGTCGGTCCGACCGGAACCGGAGTGAAGGCAGTGTTGGTCGTGGCGTACAGCGTGCGCGGGACCGGCATGGCCACGTTGGCGATCATCTCCGCGGGATGTTCGAGGCCGCGGTTGACCCATGTGCCGACGGTCGGGTCCAGCGCGGCGGCGAGGTCCAGCAGTAGCGCCCCTTGTTCGACACTTGCCTGGAACTGGTGGTCTACGGAGATGGCCAGGTTGCGGATCAGTCGCTTGTTGACAATCAAGACCAGATCGTTTGAAGCCAGGTCACTCATTGCTGGTCTCTCCTATGGTAGGGTATCCATCAAGGCGGCGCTGATCGTAACCCCGGCGCCGGACAGATCAAGAATCCTCAAGTTGGCGACCGCGCCCTGGCTGTCGAATACCCGCAGGCCGGTCATCACGCCATTGGCGAAGTCCCATTCCATCCGCGCACCGTGCATCTGCAGCTTCAACTCACCGTCGTCGGCCCGACGCAGCTCGACCCTCCCGTAGGTCACCACGTCGCCTGTCCCCTGCTCAAAGTCGGGCGAGGTCTCGACGCTCCCTTTGAGGACGTTGATCTCCAGTGACGTCTCGCGGTCGTCGTCCAAACCGTTGATGCGCGTTGCGATCACTTTGTCCTGAAGGGGCCAGGTCAGACGATAGCGGTAGGCCGCGGTCCAGAGCCCCGTGCAGTGCAAGCGCAGCAGGGTTTCGCGTTGGGCGATCAACTCGAAGTTAAGCAACTGTCCTCTGCGCACCAGGAAGCGCAGGTCGGTGCCGGTCAGGGTCATCGTCAGCGGGGCGAAGCGGGGGAAACTCTCGCTGGCAATCACCAACTGGCCCTGCGTGATCGTCCCGATCGTCGGTATCACCGCCGGGTCAAGCCACACCTGGCCCTCGCCATTGGTGACTCGCAGCGTGAGATCACGGCTGCCGAGCAAGTTGCCAAACCGCAGATGGGTCAGGCTGATGATCAGGTTGTTGTAGCGTGGGTCGAATAGATCGGGCATCGTTCAAGCTCCTTCTGCGCACGCTATCGCTTTGTCAGTGCAATCAAGAGGTAGGCCAGGAACGATTGTCGGCGCGCGGTGCTGTTGGCGGCGGCAGCGCTATTTTCGTAACGAGCTTTCACAGTGACCATTGCCAATTGGGTGTCTTCTCAATATTTCGGGGTGCGCAGAACGACATGCCCCCCTAACCTGAGTTAGGGCCTAACCCCCCAACTTTGGAGGGAATCTGCTCCCCCGCCCCCCTTCCCCCCCAACTTTGGGGGGGACTGAGGGGGGGCTGGGGGCCGGGGGGCGTTCCCCAAGTTATTGAAATGATACCCAATTGGGGCAATGAGGTTACGCTGACAACACGATTGTAGCACAGGGGAGCAAGGATGGCAAATCACTCCGCCGACGTATCGTTGAACTACGGTACGGAACGGCACTGGTCACGCTCCACGCCCCATTATCTCCCAGGCCACTGCCATGCAGGCGGCGTGCTGCGATCGCGCGCGCCCATCTTGGCCACGGCGTTCCCCGCTCGTGGACACTCACGGTCCAGTAGCTGCGCTCCAGCCGCTCGTGGCCTCCTGCCCTGTCCAGCACCTGCAACCTGTCCCAAACCGCTGCCCGCTCTCGTATCTCCTCTGTTCGGCAACTGGCGATCACCAGCACGCAGCTTTCGGCCAGTTTCTGTGCCAGGTGAGTCAGGGCCTCCAACGAAGCCTCGTCAGCCCACTGCAGATTCTCTAGAATCAACAAGTGAGGGGCGATTCGGCCCAGAGCCAGCACGATGCGGGTCAGCGCTTCCAACAAGCGGGACTGCTCCATTGACATTCAACATGGGCACACGGCCTCAATCCCGCGAGAGGGCCGGCAAGAACACGCGCCACTCCGTTGCTTCTCCCGTTGGCGTGACTGTCGGGGTCGGCGTGGGCGTCTCTGTGGGCATCGCCGTGAGCGTAACCGTGGGCGTGATGGTGGCCGTTGGCGTCGTCGTGGGCGTAGGCGTAGGCGGTTCCGTCTTCCACGTGACCTCCCAGCCCTCCAGTCGCGGAGTCGCATTGCCGGCGTTCGTGAGCAACGTGGCCCGCAACCGAATCTTCGGATGGGCGGCAACGTCGATCCCGGCCAGGCTCGCGTCGTCGCTGACGTCGGCCAGCAGCACGTCGCCCACAGCGGAGAGGACGTCCACCTGAACGCTGGTGCGCAACGGCGTGGTCGCTGTGTAGCGCACGCTTTCCCAGATTCCCAGCACGGTGGGGCTGATTGCCACCGACGTGATCACTCCAGTCGTGCGGTAGCGCTCGTAAGCCAGGCTCAACTCGTTAAGCACCGGCGTAGTGAATGGATCGGTGGTCGTGAATGTCGTGCGCACCTGCACGAAACGGGAGACCGGGTTGGGCAAGGTGTTCCCCGAAATGGCCACTGTGGCCCAGTCACTCCAACTGCTGCTGGGCACACCGGTCGGCCCCGTGCGACTCTCGGTTTGCACGGACGTGCCGGCCGGCGTCGCCAATGTCCAAGAAAGTGCGCCCCATGAAAGCGCCCATCCCGTGTCGAAGGTCCTCGACGTGAAGCTTCCATCGGCGTAGAACGTGCCTTCCCGCGAGAAGTAGACATTCTGCTCCACGCGCCGATCGTCCTGCCACACCAGGTAAGCATTTCCCTGCGTGCCGATCACGCCGGCCGGCAGGTGCTGACCGGCGTCTCCGCCTTCGGAGATCGCGCTCTCGTTCGCGCCCCAGCTCTGCCCGTCGTTTTGGCTGCGTGACACGTAAATGTCGTAGGAGACGCCGCGCAAGTCTTCCCAGGCGAGCAACACCTCACCCGACGGCCCCTCGACAACAGTGGCCGCTTCTTGGTCGTGCAGGCCGACGTCGTCGTTGACTTTCATGTTCGCGCTCCAGGTGGCGCCACTGTTCGTGCTGCGGGCAAAGTAGATGTCGTTGCTCCCGTTGCGGGCATCGCGCCAGGCTAGATGCAGCGTACCGGAAGCCGAGCGGCCGAGCGCCGGCGACCCTTGCGTGGCCGACCCGGCGTCGTTGTTTATGCGGGCCTCGGTCCACGCGCCGCTTGCGCTCCGCGCGAAGTACACGTCGTCATCGCCGTTGCGCCCGTCCTGCCAGGCGACGTACACCTGGCTGCCGTCGTTCTTGACTGCCAGTGCGGGGGCCGTCTGGTCTGCGGAGCCGGCGTCCTGGCTTACGCGCTCGTTCGTGCTCCACGTCGCACCGCCGTTGCTGCTGGTGGCGTAGTAGATGTCGTAGTTACCGTTCCGTCGGTCTTGCCAGGCCAGATGCAGATGGCCCTGGCTGTCCGTTGCCAAGGAGGGACGGCCCTGATCCGCAGACCCCGCGTCGTCGTTGACTTGCCGGTTGGCCGACCAGGTCACCCCGTCGCTGCTTGACGCAAAATAGATGTTCTCATCCCCTCCGCGACTGTCGCGCCAGGCCAGATAGACGACCGATCCGGACGTGGCAATGGCCAACTCGCTCTGGTTCACCTTGCTGTCGCCATCGTCACTCACCTTGACATCGCTGCTCCACGTGAAGCCGCCGTCGATGCTGCGGGCGTAATAAACGTCGGCGTCCGGCTGGCCGGTGCCATCTTCCCGGTAATCTCGCCAGGCGACGTGCAACGTGCCTGAAATATCCAATGCCAACACCGGATCGTACTGCGACGCCACACCGCCATCGTCGTTCAACTGGCGATTAGTGCCCCACGTACCGCCCCGGTTGGTCGAGATGGTGGTGACGATGTCGGGGCTGCCGGTGCGACTGTCGCGCCAGAGGAGGGCCAACTTCTGGCCGCCAGCGAAGGCCAGCGCCGGCGTGTCGTGGAAGAAGCCGGTGGGCGAATCGTCGTTGACGCGCGTTTCGGAGAGCCAACTGGCGCCTCCATCGTCGCTGCGGCCAGCGTAGATGTTGTGCGCGCCATCCCGGTTGTCGCGCCAGGCCACAAACACGCGACCGGCATCATCGGCCGCGACGGAGGGCAGGTATTGCAACGCACCCGGATCGTCCTGATTCACACGCCGGTTTGTCTGCCATGCAGCTCCTTCGTTGACACTGCGCGCATGGAAGATGTCGGCATCGCCATTGCGCATGTCCCGCCAGGCCAGGTGCAGGTTGCCCAGGCCATCGCGGGCCAGGCTGGGCTCAGTCTGCGTGGCTGGGCCAGTGTCGCTGTTCACTTTCACGTTCTGGCTCCAGGACTGGCCGCTGTTCGTGCTGCTGGCGAAAAAGATGTCGTCGTTGCCGTTGCGCCCGTCGGCCCAGGCCAGATAGACGTGGCCGGACGCGCCGGCGACCAGCGTGGGCAGAGACTGATCGGCCAAAGTGCTGTCATCATTCACCCGCATTCCGAGGCCCCAGGACGATCCCCCGTTCATGCTGCGGGTCACGTTAACATCCGCGTTGCCGGCTCGGGTGTCCATCCACGCCACGTAGAGAGTTCCCCCACCGTCGAAGGCCACAGCAGGCGACCGTTGCTCCGAGGCACTGACATCGAATGCGGCCCGGACCGGCAAGCCCCAGGAAGTTCCCCCGTCGGAGCTACTGGCGAACATGATGTCCACATCCGACGTGTCCGGCCCGTCCTCTTCCCACACGACGTACACCATTCCCCCAGTGGCTGCCGCAATGGCCGGCGCCCGGCGCGACGTGGACGATTCCGCCGGCCGGATCGCCCGGTTCGGCGACCAAGTCGTCCCACCGTCCGTACTCTTGGTCAGATAGATGTTCCATTGACCGTCGCGCAGGTCCTCCCACGTGGCATACAGCGTGCCGTCGGGAGCCGCGGCGATAGCCGGCGCAGACTGGCGCGCGGCCGCATCGGCACTCAGTACCCGATTCACGCGTAAGCCCTCTTCGGCGAGCAGGAGATTGCCCGGAGAGGAGTCGACGTCCAGGTTCATGAGATCGCCGGCGTTGAAGTCGTCGCGCGTTGTTTGGGTCCACGTGAACGGGCCCGTGGCCAGGATAACCTGGCCTGCCGAGACCGTCACATCCTGCTGGCCGGCGAGGCTGGTCGCGTCGGAGAAGTCATCACGCCAGTAGGTCCCCCCAAGGATCGGCGCGGCCCTCGTCGAGGTCCCCATCGAGGGAGTTATGAAAGCAAGGGACAGGGAGAGGACGATGAGTGCAGCGGTGATCAATCTATGTTGTGACATGAACTGTGTGTGTCTCCTCCTATTCTGACTCAAGACGGAGCCTGGCTGGCGGTGTGGCACGAAAAGGCGTCATGCAGCGTGCACGCTGCACGCCTCTTGCCAGACGCCAACCGTCTGCCGGGCCGTGTGTTCCCAAGTGAACGCTCTGGCCCGCCCGGCCGCCGCCCCCGAAAGGGCGCGACGCTTCTCATCGTCGGCGACCAACTCGGCCAATGCGCGGGCCACTGCCAACTCGTCATCGGGAGCCACCAGGACACCGGCATCACCCACCAACTCGGGCAGGGACGACGACCCGGCAGCCACCACTGCGGTGCCACAGGCCATCGCTTCCAGGACGGGAAGCCCGAAACCTTCGTAGTGCGACGGGAAGACGAACACGTCGGCGGCCCGATACAACGCCGGCTTGTCCTCTTCCCGCACCCAGCCAATGAAGCGCACCTGTTCCTTGATCCCCAGCGAGGACGCCAGCCATCGTGGATCGGCCAGGCCCGCCGCGGCACGCGCCGGCAATCGCCCGGCGATCACGAGCGGAGGACACGCCGTTCCCTGCTCACGCAGGCCGGCGTAGGCCCGCAGCAACAGCGGCACGTTCTTGCGCGGGTCGAAGCCACCCAGGTAGAGGATGTATCGCTCCGGCAACCCGTACCGTTCGCGTGCGCGAACGCGTTCTTGTTCGTGCCGGCCGGCCGCTCGATCCTGTGTGGGCCGGAACTGCTTGCCCACACCCAGATAGACCACCGTCACCCGCTCGGCCGGCAGACGCAAGTGCGTGATCAGGTCCCGGCGGGTCGCTTCGGAGTCGGCGATGACGTGAGTGGCGCGGCGAGTGGCGGCGACGACCAGGGTAGTGTAGGCACGCACTAAAACTGAGCGCCGGTACTCCGGCAACAGTAGGGGGATCAAGTCATGAACGGTGACCACGACCGGCAGCCGGCTGCGCAGGGGCGGGGCCCAGTAGGGCACGTGTAGCAGATCTGCGCCGCAGGCGTATGCCCGTCGAGTCACCTGGGCCTGCTCGAACAGGAGCTTGCCCAGGTTGAAGCGACGGGCACAATCCGACGGTTGGAGCAACGAGATCGGCACAAGCGGCTCTACGTGGTACACCAGGTGGTGGAGATACTGCCCGCTGCCGGTGTGTTGCTGCCCCCAGAAAAAGCCGTTTAGGGCGACGCGCATTGGATCAGTAGCCGGTGGGGTGCCGCCGATGCCAATCCCAGGCACTGCGCATGATCTCGCGCAGTTCGGGGATGCGGGGGCGCCAGCCCAACTCGCGCTGGACAGCCGCCGCGCTGGCCACCAGAATCGGTGGGTCGCCGGGGCGGCGTGGCGCCTCGCGAGCCGGAATCGGGTGGCCGGTCACGTCCCGCGCCACATGCAACACCTGGCGCACGCTGAACCCCTGACCGTTGCCCAGGTTGTACGTGCGGCTGCCCCGATCCAGAGCTTCCAGCGCCAGGATGTGCGCGGAGGCCAGATCGAGAACGTGGATGTAGTCCCGGATACAGGTGCCATCGGGCGTGGGGTAGTCGGTGCCGTAGATGTCGATCTGGTCGCGCTGCCCCAGGGCCACTTGTAGGACGATGGGGATCAGGTGGGCCTCCGGATGATGATCCTCGCCCCGCTCATCGCTCGCGCCGGCGGCGTTGAAATAACGCAAGCTGGCGTAGCGCAAGCCGTGTACCCGGTCGAACCAGCCGAGCATCCGTTCCACTGCCAGCTTGGTCTCTCCATACGGATTGACCGGAGCCAGGCGATCATCCTCGTGAATCGGGACGCGCTCCGGATTGCCATAGACCGCCGCTGTGGAGGACAGGACGAAGCGCCGCACACCGGCCGCCAGCATCGCTTCCAGCAAGTTCAGGCTGCCGACCACGTTGTTACGGAAGTATCGCTCCGGCGACTGCATGGACTGGCCCACCAGGCTGAGCGCAGCGAAGTGCATCACCGCATCCAGCTCGTTCCCCTTGAGGAGTTGGCGCAGCTTGCGCGGCTGAGAGAGGTCACCCTTCACAAAGTGCGCCTCCGGAGGGACGGCGTCGCGATGCCCCTGCCGCAGGTTGTCGTAGACGGTCACTTGATGTCCGGCGCGGATCAGTTCCGCGGCCGTAATGCTGCCGATATAGCCGGCCCCGCCGGTGACGAGTACGTGCATGGTTGTCGATCCGATTCCTGCTGGCAATTGCCCTGTGTCTGCTGTAGTATACCCGTTTTCGCGATGCTTGTCCAGTGCTGCATTACGGCGGGGTGCCCGTCAAAGTCTTGCGTTTGGCCAGCAGCGGACGAATCGCGCTGCCTGGGTACGCATTGGCCAGATGGCTCGCGGCCCTCGCCCCTGAGGGCGTGTCTGCCTGGCAGACACGCACCAGTCGCCCCCGAGGACGGGGGCTTGGGCACTGACCGGCAGCACCCAGGTTCCTTCATTTATACGGAGCTGCCCCTGCCCCGCCCAAAACGCAGAAAAGTGACGGACACCCCCGTCCAACCTGGCATTTGAC
>CAZDTE010000005.1:0-36477 GCA_964508275.1 uncultured Ardenticatenales bacterium
AGACATTTCGCGAATCCTTGCAGGCCTCGTGATACCTTCCTGGAAGGTTTATTTCCCTGGAAAAGCCTAACCCCCCAACTTTGGGGGGCATGTGCTCCCCCAGCCCCCCTAGCCCCCCAAAGTTGGGGGGGGCTGAGGGGGGCGGGGCCGGGGGGCGTTCCCCAAGTTATTGAGATGATACGAAGAGAGGGAAAACAGGTATGGACAATCACGCGTTTGCGGAAGAAATCGTCCTCGAGGGTCACATCATTGACTCGTGGGTGTTGCCCCGGGTGTTCGACACGATCATGGACATGGGAGGCGAGTTTGAGGTTACCGAGATGCGGGTCGGGCGACACAAGGGAGAGACAAGTTTCGCCCAGATGCACGTCTTCGCGGATCAAGAGACTCAGCTTCAGGACATAATAGCCGCGTTGCAAAGCTACGGAGCCGAGCTTGTGTCCGGCGGGGACGTGCAAACGACGCCCGCTCCCTGTGATGGCGCTCTGCCCGACACCTTCTATTCCACGACGAATCTCCCCACACAGGTACGCATCAACGGGCACTGGGTCGATGTAGAAGGGACGGAGATGGACCTGGCGATCGTTGTGGACCGTGAAACCGCTCGCGCCGTGCCGCGACCGATGGCACAAGTGCGAGCTGGCGACGATATCGTGGTGGGCCACGCCGGCATCCGCGTGATACCGCTGGCCCGTGCGCGCACTGGCGATGCGTTCAGCTTCATGCTCAGCGCCGTCTCGTCGGAAAGGCCGAAGAAACTGGCCATCGCCGACATCGCTCGCGAGATGCGTGCGGTTCGTGATCGGAGAGGGAAGATCCTCTTTGTAGCCGGCCCCGCCATTGTCCACAGTGGCGCTGCCCCCCACCTGGCAGCCCTGATCCGGGAGGGGTTCGTCCAGGTGCTCTTTGGCGGCAACGCCATCGCCGTCCACGACATCGAAACGACTCTCTACGGCACGTCCCTGGGGGTGAATCTTGCCGATGGCCTGCCAGTGGAAGGGGGGCATCGCAACCACATGCAAGCGATCAACGCGGTCCGTCGGACCGGTTCGATTGGCGCCCTGGTGGAGTCGGGGCAGTTGCACAGTGGGATCATGTACGAGGCCACGCGCGCCGGCATCGACGTTGTTCTGGCCGGCTCCATCCGTGATGATGGCCCGCTGCCCGGCGTGATCACCGATTCCATCGTCGCTCAGCAACGGATGCGCGAGGCGGTGCAAGGCCTGGACCTGGCCATCATGGTCGCCACGATGCTCCACTCCATCGCCACGGGCAACCTGCTCCCGGCGCGGGTGAAAACGGTGATTGTGGACATCAATCCGGCGGTCGTAACCAAGCTGGCCGACCGGGGCACGTTCCAAGCAGTTGGCCTGGTCACCGATGCCGAGCTGTTCTTGCGCGAGTTGGCCAAGGTCTTGGACCTGGCCGTTGGTTGACAACTTCAAGGATTGACTGTACAATAAAACGCGCACCTTTTCCAGGAGAATACGATGTCATTGAACCCTTTCGACCGCGTTCTGAAAGTCATTGCTCGCAATCACGCCGACGTGTTTCTCCGGTTGGCTTTTCCCGAGCAGCGGCTGCATCTGACCGGCACACTGGAAAACGTCGAAGTCACGCTGCCAGAAACACGGGCCGACTTCGTACATCAGATTACCGATGAGGAGGGGAAGGAATTCCTTTTCCATCTGGAGTTTCAGGTCGAACATGAATCTGATTTCCCAGAGCGCATGTTTACGTACGCGGGAGCGCTGACCCAACTGTTCAAGAAGCGCGTGGTGAGCCTGGCCATTTACTTGCGATATCGTGAGTTGTCCATTCCCGAGAGCTACGATGTCTGGTTGGGTGGCGTTCTGGTCAATCAATACCGGTATCCTGTATTCAAGCTATGGGATTACTACGAAGAGATATGGTCGGGGAAGTACTGGCATCTGGCCCCTCTGTTGCTGATGGTGCGTAACGAGGCGGATCAGGCAGTGCTTGCTCAGGAGCGGAAACTGATTCTGCAGGAAGAAGATGAACAGAAACGAGCGGATTTGCTGGCCTGTGCGGTAACGATAGGGACACGATACTTTGAGAAGGACTTCTTGTGGAGTTTCTTTCGAGGGGAGGTGGAACAATTGCGCGGAGCATCTTTCATTGAGGATTGGGTACAGGAGGGCATTGAGCAAGGCATCGAGCAGGGCATTGAGCAGGGAAAGAAGCAGGAGTGTGAAGCAATCTTGATGCGTATTCTGACCCGACGTTTCCGGTGGCTGCCGGCCATGCTGACCACTCAACTGGAGACTCTGCCCTTGGAAGAGGTGGAGCGTCTAATTGACAAAGCAGTGGAGGCTCCAGATCTGGCCTCGTTTGAGGAGCATTTGTCCGCTGCGTCGGACGGCAATGGCGAGCGGAGGACACCATCCTCTTGAACGTCGCCGGCATTTGACGAGGAGGCTGACAAAATGAAGTTCCAACGGGAAGATAGCCTACTTTCTGCGGATGGTCAAAACACACCAGCCTTTCTCCTGGAACCGGACGCCCCAGTCGGTGGTGTGGCCGTGTGTCACGGGTACGGTTCCAGCAAGGTCCAGATGTTGGGGATGGCAGCGGCTCTGGCCGAGGCAGGGTTGGCCGCGCTGGTGTTTGACTTGCGTGGCCACGGCGAGCACAGCGCATCGGTCGGGCCAGGCGTGCGCGACGACTTCGAGGCGGCCGTCGGCTGCATGCGCCGCTACGGCCCGGTTGGAGCGACCGGCCTGAGCCTGGGCGGCCGGCTCACGCTTATGTGTAGCGCTGATGTCTTGGCTGCCATCTCGCCGTCTGTGGTGCAGGAGGTTTCGCCACGTGGCCAGTGGATGTTCACGAACTTCCCGAATCCGAGCGTCCGTGAACCTTATCCGGGCTATGTCGTTGAACTCCTGAAGGAATTGGGAGACGTGACGCCACAGGATAAGCCGACGCTGTTGCTGCACAGTGTGCGCGACATTCCCAACATCATCGAGGGCACCCAGAAACTGGCCGGGCTTTTCCCGAACGCGGAGCTACGCGTGGTTTCAGAGGAGACGCGGCCCGATGTGCAGCACGACAACGGATTGATCCGCTACCTGCCGCGCTGGTTCAATCACATGGAGTTGGGAGTCAACAACGAGGCCGTTCGCGCGGTGGCCGGCTGGCTGCGGGCGCAACTGGCGGCGTAGGGTCGCGTGTGGGCTGCCGCCCTCATCGAACGGCTGTGGTGCAGGCAATGGGTTGGCAAGGCGTGTGATCCCATGACCCTTCGCGAAAAACAGGAGATGGAAACCCTCTACGGGCCGCCGGGTTCCGGAGACAAGGATCTCAGTGTCCCGACCTTGGGCGAACACGTTCCCCTGGCCCGTGTGCTCATTTGGTTGGGCGTTGGTTTCGGAGATGTGACCCCTGTAGACGGCTTGCAACTGCGCGCCGGGCTTTGGGTCATCCGTTACTTCGATCGCTACGACCAAAGTGTGTACGCTCTGGAGTTTGACGGGGTGGGCCACGTACGGCACGAGATGCGCGCCCACATCGAGGATTTCGTCGACGACGAGGCGTTCTACAGCTGGTTCGCCATAGTCATGACCGCCTACTGAGGCTCCCTCAACCGGCGTAGCCAAGTCGCAACTAGAATCTGACCGAAGTATGAAGCAACTACTGACGAAAGGAAGGTACAATGCAGAAGTGGGATTATCGGGACCATATGGTGGTGTTCGCGGAAACTGAGGAGGGGATGATCAGCGGTCTCGAAACCTGGATCAACGATTGGGGCAGCGAGGGCTGGGAGCTGGCGTCCAGCACGCCGCTGATCGCTCCCAATTCCCAAGGTGTCGCCTATGGAACGATAGGTGTGCATCTGATCTTCAAACGCCCGCGCGACTAATTAGGGGTGGCGGCCATGCGCTACACGCCACGGGAGGAGCTGGACAGCCGCATCGCCCGGCTCCAATCGTCCCTACAGGCCCAGGATGTGGATGGGGCCCTCATCATTCAACAGGCGGATCTGTTCTACTTCGCCGGCACGATCCAACAGGCACACCTGTACGTGCCGGCGGAGGGGACTCCGTTGCTGATGGTGCGCCGCAGCTTCGTGCGTGCTCAGCAGGAGTCGGCGCTCGCGGAGGTTGTGCCCCTGCAGAGTCTGCGCGCCTTGCCAGTCCTGCTCGCGGCCCACAGCTACGGCCTACCGAGGCGCTTGGGCATGGAGCTAGATGTGCTGCCCGTCAACAACTTCCGCCAATATCAGCGTGTCTTCCCCGACGCCGAGATCATGGGCGTGTCCAAGCCAATCCGGACCGTCCGGTCGATCAAGTCTGACTATGAGATCGGCATCCATCGCGAAGCCGCCCAGATCGCCGACCGGATGTTCCGCGCTGTTCCGGACATCCTGCGGGAAGGAATGACGGAGGTAGAATTCGCCGGACGCATAGAGGCCGTGGCGCGCGCGGCCGGCCACCAAGGGCAGGTCTGGCTGCGGAACTGGAACGCCGATACGTTCTGGGGTCACATCCTTTCCGGATCAAGCGGTGCCGTGCCCAGCTTCTTCGATTCGGCCAGTGGCGGCGAGGGCCTGAGCCCGGCAATGCCTCACGGCGTGGGGCGCAAGCCAATCCGTCGCCACGAACCGGTGATGTTTGACTATCCAGGCGCGTTCGATGGCTACCTGGCCGATCAGACACGGATGTTCTCCCTGGGCAGCCTGCCGGACCGTTTGATCGTCGCCTTTGAGACGATGCGAGAGATTCAAAACGAAGTTGTGGCCGCGGCCGGGCCGGGAGTGCAAGCTGGCGAGCTGTATGACCTGGCCGTGCAGCGGGCCACGGAAATGGGTTACGGCGACTACTTCATGGGCTTTGGCGAAGCGCGGGTCAATTTTGTGGGGCACGGCATTGGTATTGAGCTGGACGAGTTCCCCTTCATCGCGCGGGGAGCCACGACGCCGCTCGAACCGGGCATGGTCTTTGCCTTGGAACCCAAGGTAGTCTTTCCCGACGAGGGCATTGTGGGGATTGAGAACACCTGGCTGGTGACCGAACAGGGCCTCGAACCCCTGACCATCTCTGACGAAGAATTGGTGATCCTGTAGACAAAGGCTACCAGCCAGCGGCCACTAGCTACCTGCAAGGGAGGTATTTGCGTGAACGATGAATTGATCAGGGAACTTGAGGAAAAGCGAGACGAGTTTCGGCGAGCCATTGCCGGATTGACCGGGCAAGAAGTAGAGCGAACCGTGCCGGGAAATGATTGGACGATCCGCAGTGTCCTTGCTCATCTGGCATCCTCCGAGCGAGGGCAGCGAGTCGTCAGCGAGATCATGGTGGCGAAGAAAGGGTACAATTTCAAGCCCCTCGATCGAAACCAGTGGAACGCTTCCGAGATCGAGAAGCGAGCAAGCGCGTCGCTGGCCGAGATTGTTGCCGAATGGGAGGAGAACCGGCAAAAGTTCATTGACTTCTTCGCCGGTCTCGACGAAGAGCAACTCGGTTATGAGGGCACACATCACTTCTGGGGCGACATCACCACGCAGTACGTGGCCGAGCAGTTGATGCGCCACCAGGCGGAGCATCAGGCCGAAATCGTGGCCGCACGGGAGCGTGAGTGAGAGTTCTCTATCTCTCGAAAGCCTGTGTGGTCGGCGCCTACCAACGCAAACTTGAAGAACTGGCCAGTAATCCAGACATTGAACTGGTTGCCGTGGTTCCCCCTTTCTGGAACGACTCGGCCAACCGGTTGCCGCTAGAACGCCTGCACACGCAGGGATACGATCTGGTCGTCGAGGAAGCGCGCTTCAACGGCCACTTCCATTGCCATTACTATCCTGGTCTGGGCAGGCAATTGGATCGTGTGCGCCCCGATCTTGTCTACGTTGACGAAGAGCCATACAACCTGGCCACCTTCCACGCCGTTTGGTTGGCGCGCCGGCGCGGCATCGCGACGTTGTTTTTCACCTGGCAGAACCTGCAAAGGCGCTACCCGCCCCCGTTTTCCTGGATGGAGCACTACGTCTTCCGGTGGGTCAGGGGCGCCATTGCCGGAAACCGCGAGGCGATGGCTGTGCTGCGGGCCAAACGGTTCGCCAAACCGATCCACGTGATCCCCCAATTCGGGGTCGACCCGCAGCGGTACTGCCCCGCCGAAACCGAACCGCAAACGCGCCGTGCTTTCACCGTCGGGTTCGCCGGTCGCTTGGTCGAGGAGAAGGGTTTGCTCGTGCTGCTGGACGCCGTGCGCCGTCTGGCCGGAGATTGGCGCTTGCGCATCCTGGGCCGCGGCCCACTGGAACCCACAATTCGCCGAACCATTCGCGAACGCGGGCTGGGGAACAACGTCTCGCTGGAAGGAACCCTCCCCTCAGGACAAATGCCCGGTTTCTACCAGCGACTTGACGTCCTCGTCCTGCCCTCTCTGACGCGACGCAATTGGAAGGAGCAGTTTGGCCGCGTGCTGATCGAGGCGATGGCCTGCGCTGTACCCGTGATTGGGTCCGACAGTGGCGAAATCCTCCACGTGATCGATGACGCCGGACTGATCTTCCCCGAAGGGGACGCCAATGCCCTGGGTGCCCAGCTGGCCCGTCTTTGGGCTGATGCCGAGGAACGTCGCGTGCTGGGGCAGCGGGGTCGGCAACGCGTCCTGGAGCGCTTCACCCATGCGCGGGTCGCTCAGCAGACGGCCGAAACCTTCCGGCGTCTGCGCTGAAAATAGAGCGCCCGCCCCGCGCTCATGGTGACTGCTTTGAAAGCAGCCGAGCCCTCCGGCTTCCCGATCGCCGGGTAGAACGCGGCAAAAGGAGAAGGTACGCCGGTCATGTACGACTGGCGTACCTTCTCCTTTTGCCAGGAGGAAGCCTTTCTCTTACTCTATCGCTTTGCGCGAACGATCGGTTTCGACAGGGTGGCTGTTTGCGACGACTGTTCTGGGCTTGCGGACGCACTCAACCAAGGTCAATCATCGTCGCCGTGGTCACCGTCGTGGTCACCATCGTCACCGTCGTGGTGACCGTCACCGTCGTGGTGACCGTCACCGTCGTGCCCACCGGGCACCCACCCCTTCAACTTGATTGGCTTACCGGACTTACCTCTGGCCTCCCACGTCTGCGACCCATTGCTCATCACGACAGCTACGTCGTAATGCTTCCCCTTCGGGGCTTTCGGCGCCACCACAACGACGCCGAACGAGATTCTTTCTGCGTCCTCTTTTAACTTGCCTTGATGCTTGATCTCAACTTTCGAACCTTGTGGATCGATGACGTTGGCCTCAACTCCCTTGGGCACCACCACGGTTACCTTGTCTGGCTTGGACGCGACAACATCGGGGGAAACGTCGCCGGGCAGATTCTTTCCGATGTCAATAGTCACCGTGGTTCCGGCAATGTCTATTATGGGATCTCGGAAATACCAAGCTGCGTAGGCCACACCGGCCGTGGCGACCAGCAGCATGACCAATAGGCCGATGATCACCTTCTTCGTCGTTCTCACGGGTAATCCCTCCTTTATCTACTTGACCTGGGACTATCTTACCACACGGTAGCGGCATATTTCAAGAGACTTAGGAGGGGAACTTTTCAAGCCGTTGGGCCCTTGTCACCCTTGACTTGGGTCCCGCGTATCATCTCAATAACTTGGGGAACGCCCCCCGGCCCCCAATTCTGGGGGAGCACATGCCCCCCAAAGTTGGGGGGTTAGGCTTTTCCAGAGAAATAAACCTTCCAGAAAGGTATCACGAAGACTGTTAGAATTCGCTAAATGTCTTCAAACGAGGTGGAAAAGCCCAAGGAACTCCCTTGCAGATTGCTTTTTCGCGGTATTGTGGGCCGCATCGAGAATCTGTTTGGGAGAACTATTCTCTTGGAGTTACCTTACCCTCCTCTTTACGCCAAGTTTACGAGAGTTTCACGCGGGCTTTACTGACAATCCGCACAAAATGTTCTATATTTAATGCAGTTAATGTGCTATGTGTGTTGTTCTTGGCGAGGTTCGGGGGCACTGATGATCGAGGTGACCAGACTCAACGGGACAAAACTCTACGTCAACGCTGACACAGTACAGTTCGTGGAAGCGACTCCCGACACGGTGATAACGCTGCTAGACGGCAAGAAACTGGTCGTCACCGAGTCTCCCAACGAGATCGCTAATCTCGTGATTGAGTACAGGCGGCAGTCGCACGAACCGTGGACCCCGACCCCCACGGACGATAGCCGGCAAGACGCATAGCGAAGGCAGGGATCAGCTTACTGGGGAACGTCTCGCCGGCACGCGAACAGAGGTGAAAGCAGATGGAATTATCGACACCGATTGGTCTGATTCTTGGTTTTGGTGCGATGATCGGCGGATTCGTAATCGAGGGCGGCAGCCCCGCCAGCCTCCTGAACGTGTCAGCAGCGATTATCGTGATCGGAGGCACCTTCGCCGCTGCCCTGGTCTCCTTTCCGCTCAAGAATGTACTGACCGTGCCGAAGTTAATAATGCAGTCCTTCTTTTCTCCTCCAGGCGATCCCCAAGAGATCGTACAGGCCTTTGTGGACCTGGCGGATAAGGCGCGCCGAGAAGGCCTCCTGGCCATGGAGGAGGATAGCAAGAACATCGAAGACCCCTTCATGCGCAAGGGAATCATGTTGGTTGTGGACGGGGTGGATCCCGAGGTTGTACGTGACATCCTGGAAACCGACGCGGCGCTGGTAGCCGAGCGCCATGCTGTCGGGCAGGCTATATTCGCGGCCATGGGGGGATACGCGCCCACTATGGGCATCATCGGAACAGTGATGGGCCTGGTCAACGTGCTGAGCAACCTGGCAGAACCGGAAGAGCTAGGCCACTCCATCGCTGTGGCTTTTATCGCCACACTCTATGGGGTGGTCACCGCCAACATCCTGTGGCTTCCGATGGGCACCAAGCTGAAGCAAAAGAGCGAGAAGGAACTGCACGTGCGTCACTTGATGATTGAAGGAGTGCTTGCTGTGCAAGCTGGCGAGAACCCACGTATCGTGCGGGAGAAGCTGGATGCTTTCCTGGCGCCCAAGGAAAGGAGTTCAGCAGAGGAGTAGGCGATTCTCCTATGGCTGGAAAACGCAGAGGCAGGCGACGGAGAGGTGGAGGTGGACATGGAGGCGGGCACGGAGACGGCGGCGACGAGCGCTGGCTGATCACGTACGCTGACATGATCACCTTGCTGATGATCTTCTTCATCATCATGTATTCCATGGCTAACACCGATCTGAAGAAGTTTGCCCAGGTGGCCATCTCGATCCAGAAAGCCTTCAATGTGCCGTCGAACGAGCTGTCGGTCTTTGGGGCCGGAACAGGTAGCCTGTTGGATCAGGGGGGGTTGAGCAGTCTGGGAGTGCCGGCCCCTGTGCTGCTCGAAGCGTTGCCTCAACAGCGGCAGGATTACATGCAACTCAGTGAATCATTGGCCGAGCTGGCCCAAGAGGAGGATATGGGCGGATCGTTAAGTGTGAACATGTCGCCACGCGGGATAGTCATTACGTTACCCGCTGCTCTGCTGTTTGAGCCGGGCAGTGCAACATTACAGAAGGAAGCCAGGGAGACGGTGGTGAGCAAGGTGGCGGAGATTCTGCGCCCGCTGCCCAACACTGTGCGGGTTGAGGGGCATACCGACAACATGCCAACCAACAGCCCGCTCTATCCGACCAATTGGGAGTTGTCCACCGCGCGTGCCGTCTCTGTGGTGCGTTTCTTGACAGAGCAAGGAAGCTTGGCTCCGGAAAGGTTGCAGGCAGGCGGCATGGGCGAGTATTACCCTCTCGTCCCTAACGACACCCGTTCGCACAGGGCGATGAATCGCCGCGCGGACATCGTTGTGTTGTACCCTGCTGAAGAGGAAGCTTCGCTTCCTGGCTTGCCGCTCGACGAGATGTTCGGCCAACCGGAAATATCTGCCGCACCAACTACACCTGCTCCGCCGGCGCGCCCACCGGAGCAAACAGAAAGCGAGTAGGCACATGAAGAAGATATTCGGAATCTTCGGACGCTTTAAGGGCCTGTTCAGCAAGCGACTGCTGGTTATCGGCGGCCTGGTGCTATACCTGGCCTTCATGACCTATATCCTTATTCCCTCCAACCTGCCAAAACCTTTCTACATCGAGGTGAATTGGGATGGCCGATCTGCTTCTGCGGCTGCGGCGGAATCCGAGCAAAGCGCTACACCCACACCGGCCGCCGGCGAACTGGTGGCACCCAATCACGAACCGATCTCTCCGGAAGTGGCCTCGTTGTTGCAGGGCAAGGGGATTATGCTGTCGGTCGGGCCTAAGATTTTCAACCTGGCCGACCCCGGTGGCCGTCGCTACCTGAAAGTTTCCCTGGTGCTCGAGGTCCTGCCCAGTGACATGACCTTCTATACGCTGGTTGGCGAACCACGTGCCCTGGCCGAAGAGAGCTTCTTGGAGGAGCTGAGAACAAAGACGCCCCTCATCGAAGATGCCCTCACCACGGCCATAACCAGCAAGACCTATGAGGAGGTCTTCACCATTGCGGGTAAAGAAGCGTTGAAGAAAGAGCTTCTGGAGGCGATCAACCCATTGATGGGCGCGGAAGAGATCGCGCATGTTTACTTCACAGAGTTCCTCATCCAGTGAAAGGTTGGACGGTCCATCTCCGATGAGCGCAGACGACGACAAGACCCTTTCCCAAAAAGAAATTGATGCCTTGCTGGCGATCCTGCCGGCCGACGGGGGGCCGCTTCCGGTCGACACCGCCCCTGGCCCCCCCCCGGCTGTGCCGGCCAAGCTATATGACTTCCGTTCGCCGAGCAAATTCTCGAAGGAGCAAATTCGCACACTCAAGATGATCCACGAGAGCTTCGCCAGGCGCTTGACTTCCAGTTTGTCGGCACACATGCGCACGTCGGTGCAAGCAACCTTCGTGTACATCGAGCAGGGAACGTACAAGCAATTGTCCAATCACGTACCGGAGCCCTCCGTTATTTTCATCGTCAAGCTACCGCCCCTTCCCGGCCGGCTCCTCCTTAGCGTGGATGCGGGCCTCGCCTCGGTGTTTGTAGACCGACTGCTGGGAGGCACCGGACGCGTAATGTCAATCTCTCATGCGATCACTGACATTGAAGTCCGGTTGGTTGGAAACGTGGTCGCTCACACGTTGGATGCACTGGCAGATGCCTGGAGCAATGTGGTCGAACTGGAACCCCGAGTTGAGGAAAGCGCTCAGAATACCCAGTTTGTCCAGGTCGCACTGACCAGCGACGCGGCCGTGTTCATCGCCCTGGAGATAAAGATTCAGGAAGCAACTGGAACAATGACCATGGCCATTCCCTTTCCGGTGATCAAGCCAATCATCTTCAAACTCAGTCCGCATACGTGGGTGGCCGGTCAAGAGAGGACGGAAGAAAGCTCCGCTTCCATCGACATGCGCCAAAACTTACAGCACATTCCAGTTGACGTTGTTGCCGAGTTGGGTTCTGTGAATCTGACCATCGCAGAACTGGTCAGCCTGCGATCGGGGGACGTGATCCCGCTCAACACGCACATTGATTCGGACTTGCCCTTGCTTACGGAAGACCAAGAGTTGCACCGCTGTCGGCCTGGTACGGTAGGGAGTCAGATGGCAGTCCTGGTATCCGATACGTCTACCGCACGAGCTCAAAGATGGGGCAATGGGCACGACCAAAACACGGGCATGGAACAAGCGGTATGAAAGCGTTTTCTAGATGGGAAAGTTGAGTGCTATGGACAGCGACAGTGCAATTGAGATCAGTGCCGAAGAACTGGCCAGGCTGACGACCGAGATCGGCGCATCTGGCCCACCTGCTGTGACGCCTCCGCCAGCGCCCGAGATCGCAGCTGAAGCGGCGAGTACGGGAACCGGCGACACGGCAATCCCCACACCTGTGTTGTCTCAGCCAGACCTGGGGGCTGCCGGTCAGGTAACGGTGCAATCGGCTGCCTTCATGCCTTTGCAGACAACAGATCCTCCGCTGCCTGCCGACCAGGACAGCAAGATAGATTTCTTGCTAGACATCAGCATGAGAATCTCTGTCGAATTGGGCCGAACTCGTATGGACATCCGGGACATACTCGGCCTGACGACCGGCTCCGTTGTCGAGCTTGACAGACAGGCTGGTGAGCCCGTCGACATCCTGATCAATGGCCACCTGGTGGCTCGGGGGGAGGTTGTCGTCATAGACGACAAGTTTGGTGTGCGGGTCACCGATATCGAGTCGCCCATGGGGCGCGTGCACTCGCTGCGCTGAGAAAGGGATGAAAGCCGTGCGAACAAACCGGTCAGGAGGTGCAGAATTGGTCAGACCGGTTCTCCTGCGTTCCCCTGTACGCCTGGCGACCCTGGTCGCGGGGCTGGTCTTGCTAGGAGCCTTCGTCTTTAGAGGAGCACTCAGCGCTAGCTTCCTGCCGCGCACAGAAACGACGACCCCACCTGCGGGAGAGACCCAGGAGGCGCAACCCGCGCTGGCGGCGTCCGACGAGGGCTATTTCTTGTCGGAATACGATCCGGCGGCACAATGGGACACAGAACCGGGAGCCCAGGAAGAGACCGGGTGGGGCATGGCGGTGGGCCTGTTCGCCAAGCTGGGGATCGTGCTGGCTACCATCTACGCTACCGCTTGGGGTGCCAAGCGGTTTCGGCGGTGGACACAGCCCGCGCTCACAGACGGCCAAGCCATTCGCGTCTTGGAAACCGCCTACCTGGCCCCGAAACGGGCACTCCATCTGATCGAGGTGCGGGGGCACTCATTCCTGATTGGAACCTCGGACCATAACATGGCCCTCATTACGGCACTGCCGGCGACGGAGGAGACGGAATCCACATTGGCCGGCAAGGCTGTTCGCCCAGCCGATTCGCTGGCTGCCCTGCCCCCGGGCACGGCCCCCGAGGCGGATGCCCGAACGGGAAATGACCGCGACTTCAATCGCTTGCTTTCCGACATGGAGACTCGCGTAGGTCTGATTCGGCAGCAGATCGAACGGCAGCAGCGCGGAGAGTCGTCCCGGGTGTCGAGCGATCACGTTGCTCGACGGTAAGCCAAAACGTGGTGAGCGAAGCTGTACGATAGGGGCTTTCATGCGATTCCCGACTGAGCAAAGGCCAGGTTTAGAGCGAGTTGCGAGTCGCCTGTACGGCCGGTCAATCCGGGGGCGCAGCCAACGGCGCTCTGACGCTAATCGAAAACCGGCCCAGGCCTCAATCCCTGGGAGCTTCCCCCCAAGCGAGCACAGAACCACTCCGAAAGAGAATGCGGATCGCAACTCCGCCAGGCGCCGGCGCATCCGTCGCGGCGCGTTCCTCCTCGCCGCCGTGGCCGTCATATGGCTACTGGCCGGCTGCGCACCCGATTCGCAACTTGCCGTGCCGAAGGTCGATCTGGGCATTCAACCGTCTGGCAATCCAAAAGACATCTCCACGGCCTTGCAGATTCTCATCGGCCTGACCGTCCTCTCTTTGGCGCCGGCACTCCTGGTCATGGTAACCTCCTTCACCCGTACAGTAATTGTGCTCTCCTTCGTGCGCACCGCCGTGGGGGTGCCGCAGACACCGCCATCGCAAGTCATCGTGGGACTGGCCCTCTTCCTGACCCTGTTCGTGATGACGCCTACCTGGAACCGTGTCAACAACCAGGCTCTGCAACCGTACATGGAGGGCGAAATCTCTCAGGAGGAAGCCTATCAAGAAGGCGTCGCGCCAATACGCGACTTCATGTTCCGTCAGACTCGCGAAAGGGACATCGCCCTGTTCGTGAACCTGGCCAAGATCGAGCGCCCCCGAACGCCGGCTGATGTGCCCACCTATGTGCTAATTCCGGCGTTCGTGATCAGCGAGTTGAAGACCGCATTCCAGATGGGCTTCCTGATCTTCGTTCCCTTCCTGATCATAGACATGGTGATTGCCAGCACGTTGATGTCCATGGGAATGATGATGTTGCCCCCTTCGCTCATCTCCCTCCCGTTCAAGCTGTTGCTCTTTGTCATGGTAGATGGCTGGCACCTGATCGCCAGATCGCTGGTCATGAGCTTTCGATGATCTGTTACCGAGGTAGACTGACATGACCGAGGCCATGCTGGCCACCTTTGCACGGGACACGCTGATTTTGACCATGGAACTGGCTATGCCGATTCTGCTCGTCGGCCTGGTCGTCGGCGTCGTCATCAGCCTGTTCCAGGCCGTCACGCAGATCAGTGAACTGACCCTCACCTTTGTCCCCAAGCTGCTGGCTATTTTCGCCGTGGTGGTCGTACTGGGCCCCTGGATGCTCCAGAACATCCTCCGCTTCACGGCGAACATGTTCGCTGCTCTCCCTTTGATGGTCCGCTGACGGCCGCCGGCAGGGACCATCTCTGCAGCTTACCACTCGGGCGGGATTCGAGACCCGCCCCCATGCCGCCTCCTCTCTTTACGCCAGCTTTACGACGGTTTCACGGCAAGTTTACTGAACATTGGGCAGAGATGTGCTATAGTACGCACATAGGTAACGTCGTGTGGCAACTGGCCTTGCAACCCAAGGAGGAGGCGATGGTTCTTTCGCCCCAATATGGCCTGAACTTCTTGCTCGTACTGGTGCGCGTGGCCACGATCTTCGTGGTCGTGCCCATCTTTAGCACCCAGAATATCCCGCCGATGGCCAAGCTGGGATTAAGCGCCCTGATCGCCTTTATGCTGGTGCCAGCGGAACCTGGGGCTTTGGCCCGCGTTCCCGAGAAAACAGCCCCGTTCTTCCTCCTGATCGCACAGGAAGCGCTCACCGGCATCCTGATCGGCCTAGCCGCCATGTTGATTTTTGCCGCCATTCAGATTGCGGCCGGATTGGCGGGCCTGCAGATCGGCTTTCGAGCGGCAAATCTGGTGGACCCGTTCCTGCCCGGCATGAAGTCCTCGCTGGACCAGCTTTACGGCTGGTTTGCCGCCCTGATCTTCTTTGCCGTCAATGGCCACCACAGCCTGATCGTGGGGATAGCCAGAACGTTTGCTGTGGTGCCTGTCGGTGCGCTCCACCTCGATCCAACGCTGTATGGTCGCATCCTGGCCTTGTTGGCAACCGCGTTTGAGGCCGCTGTGCGTGTATCCGTCCCGCTGATCGGATCCATTCTGCTTGCGGACGTGGCGCTGGCCCTGATAGCGCGCACAGTGCCCCAGGTGAACGTGTTCTTTGTCGGTTTGCCGCTTAAGATGGGCCTGGGCATTGGCATGTTGATCGTCACCATGCCGATCACCATGAGTTGGATGGGACGGTTGCTCTCTCAGATGGGGCAAAACCTGGTGCTGGTCTTCACTCATTAGGCGTCTAACGACGGAGGAAATCGTTGGCTGAACGGACAGAGGCCCCAACTCCCCGACGGCGAGAAGAGGCTCGCAAGAAAGGGCAGATCGCCAAAAGCCCCGAGGTGAATACGGCGCTGATCCTGCTGCTCGGGTTTTTCCTGTTGCAGCACACCGGCCCCCGCATCTTCGTGGCCGTGAGCACGCTGACGCGAGACTCGCTGGGGGGGTTGGACCGGCCCGATTTGACGATCACCGCCTTGACACAAGGAGGGTTGGCTGCCTCCTGGTTGATCGTACGCAGCACCGGGCCGCTGATCCTCGGGCTGCTCTTCGCCGGCGTTTTGGCCAACGTCATTCAGGTAGGCTTCTTCCTCTCGTGGCAACCGTTGAAACCGGACCCGCAGCGCATCAACCCGGTGTCCGGCTTCCAGCGCATATTCTCCAAGCGGGGACTGGAAGAGCTGGTCAAATCGTTTGCCAAGATCGGCGTCGTCGGTGCCATTTCCTTCCAGGCGGTCTGGGGAGAGAAGGCGACCGTAGCCATGCTCTCCCAGATGTCGTTGCTCACCGGCCTGGGCACCCTGGCCCGTATCGGGCTGAACGTTGGGATGCGGGCCGGTGCCGTCATCCTGGTACTGGCGGCGGCCGACTACCTGTTCCAACGATATGAGATGGAGCAGAATCTGCGCATGAGTCGCCAGGAAGTCATGGAGGAGATGCGCAGCACGCAGGGCAGCCCCCAGATGAAGGCTCGCCTGCGCGCGCAACAGCGGCACATGGCCATGCAGCGCATGATGCAAGAAGTGCCCAAAGCCGACGTCGTGATCACGAACCCGACGCACTTCGCTGTGGCCGTCCAGTATGACGCCAAGGCCATGCACGCGCCAAAAGTGGTGGCCAAAGGCCAGCGTCTGGTGGCCGAACGCATCCGCAACCTCGCTCGAGAGAATGGCGTTCCCGTGCTCGAAAACAAGCCCCTGGCCCAATCGCTCTTCCGTCTGGCCCAGATCGGACAGGAGATTCCGGTATCGCTCTACCAGACCGTAGCCGAAGTGCTGGCGTTTGTCTATTCGCTGAAGGGAAGACGCTAAATGGCTGCTGACACCACCGCTCTGCCGATGATGAGTTGGCGGCGGCTGAGGCACAACACCGACATTGTGCTCGCTGTGGCTGTGGTCATGATCATCAGCCTGATGATCATCCCCATGCCGGTCTGGTTGCTCGACCTGCTCCTGGCCACCAATATCGCTGTCGCCGTGACGATCCTGTTGGTTTCCCTGTACACCAACGAGCCGCTCGACTTCTCGGTATTCCCGTCCCTCCTGCTGATCGTCACCCTCTACCGCCTGGCGCTGGAAGTCTCTGCCACCCGGTTGATCTTGCTGACCGCCGACGGTGGCAAGGTGATCCGGGCCTTCGGCCAGTTCGTCGTCGGCGGCAACTACGTGGTCGGCATCGTGGTCTTCATCATCCTGATGATCATCCAGTTCGTCGTCATCACCAACGGTGCGGGGCGCGTGGCCGAGGTGGCCGCCCGCTTCACCCTCGACGCGATGCCCGGCAAGCAGATGAGCATCGACGCAGACCTGAACGCCGGACTGCTGACCGAAGATGAGGCCCGCCAGCGCCGCCGTAACGTCGAAATCGAGGCGGACTTCTACGGAGCCATGGACGGGGCCAGCAAGTTCGTCAAGGGAGATGCCATCGCCGCCATCGTCATCGTGTTGGTCAACATCTTCGGTGGCTTTGCAATCGGGATGTGGCAACTGGGTATGCCTCTATCCCAGGCCCTCCAGACCTATACGCTGCTCACTGTGGGTGAGGGCCTGGTCGCACAGGTACCCGCCCTCCTGATTTCCACGGCCACCGGCATCATCGTCACGCGAACGACCAGCGACGCCGATATGGGCCAGGATGTCTTTGTGCAACTGGGTAGCAATCGCCGCGCCCTCGGTGTTGTGTCCGGCTTGCTATTCATGTTTGCGCTGGTTCCCGGCTTGCCAAAGATACCTTTCTTCGTTATGGGTACGGCCCTCGCGGCAGCCATCTGGTACTCTCGGCACGAACAGGCAGCCCTCGACGAAGAAGCGCCCGCGGAACAGGAAGCCCTGCGCGCCCCAGAAGATGTGGCCAGCCTGCTGCAGGTGGACCCGCTGGAGTTGGAAATCGGCTACTCCCTGGTGCCGTTGGTTGACGTGCAGCAGGGCGGCAACTTATTGGATCGCGTCACGACGATCCGCCGGCAAGTGGCCTTGGACATGGGTGTCGTGTTACCCAAGATACGCATCCGCGACAATCTGCGGTTGTCACCGAACACCTATGTCATCAAGATGCGCGGCGAGCCAATCGCCCAAGGCGATCTGATGATGAATCACCTCCTGGCCATGCCGTCGTCGAGAACCGATCAGGATGTCGAAGGCGTCTCCACACAGGAACCGGCCTTTGGCCTTCCGGCCAAGTGGATTAGCCCCAGCCAATCGGATCGCGCCGAAATGCTCGGGTACACGGTCGTAGACCCCCTCTCCGTGCTGGCGACCCACCTGACGGAGGCGGTTAAGAAACACGCACCAGAAATCCTGAGCCGGCAAGACGTGAAAGAGCTTTTGGACAACCTGCGGCCCCACTACCCGGCTGTGCTCGAAGGGCTGGTCCCAGATCTGGTCAGCGTCAGTGATATCCAGGCTGTCTTACGGAACCTGCTGGTCGAGAGGGTGCCGATCCGCGACCTGGTCACGATCTTGGAGACCATCGCCAGTTTCTCGCGGGACACCAGAGACGCCGACTTTCTGAGCGAGCGGGTCCGCCAGGCGCTCAGCCGAACGCTGACGAACCAATACAAGTCGGCAGATGGCAGCCTGCACGTGCTCACCCTTAGTCCGCAGACCGACCACTTGCTGCAGGAGGGATTGGCCACTACCGAAGTGGGTGGCCTTCCCCAGATCGGCCCGGCTGAAGTACAGATCCTGCTACAGCGAATCGGGAAAGCGATGGAAGTGCTGGCTCGTGACGGGCACCATCCGACGCTACTCTGCTCGGCCACGGTCCGGCTGACGCTGCGCCGGCTGACCGAACGGGCCTTGCCGAACCTGGCCATCCTCTCGTACAACGAAGTCTCTCCAGACGTGGAAGTTATCACTGGGGGTGTCGTAGACTTAAAGGAACCGAGTGCCAAGGATGAGGAATTATGAGAGTCAAACGGTACGTCGTAGAGGACATGTCGAAAGCACTGCCGCACATCCGCGCAGACCTGGGATCGGACGCCGTCATACTCAACTCTAAACAGGTCAAGCGTAGCGGCCTAATGGGACGTTTTCGCGCGCCCGTTTGGGAGATTCTGGCCGCGGTGGATGGTGCGGAACCGGGCGTAGCCTCGACCAAGGATCCTGAGCACAAGAGCAACGGGAAACGGCCGGCGCGTAAGGCAATGCCAAAAGCTGCCCCGGAAAGGGATGGCGCCAGGCCTGCTGCGCCGGTGGACGATTTCGGTGCCCTGCGTCAGGAGATGCGAGAACTCCGCACTGCCGTGACCGCCCTTTCCCGGCGGACGGCAATCGGGCCGGTCTTGCAACTGCCCCCGCTCTTGCAGGAGATGCACCAGGCGCTCCTGGAGCAACACCTGCGGCCAGAGGTGGCTACCCAAGTGATTCTGGACGTGGCTGAGACGTTAAGCCCCCAGGCCCTGGCCGATCGCAAGGCGGTGCAATCCCAGTTGGAATGGCAGCTAAGTCGCTTGCTCCCGGTGAAAGACCCGAACAGGTCGCGGCGTACCCGTCCCCGCGCTGTCTTCGTCGTGGGGCCGACCGGTGTCGGAAAGACGACCACGCTGGCCAAGCTAGCTGCCGACTATGCCCTGCGCCAGGGAGCCACGGTTACGCTGGTGGCCGCCGACACGTATCGTGTCGCTGCCGTCCAGCAGATCGAAACGTACGGTGAAATACTGGGGGTCCCCGTGCATGTGGCCTACACGCCGGACGACCTGGCCGCCCTGGTGAAACGGCAACAGGAGGACGGCATTGCCCTGGTAGACACGCCTGGCCGCAGTCCTTACAATGCGGCTGGACTCGACCTGCTGCGATCATTCCTGGAGGCTGTGCCGGATAAAGAGGTCCACCTGGCCCTGAGCGCTTGCACCAAGGGCCTTGACCTCGACCAGGCGGTCAGTCGGTTCGCGCAGATGCCGCTGGACGGGCTTCTGTTCACCAAGCTGGACGAAACGGAAGCCGTAGGGCCGCTGTTCAATGTGGCCCACCAGGTGGGTTTGCCTCTGACATACCTGACGACTGGCCAGCAAGTACCGGATGACATCGAGATCGCTCGCCCAGACGAGATTGCTCGCTGGGTCCTGAAACGAGGGCAGCCCTGTTGGAGGGCTTGCGCATAGATTAAGATGAGGACGAGAAACGAATGAATGTGCAAAGTTTTGTGCCCGAGGATCAGGCAAGTCGGTTGCGGGCTTTGACGCAACCAACCGACCACCGGCCGGCTCCGGTCACGGCCAGCCAACACACGCAGGTGTTGGCCGTGGCCAGCGGAAAAGGAGGTGTGGGGAAGACGAATCTGGCGGTGAATCTGGGCCTGGCGATGGCTGAGGGGGGCAAACGGGTGTGGCTCCTGGATGCAGACATGGGGTTGGCCAATGTAGACGTGGTCATGGGGTTGCAGCCTCGCTACACACTGGGGCATGTTCTATCGGGTGAGAAACGCCTGGACGAGATCATTGTCACCGGGCCTTGGGGGCTGCGGATCATTCCGGGAGCTTCGGGCCTGGCCGATGTGGCCAACCTGCCGCTGCCCGCGCAGGATCGCCTGTTGCACCAGATGGCCATTTTGGACGATCAACCAGACGTGCTGATCCTGGACACCGGTGCTGGCATCGGGGCCAATGTGCTGCGGTTCCTTCAGGCCGCACAAGAAATCATCATCGTAGTGACCCCGGAGCCCACGGCCATCACCGATGCCTACGCGCTGGTCAAAGTGCTGGGCCACACGTCCACCTCCGCCAGATTGAACCTGGTCGTGAACTGGGCGCGCAACCAGGGCGAGGCGGAAATCACCGCCCGCAAGTTGGCGGGCGTAATCCATCAGTTTCTGAAGGTGGATGTCAACGTTTTGGGCTCGCTGCCCGATGATAAGCACCTGGCTCACGCCGTACGGCAGCAGAAGCCGGTGCTCCTGGCCTATCCACACAGCCCCTACGCAGCCCACCTTCGCCGGCTTGGTCAGCAACTAGGAGCCCATCCCCCAGCCGCGACAGGAACACCTTCAACACTACGGAACTTCTTCCAGCGACTGGCCGGGCGATCTTGGCCCAAAGTACTGGCAGCATGATGAACTGAGGAGAGCATTCATGGCATTGGACATTTGGTTCAAAGAAGACATCGCAAATGCTGTCAAGGCAGCACACGAAGCAGGTTCCTCATCTCTAACCATGTTCGAGCAGATGACGGAGAACTCAGACTTGGTGCGTGCTTACGGACAGGGCTATCGATCAGCATTGATCGCCGTTGCCACCGCGTTTGGCATTGAACTGCGGAATGACCGATTGAAGGAGGATTTGTAGCTGCCAGCGTTTTAGCAGGCGACTCAGCAAACCGAGGGAATCATGAGTCCACCGACATCACCCTGGAAGATCAACCAACTTGCCGAAATCGAGACCGAAGCCGCCGGCTCGGTTCACAACTATGCGTCGCGGATCGAAGATCTGCGTTATGGTGACATCGGCTTGGCCACACCGATCGAACGTGGCCGGTATGTGCCGTTTGCCTCCGGGCAGCCGGTCACGGTCTACATCACCGTTCGGGGGTTGTATTATTTCTTTCATACCCACGTTTCGGAGATGGTGAACGAGCCACTGCCAATACTCTGGGTGGCGCAACCAAGGCGCGCCGATCGCCTGGAGCGACGGCGTTTTGTGCGTGTGGCAGTGGACATCCGGCCGGATGATTTCCTGGTCATTGGGCCTAACGATGCTAACTGGAAGCCAGTGCGTGTTAGGATTCTCGACATCAGTGCTGGCGGAATCCGCTTCCTCTGCAGCGAGGCTCCGCCGCAGGACAGCCGGATCAAGACCCGCTTCTTGTTGAGTGGTGGAAGGGTGGAGTCCGGTAAGGAAGGCGCCCAGGTAGAGACCGACGGAAGAATTGTTCGGCTGGAGTCCGAACAAGGCCCGTTCCGCCCACAGCACAGCGTGGGAGTCGCCTTTCAGCGGCTGGGGTACAGAGAGCAAGAAGCGATCATAAAGTTCGTTCTGCGGAGACAGTCCGAGATGATTCGCAAGGGCCGCGTTTAGATTAGGCTTTTCCAGAGAAATAAACCTGCCAGAAAGATATCACGAAGCCTGTTAGAATTCGCGAAATGTCTTCAAACAAGGTGGAAAAGCCCAAGGAACTCCCTTGTAGATTGCTTTTTCGAAGTATTGGTGGGCTGCATCGAGAATCTGTTTGGGAGAACTATTTTCTTGGAGTTCCCTTAGACAACCAAGCGATAGCTTCGCCATAGGGAGGATAACCGATGACTGCTCGATCCGTTCCTACCGCCAGTCTATATTTTATCGCTTCAGTTTCGATTTCGCTGGCAGCGCTCGCTGTCTTGGCGGGCGTCTCACCATTGTCGGCCATCGTGCGAGCAGCCACAGCGTTCCTGTTCTTCTCGCTCCTCGGCTGGGTGGCCCTGTTTACGATGCGCGCACCGGTCCAGGAGGAGATGGAGCAGCCGCGAGATGAAGGCCAGTTGGGAACGAGAGTTGATGTTTCCGTTGGTCCTGACGAGGATGAACTAGAACCGGATGTCCCCGCAGCAGAGACGGAGGAGTGAGACGTGTTGCGTGCTGCGTGTCAAGTGCCAAGTGTCAGGCAAATTGCATCGCTCTGCGACTGCCTGACTCCTGGTCGCTGATGACTACCAGCCACTGACTACTGACCATGGATCAAGAGGAACAACTCTGGCATCTTTACTTGGATGAGCACGATCTGGAAGCTCGGCAAGACCTGATCGTGCGATATCTCCCTTTGGTGCGCTACGTTGTGGGTCGGCTGGCGATCTATGTACCGCCAAGCCTGGAATACGATGACCTGATCAGTCACGGCGTCATGGGGCTGATTCAGGCTGTGGACAAGTTCGATCGCAGTCGGGGTGTATTGTTCAAGACATACGCATCGATCCGCATTCGGGGACACATTCTGGACATCCTTCGCGCCATGGACCTGGTGCCCCGCTCTGTGCGTGATCGGGCCAACCAGATCGAAAAGACCCTGTTCCAACTGACGAGAGACCTGGGCCGCTCACCCACCGAAAACGAGACCGCGGCGGCACTCGGCGTGTCTGTACGCCGGCTCCGAAAAACGCTGGCCGCAGCCAGTGTCAAGATCGTGCCGCTTGACGCTCCCCTGAACTATGCGCACGATGCCGGGGGCGCCCTGCATGCCGAAGAAGTGCTCGGCGACGCGAATGGCCTGCTCCCCGCCGAGCAGTTGGATAAGAAAGAGCTACGCGACCGCTTGGCAGAAGCTCTCGGCAAGCTCTCCGAGAGGGAGCAGCTCCTAATCTCATTGTACTATTTGGAAGATCTTACCATGAAAGAAGTGGGCAAGGTGCTCGACATCTCTGAATCCCGGGTTTGCCAAATCCACGCCAAGGTCATGCTGACCCTGCGTGGCTATATGAAAAAGCCGGTGGAATCCGCGCGAGCCGTGCCGTCTGAGATGGCGCCCCACCTGGCCTCTTCGGGAGGAACAACCAATGTCCAGTACGCTTCTGCTGCTGGCTGAGGCTGCCCTGTTCCTGCTCAGTTTGTTTATCTTTTTGCGTGTACGTCAGGTCCTTCAAGAGATACGACACGAGCGCATCGCCTGGGAAGGCGTTTCTGATCTGGTTGATGAACTATCAGCTTTGATGGAAGTGTTGAGCCAGGTTCCTTTGCAGTTCGAAGATGATCTGGACGAGGAGTCTCAGCACCTGGCAGGAGCGCAACCGGCCAGCACCGGATTGTGGTTGCGAGGAAGTAGCTCCGAGCCGGCCGAGGATGTCTTCGCCGGTTGGCGTGAGCTGACGGCACCGGTTCCGACCGCTGTGCCGGCCGATAAGGAGAACGCGGTATCCCCGTCCCACCCAACCAAGTGGGGCGGCATCCTCCCCCAGAAATACGAAATGGTACTGCACCTGGCGGAGCAGGGCTGGAGCCCTTTGGAGATCGCCCAGCACACACACCTGGGCTGCGAGGAGGTCCAGCTGATCCTGAATCTCTGGCAGCGGGGCCAGGGAAATTGAGGATTGGACGAGTTCGACAATCTGGTGTATCATGTGTAGCAGGACCAAGTTCGCACGGCGCGAATTCATAACGGTCGAGCCGGCACGGCTTCCGGCCACGACCCTACGCCGTACGGACAGCTACGCATTTCGCCGGATTGGGAGGCAAGTGTTGTGAAGAAACGAGTGCTAGTCACCATCATGCTGGTCACACTGCTGGCCTTTCCGGCCGTGGTTCCGGTGGCCAGGGGAAACGGCGCGCCGGTGTCGCTGTACTTGAGTTGGCTACCAGGAATCACGAACTGGACGAGTGCGCGCACGGCATCCGGTACGGCCATTGTGAGTGTGAGTTTGGGCGAACTGAAGCTGGAAGCGGAGGAACTGGAGCACCTGGCAACGGGTCAGTACGAGGCCTGGCTGGTGACGGAAGGTATGCAGCAAATGGTCAGTATGGGGCGCTTCAACAGCGACATGTTGGGCCAGGCGAAATACGACGCCTTGCGCGAAGACTTGCCGGCCCGCGACTATCGTTACCTGTTGATCAGCGTCGAACCTGAACCAGACTCCGATCCGGCCAGCTCCGGCACCTGGGCCATCGGGGCGATCTTCCCCGACTCGGCGCTGCTGGTTGTGACCGCCACCCCGCCCACCGGGACCGGCACTGGCGAAACACCGGGGGGAGAAGTCGCCGCCGGCCCCACAGTGACGCCCATGCCCCCGCCACCGCAGGTCCTGCCGGTGACCGGTGGTGCGTCCGGCACGCGCACCAACGGGTGGCTGATCGGGCTGGGCGCGATCGTCGCGGCACTGGGCATCGTCTGGTATGGGAGAAGGAGGGTCGCATGATCCGGGGAATCTATGCTGCCGTTTCCGGCATGGTGACCGACATGCTGCGGATGGAAGCGGTCAATCATAACCTGAGCAACCTGACAACGCCGGGCTACAAACAGCGCATGGCTACGGCCAGCGATTTTCAGTCCATGTTGGTAGCCCGGCTATCGGGTGGGAACTCCGCCGCCCAGCCGAATGGCCCTACCGTCGGGTCTGTGGGCACCGGCGTCATGCTGGACGAGATGGTGACGGACTGGTCCACCGGATCGCTCAAACAGACCGACCATCTCATGGACCTGGCGCTGACCGGGGAAGGCTTCTTTCAGGTGCAAACCCCCGACGGCGTGCGCTACACACGCGACGGCAGCTTCCACCGCGATGCTGCCGGCCAGCTCGTCAGCGTGGACGGCTACCCGGTCCTCGGCCTCAACGGCCCGTTGGCACTGCCTGACGGCGATATGGTTGTGGCGGAAGATGGAACGGTCACCGTGGCCGATACCGTGATTGACGTCCTCGACACCGTCACCTTCGACCAGCCCGACAACTTGATCCGGGAAGGGGAGAATCTGTTCTCCGCCCCTGACACGCTGACGAGCACCCCGTCTCAGGCCAGGGTTTTGCAAGGCTATGTGGAAGAGTCAAACGTTGACCCTACATTGGCCATGTTGGAGATGATGAGCGTTGCCCGGGCCTACGAGGCCAGCCAGCGCATGGTACAGGCCCAGAACCAGGTGTTGGAGAAAGCGGTAACAGAGGTGGGTAGGGTGTAACGGAAGAACAGTTCAGGAGGTGTGAATGACCGATTCTTTGAGTGCACTGATGCAGATAGCCGCCTCTGGGATGTTGGCGCAACAATTTCACATGGAGATGCTGACCAACAACATTGCCAACATCAATACACCCGGCTTCAAACGCTCGCGCGTGAATTTCCAGGAGGTGTTGAGCGCCCAAGCCCAGACTGGTGGCGTCACACCGGGTGAGCTGGCTGGGTTGGGCGGCGTTATCCCCGCCGGCAGCCAGCGGATGTTCAGCCAGGGCGCGCTCCACGCTTCGGAGAATCCGTGGGATCTGGCTATCGCCGGCGAGGGCTTCTTTGCCGTCACGTTGCCTGATGGCAGCACCGGTTACACGCGGGACGGCTCTTTCCAGCTGAACGCCGAGGGGCAGTTAGTCACCAACCAGGGCTATCCCCTTACTACGCCGATCACTATCCCGGAAGACACCGAGACGGCCCACGTCAACCCAGATGGGACGGTTATGATCCAGCGCACCGGCAGCACAGAGACCGAGGAGATCGGCACGGTCTCGTTGACCCAGTTCGCCAACCCTGAAGGGCTGGAAGCGATGGGAAACAACCTCTTCCTGGCCACCGACGCTTCTGGGGCGGCACAGGAGGGGCAGGCGAGCCAAAAAGGGCTGGGTGAGATCGTCTCCCAGGCCCGCGAAGAGTCCAATGTAGACCTGAGTGAAGAGATGACAGAAATGATTGTAGCCCAGCGCGCGTACAGCTTGGCGCTGCGCGCTGTACAAACTGTGGATCAGATGCTGGCTCTGGCCAACGACCTCCGTCCGTAGATTTCGTTCCATGTCGGGCTAAAGACTTTGCACAGTCTGCCGATAATACATTGTGACGAGGGGACATTGACGCGTTCGATGAGGTAAAGACATGGTCAAAGAAATCACCGAAATCAGCGCCCGTGAGGTTGCCAGAGCCTATTCCCAGCGAGTTGGCCCACACGAGGCGCAGCCAGAGAAGGCTGCGCCCGTTTCAGCTACCAGGCCACAGCACGATCAGTTGACCATTTCGGACCGGGCTCGAGAGCTGGCCGTGGCTCAAGAAGCCATGGGCCAGGTCCCGGAGGTTCGCGAAGAGGTGGTCCAGGCCCTGCGCGATCAGATACAGGCCGGCACTTACCAGGTTCCACAAGAGAAACTGATCGAACGGCTTTTGGCCTTGCTGGGAGATTGATAGCAAGGCGGGAAAATGCAGCCTCACGTTGAAAATCAGAGTGTCTCCCCCTGGAAAGACCAGCGTCCCTGGATCGCCAAAGGCGACGAGCTAGGGTGGCTGCTCGACCAGGAAGTTTCCACCTTACGGGAGTTGGTTGACGTTTCGATGGCCGAACGGGCCGCGTTGCTCTCGAATGACGTGGGCCAGTTGTTGACCATCAGCAGGCAGAAAGAAGACCTAGTTGAGCAAATGGACCTTCTGGAAAGCCGCCGCGAGACATTGGTGGCGCAGCGGAGAGAGCCGGAGCCGCTCGCTTCCGGTGAGTTCTCGTGGGACGCTTGGCTGAAACGGGAGCCTCGCGAGCGCGCTGCCCATCTGGCCTCTGCGCGCGCCGAGATGGCGAGCCTCGTACGACGCCTCATGGAGATTAAGGAGGGTAATCGCCTTCTGTTGGAATCTTCTCTGGAGCAGGTGCAGGTCACCCTACGTTTCTTGTTGGACATGGCAGCGTCCAGTCACGGCTATGCCCACGATGGGTTGCCCGATTCGAGGGATGACCTGTCCTATGCGCTGGTAGATTGCCAGGTCTGATCGCAGGGAGTAGAGATGCCTTCAACCTTTGGCAGCATTAACATCGCCCTGCGCGCCGTACTGGCCAACCAGCAGGCGATGGAGGTCATCAGCCACAACGTGGCCAATGTCAACACGCCTGGCTACTCGCGTCAGGAAGCACTGCTGGTCGCCGGCGAGCCCTGGACGGAGCCTGGCCTGAACCGCAACAACATGCCTGGGCAAATGGGCACCGGCGTACAGGTCAAACAGATCCGCCGCCAGACGTCCAGCTTCTTCGACCAGCGCATCCGGAGTGAGAGCCAGACGTTAGGGCGTTGGCAGATCGAGCGGGATGCCCTTCAGCAAGTCTCGACGATGTTCACCGAGCCGTCGGAAACCGGTCTGGCCGCTGCCCTCGACCGTTTCTGGACCTCCTGGCAGGACCTGGCCAGCAACCCGGAGAGCATGGCCGCACGGGAGACGCTGGTTCAGGGCACCAAGAACATGACGGCCATCTTCAACGCCTTCGACAGCCAGTTGACCGGCCAGCAGAGGGACACCGATCGCCGACTCGACGACTATGTTCAGGAAGTCAACAGCTTGGCGAACGAACTGGCCCGGCTGAACGTTCTTGTCGTTAGGGTGCAGGCCGTCGGCGACCAACCCAACGATCTCCTGGATCAACGGGACCTGATTCTGGACCGCTTGGCCGAAATCGTGGACATCCAATACGGCATCGGCGGGGATGGCGCAACGACCGTGGCCATCGGCGGACATACACTCGTCATGGGTGACGCTGTCGTTGCCGTGCAGGCCACTCCCGACCCAGGCAACGGCAATTTGCGCAAGCTCACGTGGGCTGATGACGGCTCGGACGTGACGGTATCCGACGGTGAACTGTACGGCGTCATCAACATTCGTGACAACACCATAACCGACTTGCAGGGCCGGCTGGACGCGTTGGCCCAATCCTTGATCACAGCAGTCAACGGGCTGCACCAGACCGGCTATGCCCTCGATGGGATAACGACCGGACTCGACTTCCTGCAGGGATCGGGGGCTCGGGACATCACTGTGGCTTTCGACGACCCGGCTTTGGTGGGTGCTGCCACCAACCCGTCTTCACCGGGCGATGGGAACCAGGCGCTGGCGATTGCGAATCTCCAGGGCCAGACCATCGTCAACGGGCAGGCCACGGCCGGTGATTCGTTCCGTAGCCTGATCACGTCGCTGGGCCTGGACACGCAACACGCCGAGACCATGGCGCACAACCGGACATTGCTGGTAGACCACCTCAAAACGAGCAAGGAGTCGTTTGCTGGGGTTTCTCTTGACGAGGAAGCCGTGAACCTGATCCGCTATCAACGCGGGTTCCAGGCCGCGGCTCGGGCCATGAACGTGATGGACGAGATGCTGAACCAGATCGTGAACACGCTTGGGGTGGTGGGTCGGTGATCCGACATCCGTGGGGGGAGTGTGGTTGGACGAGCACAGGCAGCGAGTCGTGAGCTCGCAAGGTAAACGTTTGGCCGCAAGGACGCGAAACAGGGGGTAGGACGCCATGCGCGTGACAACGAAGATGATGCTTTCTGATGCATCCAGTCTGCTCAACAAGAACTTGGAGCAATTGAAGCGCTTGCAGACCGAGGCAGCTTCTGGCAAGAAGCTACAGCGGATCAGCGATGATCCGTATGCCACCGAGCAGGCGCTCAGCTTCCGGTCGGCGTTGGCCCTAAGCAAGGGGAATCTGCGCAGCATCGATCTGAGCGAGAACTGGATGGAAGCGACCGACGCCGCTCTGGGTCAATTGTCAGACCTGGTGACCCACGCTTACACCATTGCCGAGCAGGGAGCCAACGACACCATCTCCGACAGCGAGCGCGAAGGTCTGGCCCAGAACATCGATGAACTGCTCCAGCAGGTGCTGCAACTGGCGAATACACGGCATCGGGGACAGTACATCTTCGCCGGCTTCCAGACCGATCAGCCGCCCTTCGTCTTGAGCGCCGGGCCGCCACCAGCAGCAACTTATCAGGGGGACAATGGAGAAATCAAGCGCCAGGTGGCTCCCGACTACAAGATGACGGTCAACGTCACCAATGGAGGTCCCTTCCCTGCGGCGTTCCAGGCTCTGTCCGACCTGGTCACCGAGCTGCGAGACACGTCGCCTGGGGCCGGGCAGCGGGTGGCGAACCGCCTGACCGAGCTGGAAAGTGCCGCGGACGGGGTGCTGGCCTCTCGCGCTTCCATCGGTGCCAAATTGGATCGGCTGCAAGATACCAGCAACCGGCTGGAACAGGTCCAGATCGGTCTCGAGACCTTGCTCTCGAAAGCAGAAGACGCAGACATGGCGGAAACGATCATGAATCTAGCCCAACAGGAGATGGCCTATCGCACGGCGCTCCAGGTCAATGGCCGCGTGCTCCAACCCTCCCTGCTGGACTTCCTCACGTAAGAAGCTGGATAGATGCGGGGTGACGATACGATGAATGTACAACGGATGCCGCTTGCAGAAGGTATGATTGAGTCCCATCCCTTTGCCACACCGCCTCCGGACGAGGTGGCCGAAATTCCCGAAGAAGCGGTCATCACCTTTCCGGAGGGGTTGATCGGTTGCGAGGGATGGAAACGCTTTGTCTTGCAGGACACCGAGGAATCGGGCTCCTTCAGACTCCTCCAATCGTTGGACGACCAGCGAGTCTCATTTGTGGTCACCGATCCGTACTTGCTGCTGCCCGATTACTCCTTCGAGATGACCGAAGCGGACGTCAACACGATCGGACTTACGAAGCCGGGTGACGCTCTGGTTCTGTGCGTACTCGTCGTGAAGTTGAAGCCGGAACTCTCGGTAACGGCGAATCTGCTCGGCCCCTTGGTGATCAACGTGAAGCGACAAATCGGCGTCCAGGTGATTCTGCCCCAGTCGGGGTACTCGGCACGCTTTCCCGTGATGGATTCGGCCAACGGCAAAGGGGCGTAAACGACAAGCGCTTCCGGAGGGATGACACGAGGATGCTGATCCTATCGCGTAAAGCGGAAGAGAGTATTCGTATCCAGCGAAACATTGTGGTCACCGTGTTGGGCATCGAGGGTGACCGCGTCAAGCTTGGCATCCGCGCACCGCAGGATGTCTTGATCCTGCGTCAGGAGTTATGCGACGAAGTCCGCGACGGCAACCTGGAAGCCGCCCACGCCCCGGACCATCAAATCGACCAGATCCTTCCCTCACTCCAAAATTGGCTGTCCACCAAGCGGGAGACTCCCTCTTCCACGCCGTCGTAGCTGCAGGACGCGACAGGAACCCCAACAGGCAGTTTCAGCGACCGGAGCCGACCAACTCTGGCCCCCCAAACCGTTCTTGCCTCGCGTCCAGAACTCTGGTAGAATAGCTGTCGGGGCCGCGGTCAGGCTGAAAACCTGCCTCACATGGACACGGCCACTATTCTTATACCAGGTCCCAGGAGCGCCGGTGGAGCGCATACGGGTGCGCCTGCCATACAGGAGGCGCGGCGGAAAATGGAGCCATGTTTCTCCCCCCCTCGGTCCCCCCCGAAGGGGGGAAGCGGCCGACGTTCACTCCCCCAGTGGGGGGAGCCGGAGGGGGGAGAGGTCAGCTATTTTCAGAGCAGTCACCGGTGAGCAAGATGTCCGTTCTGCTACTCTTCTTGGATGGCGTTGGTTTGGGTGAGGATGACCCGGCGGTCAATCCTTTCTCTGCCGCGGCCTTGCCCAACCTTGATGCTTTGTTAGGGAGGCGGAGCGTCTTTCGGAAACATGGTCTCGTGCAGGCCGCGCAAGCCACGCTGGTGCCGACTGATGCAACCCTGGGAGTGGATGGCCTTCCCCAAAGCGCCACGGGACAGACCGCGTTGCTCACCGGCGTCAACGTTGTGCGACAGTTGGGCCGTCACACCGGCCCTTGGCCGGGCGAATCGCTGCGTGACCTGCTCAGCACGCATAGCATGTTCCAAGTCGTCTCCGAGCGAGGGGGTCGCCCGTATTTTGCGAACGCCTATCCACGTCAGTACTTTGAAGCGCTGGGCACGCGCCGGCGTCGCATGTCGGCGATCCCGTTCGCGGCCCAGGCCAGCGGTCTCGAATTGCTCGGTTACGAGGCGCTGCGGGAAGGGTGGGCCTTCTCCGTGGACTTCACCGGTGAGGCGTGGCGCGACCGCCTGGGGTATGCCGACACCCCCGCCATTTCGGCGGGCGAGGCCGGCGCCCGGATGGCCGATCTGGCGCGCCGACATACGTTTACGCTCTACGACCTCTGGCCGACCGACTTCATCGGCCATGACCGGGACATGAACGCTGCTGTGCAAACGCTGGAGTCGTTCGATCAATTCCTGGGTGGTGTTCTACAGGGCTGGAACCACGAACGTGACTTGCTGTTGATCACCAGCGACCACGGCAACGTTGAGGACCTGAGCCGCAAGACTCACACGTACAACCCGGTGCCAACCATAATCGTCGGCGCCCGTCATCGCACTCTGGCCGACAGCATCCGCGACTTGACTGACATCGCGCCGGCCCTGCTGGAGGTCATGTTCTAGGGAGCGCCCATGCCCCTACGGGCACCACCAAGGATGAAAATCAGCGGATAGCGTGGAGCGTCGAGCGTGAAACGGACCACGCAACACGCATTGCGCCATGACGCATTACTCCCCGGTCGTCCATCGTCCGTGGTCGCCCGTCGCTGAGCAGCGGAGCCCCCCTCCGGGTTCGTGCGCAGCAGCCGGGAATCCTCGCACCGTCACTTCCTCACATCCTCTCCGGAGTGGTCATGCCCATGAGGTGCAGGGTGCGGGCCAGGACGGTCTTAGCCGCTGCAACGAGCTTGAGTCGAGCGAAGTTCAACGGTTGCGCCTCCGGCTCCGAGGAGACGACGCGGCATTGTTTGTAAAAGGAATGGAACGAGCGGGCCAGTTCCTGCGCGTAATAGGTCAGGTGGTGCGGGGACAGGTTCACCGCCGCGTGCTCCACAACCTCCGGCAACCGGATCATCTGCCGCAGGAGCGCCTGTTCGGCCGGATGGGTCAACAAGCTCACATCTCCTGGCGATTCGGCAATCGAGGTCACACTCACCCCGCCGAGACCGGCCTGCTCGGAGGCGTAGCGCAGGATGCTGGCTATCCGTGCGTGCGCGTACTGCACGTAGTAGACCGGGTTATCGTCGGACTGCTCCTTCGCCAGGTCCAGATCAAGGTCCATCTGACTGTTGGCGGAGCGGGCCAGCAGGAAGAAACGCAGCGCATCCGCGCCGATCTCTTCGACCACTTCGCGCAGGGTGATGATGTCGCCGGTGCGTTTGGAGAGGCGCACGATCTCTCCCCCGCGTCGCAGCGTCACCAACTGGTAGATGATCAGCGTGAGCTGTTCGGGATCTAGCCCCAGGGCGTTCATCATCATCTTCATGCGCGGCACGTGACCTTGGTGGTCGGCGCCCCACACGTCGATCACCCAGTCGAAGCCGCGGCGGATGAACTTGTCGTAGTGGTAGGCGATGTCCGAAGCGAAGTAGCCCGGTGAGCCGTCGGAGCGGATCACCACTTCGTTCTTGTCGCCCCCCAGCGCCTGGGCCGTGAACCACACAGCGCCATCGATCTCCTCCAGGTGGCCTTTTCCCCGCAGCAACGTCATCACTTGCCCGAACAACTCGCCGGCGTAGATGCTACTCTCGGAGAACCAGTTGTCGAACCCGATCCCGATGAGCGATAAATCCTCGCGGATGCTGGCTACCATACGCTCCAGCCCGATGTCCGTCAGGGCGGTGATCGCCTGGCCTCTCGGCATTTCCAGGAAGCGGTCGCCTGCGGAGCCGGCGACCTCACGGCCCAATTGATTCATGTACTGTCCCCGATAGCCGTCTTCGGGCAGCGGCTCATCCCGACCCAGAGCCTGGGCATAGCGCGCGAAGAGCGTTTCGCCAAAGAGTCGCATCTGTGTGCCGGCATCATTGATGTAATACTCGCGGTGTACCGCGTAGCCGGCGGCGTCCAGCACGCTGGCCAGTCCGTCCCCCAACACCGCGTTGCGCCCGGAACCCATAGTCAGCGGGCCGGTCGGGTTCGCGCTGACGAACTCCACCTGCACCCGGCGGCCCCGACCGATGTCCACGTTGCCGAACCGGTCACCGGCAGTCAGGATCGTCTGTACTTGCTGGGTCACCCAACCGTCGTCCAGCGTGAAGTTGAGGAAGCCCGGATGGGCGATCTCCGTACGGGCGATGAAGTCGTTTTCCGGCAGATGGGCGAGAATCGCTTCGGCGATCTTGACCGGTGCCATGCGGGCCACGCGCGCCAGCGGGAGGGCGCCGGGCCAGGCGTAGTCGCCCCAATCCGGTTGTCTGGGCAACTCGACTGCGACCTCGGGTAGGTCGAACTTGGGCAGAGCGCCCTTCTTCTGCGCCCGGTGCGTGCCTTTCGTAATCAGGTCAGCGATTCGATGTCGTAGTGTCATTGTAGAGTCTCCATGTCTCGCCAATTGGGGCCCGTTTCCACGTCCACCTTCAGCGGTACGGCCAGATCGTAGGCTTGACTCATCGCGTCCCGCACGAGCGAGGTGACGACATCCAGCTCGTCATCCGGCACCTCAAACACCAGTTCATCATGCACCTGCAGGATCATGGCGGTGTTCAGATTCTGCCGGCGCAGCTCCCGGTCCATGTGCAGCATGGCCAGTTTCATGATGTCGGCGGCGGAGCCTTGAACCGGCATGTTGATCGCCGCCCGCTCGGCGGCCCGCTGGACCATGCCGCCGGCGCGACTGCCTGTGCCTAGCTCCGGGAAATAGCGCCGCCGGTCCAGGATCGTCTCCACGTAACCCTGTTTCCGGGCCTGGCGTTTGACCGCCTCCAGGTAGTCTGCTACTCCCGGGTAGCGGGTGAAGTAACTCTCGATGAACTGACGGGCCTCGGACTGCGTCAACTCCGTTCGCTGGGCCAGGCCGTACTCGCCCATGCCGTAGACGATACCGAAGTTGATCGATTTCGCCAGCCGGCGCTTGTCCGGCGTGACCTTGCCGATGGCGATTCCCAGGATGTCGGCGGCGGTGCGGGCGTGGATGTCCTCGTCGCGGCGAAAGGCGGCTTGCAGGTTCTGGTCGCCGGAGAGGTGTGCCAGGACGCGCAGTTCCACCTGGGAGTAGTCGGCGGCGACGAGCTGGTGGCCGGAGGGGGCCACAAATGCGCGGCGAATCCGGCGGCCCAACGCCGTGCGAATGGGGATGTTCTGCAGGTTCGGGTCCGCCGACGACAGTCGCCCTGTCTCCGTGCCGGTCTGCTTGTACGAGGTGTGTACTCGGCCGGTCTGGGGGTTGACCAACTTGGGTAACGCATCCACATACGTCGAACGCAGCTTGCTCAGTTGACGGTGCTCCAGGAGCAGCACCACGATCTCGTGCTCATCTTTCAAGGCGTCCAGCGTCCTGGCGTCGGTCGAGGGGCCCGTTTTCGTACGATGGATGACCGGTAGCCCCAGCTCATTGAAGAGCACCGTGCGCAGTTGGGGCGTGGAGTTGATGTTGAAGGTATGGCCGGCCAGCGCGCAGATCTGATCGCGGAGTTCATCCAGCCGCTGCCCCAAATCACGCGACATTTCCTTGAGGAAGCCCACATCCAGGCTGACTCCCTTCATCTCGATGCGCATCAACACCGGAACCAGCGGCATCTCCAGATCGGTGTAGAGCGACCAGAGCCCTTTTTCCCGTAGCTCGGGAGCAAGTTCCGAAGACAAGCGGTGGGTCATGTCCACATCGGCGCCGGCGTATCGAGCCACCTGTTCCACAGGAACTTGGTCTATCGTGATTTGCTTCTTGCCTTTGCCGATCAGGTCGGTGATCGGCGTCATCTCCACCCCGAGCCGTTCCCAGGCTAACGCCTTCAGGCCCAGACCACGACTGGCCGGGTTGAGCAGCCAGGCAGCAATCATCGTGTCGCCGGCCAGCGGGTGGACGGGGATGCCGTGGCGGGACAGCACGGTCAGGTCGTACTTGCCGTTGTGGGCCAGCTTTGGCTTCTGGGGGTCGGTCAGCACGCCGCCCAGTTCATCACGCACGGTTTCCAGGGTCAGGTTCGGTGTGCCGGTCGCCGGGGCCGGTTCGAGCAGCGATCCCTGAGCGACGGCGTGGGCCAACGGCAGGTAGTACGCCTCACCCGGCCCCGGACAGAGGGCCAAACCGACCAGCCTCGCCTGCATCTCATCGGTGCTTGTCGTCTCCACGTCCAGGGCAATCGCCTCGGCCTCCTCCAATCGCCGGCGCAACGTTTTGAGGGCTTCAAGCGTGCTGACGATCCGATAGTCAGCGGACAGATCGGCGGTGGCAGAGGCTTCGGCCTCTACTCCGCCAGCCTCCAGGGCCGGAAGACGCCCCAGTAAGCTTCTGAAGCCCAGCTCGCGGAACAGGTCGGTCACGCGGTCGCGGTCGAAATCGTGGGTGCGACAGGCTTCCAGGTCGAGGGTCGTGCTCAAGTCACGCCGGATGGTGACCAGGTCCTGGCTGAGGAAGGCGGACTGCCTCCCGGTCTCCAGTTTCTTACGGAGGGCAGCGCTCGAGATCTCGTCGAGATGATCGTAGATGCGCTGGAGCGTCCCGAACTGCTGCAACAAGCGGGTAGCCGTCTTGACTCCCACGCCACGCACGCCCGGAATGTTGTCGCTGGAGTCACCGACCAGCGCCTTGAAGTCGATCAATTGGTCGGGCCGCAAACCGTACCGCTCCTGAATCCCGGCTTCGTCGTAGACGGTCGTGTCGGCGTAACGTCGTCCGCTGATCATCACCTTCACGGCCGGTCCGATCAGTTGGAAGATGTCGCTGTCACCGGTGACGACGAGGGTTTCGACGCCCCGCGCAGCGGCTTGGTCGGCAAGCGTGCCGAGTACATCGTCTGCCTCATACCCTTCCTGGGTGAAGATCGGGATGTTGAAGGCGTTGACCACCTCCCAAAGTCGCGTCATCTGGCTGTGCATTTCTTCGGGCGTGGCGGCCCGGTGGGCCTTGTAGTCGGGGAACTGCTCGTGCCGGAACGTGCGTCCTACATCGAAGGCGACGGCGATGTAGTCGGGCTGCACCTCTTGCAGCACTTTCAGGAGCATCGCGGTGAAGCCATAGACGGCGTTGGTCAATTCTCCCTCTGGCGTGGTCAACGTCAACGGCAACGCATGGAACGCCCGGTAAGCCAGTGCATGACCGTCCAGAAGAATGAGGGTTTTCTTGTCTGCCACGAGAATCGCCTTTCCGGTTTCGGATGTCCAGTTTCGGGTTCCGAGTCGCGCGGCCCGGAAGCCAAGCGTGGAACTCCGAGTGCCTACATGATACCACCAAATGGATTGGTGGGCAAGTGGTCCTGGGTCTTCGACGGGTTTCGGGAGTCGAGGGGTTGGGGTCTGGGGGTCAGGGGTTGGGGATCGCGTGTTGCGTGTTGCGTATTCTCCGCCACTGGGCGGAGGCAGACCTGCGACGAGCGAACGGGATGGTTCTCATCCTCCCACCGCTGGGCGACCTGCCCGAACGGGCAGGCGGACTCCCGACCAAACCCCACGTGGTTCGCCTCGGTGTAGGGGCAGTCCTTGTGGCTGCCCAACTCGGTGATTGAGCCATTTTCAGGCGCGCCTGGTATCTTCTCTAGAAAGCGGGGAGAGCAGAACGTCGCGCTCC
>CAZDTE010000005.1:36577-46845 GCA_964508275.1 uncultured Ardenticatenales bacterium
TCAGGCGCGCCTGGTATCTTCTCTAGAAAGCGGGGAGAGCAGAACGTCGCGCTCCAAGTTATCGAGATGATACCGCGCCTGCGCCTACTGCAGCCGGCGCAGGGCAGTGAGGAGATCGGCGGTCAGGAACGGCTTTTCGAGAACGGGAACGTCGGCTTCGTCGAGGAAGACCGTTGTGTCCGGGCTGACCGTGTCGCCGGTGATGAAGATCAACCGGTCTGCCAAAGCGGGGTAGTGTACCTTTAGCTCCTTGTAGAACGCCTTTCCGTCCATCCCAGGCATCTTGATGTCGCTGATGATGAAATCGAACGACCGTTGGCCCAACCTCTCCAGCGCCTCTTTTCCTTCGCTGGCTGCCGCGACTTGGTGGCCATGATCTGTGAGCACCTTCGTCAACATCTCGGCGAGCATCTCCTCATCTTCCACCACCAGGATGTGCGCAGGAACCGGCAGGTGCGGGGGGAAGGCAACGGTCTCGTGATCCGGACTTGGCGACTCGGAAATGGCCAGAGTTTCCTCAACCGGCCACTCCAGGTAGAACGTACTCCCCTCGCCGGGCACACTATCCGCCCAGATGGTACCGCCTTGCTCCTGGACGATGCCGTAGCAGATGGAGAGGCCCAGACCAGTGCCTTCACCCACCTCCTTCGTGGTGAAGAAGGGGTCAAAAACACGGGCGAGCGTTTCGGCTGTCATGCCGGGGCCATTGTCGTGCACCTCGATGTGCACGAAGCGTCCCTCCGGTATGCCCACCACACCGGTGCGTATGGTCAATGCCCCCCGACCATGTGCCGAGGCCATGGCCTGATGGGCGTTTTGGAATAGGTTGAGGAAAACTTGCTGCAACTGCCGCCGATCCGCGATAATCCAGGGTAGAGGCGAGGCCAGGTGTGTCTCGACCTCAAGATTCTGAGTCTTCCACTCATACTCCACCAGCTTGAGGGTTTCTTCGATCACTTTGTTGATGTCCAGCGTTTCCCGATGCGGCTCCTGTTGACGGGCGAACGCGAGCAGGTTCCGCACGATCTGCGCGGCACGCTGGGCCTGCGCGTCAATGCGTTGCAGCGTCTCGCGAGTCTGCTCATCGACGCCGGCATTCTGCAGCAACTGCGCAAAGCCGATCACAGCGGTGAGCGGGTTGTTTAGCTCGTGAGCGACGCCGGCGACGAGCTGGCCCAGGGAAGAGAGCTTCTCTGCTTGGAGCAAGCGGCGCTCCAAACGGCGTATTTCCCGCAAATCGCGGGCCACCCCGACCACTCCTACAACCCGGCCATGTTCGATCAAGGGGCTGGCGCTGATCTCCAGTGGGACCCGGCCACCATCTTTCTTGATCACGATGACCTCATGAGGGGGCACTACGGTGCCTCGGGGGGCGCGTATGTGGCCGATCTCGCGCTCCAGGTATTCCGGTGCGACCAGATCTCGGATATTCAAACGCGAGGCCTCCTCCAGCGCATAGCCAACGAGGCCAACCGCCCGAGGGTTAATGAAGATGAAGTTCCCCTCCAGATCATGGGCGTAAATGAGGTCGCTGGCGTTCTCGATGATGCGCCGGTTCAGTTCCTCCAGCCAGCGGGCCCGGGCCTGGACGTCTCGCTCTGCCGTCACATCCCGCCAGATGCTCACCACCCCGACCACTTCGCCGGCCTCGTTGTGACGGGGATAGGCGGAGATGAAGAACGTGCCGGGGATCAGGGTTGGCTCGCCGGAAAGCTCGCCCTGCGATGCCTCCCCCGTCATGAGCGTGCGCAGGGTGGGGCACTCTTCCGGCGGAGCGCCGGCGGCAAAGATCAGGGGCGGCAGATGCCGGCCTATGAGTTCTCGAGGGTGCATGTCCAACAAGCGGGCGAAGGCGTGGTTGGTCTGTAGCACGAACCCATCCATATCCACGATCACGATACCGTCGGCGATGGTATCGAAGGTGATCTCCCAGTCCCTTCGCGATGCTTCAATCTTGGCAAATAGGCGCGCGTTAGCGATCGCCGCAGCCGCCTGCGCTGCCAGGCCGGTAAGTAGTTCCAGATGCTCGTGCCGGAACTGCCCGGTGCGGGTGTCCCCCAGGGAGAGTCCGCCCAGCACTTGGCCTTTGTGGAGCAAGGGCACGATGAGCGAAGAGCGCAGTGTCGGGTCAGGCGCGTCCCCTTTCAACGGTACCCACCGCACGTCTGTGGTCGTGTCGTTTACCAGCGCCGGTTGTTTCTGCCTCACCACCCAGCCGGCCAGGCCGACCGGGTACACCCGTGCTATCAGCGCCTGGTTCAGCGTTTCCCCGTAGTAGTCATGGTGTACGGTAAGATGACGCTGGAGATTGCCCTCCTCGTCCAAGACAAAGATGCCTCCGTGCTCCGAACCGGTGGCGTCGCGTGCGCGGCGCAGCGTTGCCCGGAGTACTTCCGTCAGATTCAGGCTGGCCGTCACGTCCAGGCTGGCTTCGTTGAGCAGCCGGAAATGTTCCTTCTCGCGCTGAGATTCGTTGTATAACTGGGCGTTGGCGATGGCTGTGGCGGCTTGTGTGGCGAGCAGCCCGGCCGTCTGCCGATCCTCGTCCCCAAAAGCCAGAGGGGACCGAAGGTTGGCGAGGCTGATCAGGCCACCGGTTTGTCCGTGCACCACAACGGGCACAATCAGGAGGGTCTGAGCGTTGCCGAACCCGAGCTTCGCCAGGCGCTCCTGCAATTGAGGTGGGAAGAGCTGGCGGTCGGGGCCCTGTTCGGCAGCCAGGCAATAGCTCTGGCCCTGCGCCAGTACTTTGGCCGCGGGGGCCAGGGCCGGGTCCCATTCATCCAACGATCGCAAGACGACAGCCTTCCGGGCCGCAAGCGCCTCTTCGTCATCTCCGATCACTGCCCGAGGGACGAAAGCCTGCCCGTCCCATAGGGCCAGGCTGGCCTGATCGGCATCTGGGATCAGGGCGACCGTCTGTTCGAGGATCCTGTTGAGTAGCGCATCCAGATCGAGTTCACTGCTGATCGCCCGCGAGGTTTCAAGCAGCGCTGCCAGTTGGCGGTTCGTCCGATCCAATTCCAGAGCGTGCTGTTCCTCTCGCGCCCGCGTCTCTCGTAAATCGCCCAACATGGCATTGAAGGTGTTGACCAAGCCCTCGATCTGTCCGCCGCGGGGTGGGGGCGGTACCTGCACATCGAGACTGCCGGACGCCACGTGTTGGGCCGCGCCGGTAAGCTGGCCAATGGGGGCCATTAGCCGACGGGTGATGAGGTACAAGGCCAGGTTCGCACCGATCAGCGTGAGACCCAGCGCCACCAAGAGCAACAGGGTGAAGGCCCCCAGACGACCGAGGACGTCTTGCTCGTCCGCCTCGGCGATCAAGGCCAGTTGTAAGTCCGGTAGCCAGTAGTACGCGCCGATGACCGGCCGGCCTTCGTACCCTGTGTAACGCCTTGTTCCGGTGTTTCCTGCCAATGCCTGTTCCACGCCGTCAGTGTAGATGCCCTGACGGAAGGTGAAACCCTCCTGCATCTCGGTTTCAGAGAGCGGGAAGTGTGCCCGGTTGACCAGGTAAGTGCGCCCGGTCTCACCAAAACCACTGTCCTCCGCCATGATGGTGGCCAGCCCGGCGAGATTCAAGTGCATGGCCAACACCTGGCGTACCTGCCCGTCCCCGCCGCGCACTGGAGCGCTAATCGTCATGACCATTCGCTCCATGGAAGGCGGCCAATAAACGCCCTGTACGTACAACCCGGCGCGCCCCTGCTGAAAGTACGGGTGGTTGATCATGATCTGTCCGAGCTGGGTTCTGTCGCTCGAGGCCAGAATCTGGCCCGTGCTCGCATCCATCAAAAAGATCTGGTCGGCGTCTTTGTGCGAGCCGGCTAGGCGTTCCAGGTAGGCGGTGGCGTCCGCGTTATCGATCCCGCCCGCGAGGTAGTTCTGCCACAGAGGAGACAGTCGCATTTCATCCACAGACTGCGCGTGCTCCTCAACCCAAAGACTGACGGACTGGGCCTTGAGGGTTGCCACACCGGTCAGTTGGGCAGTCGCCTGGGCCAGGATCTGCGCGCGAGCCTGACGGTATACGAATGCACCGAGCAGCGTGAACGGGATCAACGTGCAGAGCAGGAAGAAGAGGGTCAGCCGGTTAGCGAGATCCGAAGGGACAAGTGACCTCACGGCACGCTCTCCTCAACGATTCTGGTCAGGAATCGGGTGTCCAACCCGGTCTCGCGCAAAGCAGGCGAAACTGCTTGGCTGTCTCCCTGGTAGGTGGCAGCCCATCCCTCGGGCGTGATCCAGCCCAGGGGATACTCACCGGTGTAGACCAGGGGGAGCAGCGCATGGACCGCCTGTTGCTCGAATTCGCGATCGCCGGCTTGGGCGTAATGCGTGACCAGGATATCCACGGCGTCGTTCGGGTGCTCGAGGGTGTCTTGCCAACCCTGTAAACTGGCTCGCAGGAAGCGCTCGACCAGGTCGGGACGTTGGACAACCATGTCGCGGGAAGTGTAGATGATTTCGCCGTAGCCGCCCACGCCATAATCGTAGGGAAAGAAGAGGCTGATGGCCAGGCCGTGATGGCGGGCGCGGACCGGCTCGTCGGTCACATAACCAGGCCAGACGTCCACCGCGCCGTCATAGAAAGGTTGCATGTCGTAGCCGACCGGAACGGGGATCGTGTCGCTGATTGACAGGCCCACGTTGCGCAGCGTGCGGGTGAAAACCTGTCCCCACGCCTCGTTCTTGATGCCCAGGCGGCGGCCCGCGAAGTCCTGCGGCCCGTTGATTCCGCTGTCCGCGCGCGCGATGAAGACCTGTGGGTTGACCTGTAGGATGGCGGCCAGTGCGACCAGGGGCGAGCCGTCCACCTGCGCGTTGAGTAGAGCCACCCCGGCCAGCCCGAAATCAACTTCGCCCCGCGCCACGCGTTTCTGGAGCGCGGCCTGTTCAGTTCTGCTGGCGGGGCGTTCGCGGAACGAAACGGTCAGGCCCTGGTCTGCGTAGTAGCCCTTGGTATCAGCTACGTAAAAGCCGGCGAATTGGGCGCTGTGTGTCCAATCCAGTTGCAGCGTGATCGGTTCCAGTGCCGGTGCAGGCGTTGAGCCGGCGCTGCACGCCGCGATGAGAATCCCGCAAGCGATGGTCGCTGCTAGGAGAAGTATGTGCCAACCATTTCGCCGAGTCATACATTTCACCAAAATCTTAGCACCGGAATCCTATTCCGGCGACCGCGTGGCGCTCACTCCGTCATGCATATTATAGCGCAGCTAAAGAGCCAGGGCAAATGCGGAAGGGGTGTCCGTAATAAGGCCGCCAACTCTTGGAAAGTTTGCAGCCTTCACGGGGCGTCTTGGGCGAGTTTGCCTGGCAGGCACGCCCTCGGGGACGAGGGCTGCGAGCCGTAGATGCGCCTCGGTCAGCAGGCATTCGGGGAGCGGGTGAGTTGGTTGCCGCGCAAAAATATGACGGACACCCCACGCAAAGCCGCCTAGACTAATTGACGATTCTGTGGTAAACTTAGCAAGTGTCGGCCATAAGGGACGGAACCGGTCAGTGGAGGGGCGATAATTAGCGATGCGCATCGTAATCATTTCGGACATTCATGGCAACCTGGCAGCATTGCAGGCTGTTTTGGACCACGCGGACGTGGACTCAGCCGATGCGGTCTGGTGTCTCGGCGACATCGTGGGATATGGGCCAGACCCCAACGCGTGCGTAGAGCTTGTCGGGCAGCACACCGACGGCAACTCGCTGGCCGGCAACCACGATTATGCTGCCTTGGGCAAGATTGATGCCACCGACTTCAACGCCGATGCCCGCCGGGCTACGCTGTGGACACGCGACCAACTGAGCGAGGCCAGCCGGTCCCTCCTGGACGGCTTGACTACCCGAAGAGGACCTTTCATGGACGACTACACGCTCGCGCACGGCAGCCCGCGTCACCCCTTGTGGGAGTACGTCCTGTACCCGTCTGTGGCCGCCGAGAACTTTTCCTACTTCGATACGCGCGTTTGCCTGGTAGGGCACACGCACGTCCCGATGATCTTTCGCTCCATCGCCGGCAGCACCGAAATCCAGGCCCTTTCTCCCCCCGTGGATGCAACGATCTCGCTGGGAGACGATCAGGATGTGCGCGTCATCATCAATCCGGGCAGCGTTGGACAGCCCCGGGATGGCGACCCGCGCGCCAGCTACACCGTCTTGGACCCGGAAACCGGCGACCTGACGTTTCACCGCGTCTCGTATGACATTGACGCCACTCAGGATCGGATGCGGGAGTTTGGCCTTCCGGCCCGTCTGATCACGCGGCTGGACTATGGGTGGTGAATGGGGAACTTCTGGGTGCGCTCTGGCGTCTTTGGTTTGATGTGACTGCTCAGTCGCCCGGCGAGATGAAGAGACCGCGCCTTGCGTAACTCCGTCTCGCGTTCTGTGGAAGGAGGGAACCATGAGACGCTTGTTCCATACCACCCGGTCACGGTTCGTCTACGTGGCCTTCGTGCTTGCGCTGGCTATCCCCATTTCGGCGTGCGCCTCGGCGAGCCGATCACCCAGACAACTGACCGGCGAGACCGAAACGGTGAAGGTCGCTGCCACCGCGATGCCCTCGGCCCCCATGGCCGACGAAGGCGGTGCAGCCGGCAATAGAGACTCCTCGCTGGTCGTTGCCGACCGCATGATCATCTACAACGGCTATCTGTCCCTTGAGGTCGCGGACAGCGCCCAGGCCGCCGATGCGATCAAGTCGATCGCCAGCGAACTGGACGGGTACGTGACCAATGCGAATCTCCAACGCAGCGGTAGCAAGTTGCGGGGCTCGATCACGCTGCGTGTGCCGGCCGAATCCTTCGACCAGGCAATGGAACGGGTCAAGGAGTTGGCTCTCACCGTCAAGCAGGATCGGACAACGACGGAGGACGTGACCGAGCAGTACACCGACCTGAACGCCCGCTTGAAGAACCTGGAGGCGACGGAAGAGGAACTCCGCGAACTCCTGAAGACGGTGCGCATTCAGACCGGCTCGGCAGAGGACATCATGGCTGTCTATCGGGAGCTGACCTCCGTGCGTGGCGAGATCGAGCAAATCAAGGGCAAGATGCAGTACCTGGAGCGGCTCACTGCCCTGGCCACGATCACGGTGGAGCTGACCCCCCGCCAGGAGGTCGTGCACACCGGCTGGAACCCAGGAGGCACCGTCGAGAATGCGCTCCGTGCCCTGGTCAGGGCCAGCCAGAATCTGGTAGATGCGGCGATCTGGCTCGTGCTCTTTGTCCTCCCGATCCTGGTCGCTCTGCTGGTACCCGTGCTGTTCCTGATGTGGCTAATCCGACGTTGGTGGCGTTCACGGCGTAAGGCAGCGACCTCTTGACCAGTTGATTATGGGCGTGAAGCTGTCCCCGCGTAGAGGCCCTAAGAGGTTCCGAAAACTCTTAGGGCCTAGACTGACCCGCTGGGGTGTGCTCGGCCTCACCCTGCTGGCCTTTGCGCTCCGGGTCTACGCGCTGGGTCGCTGGGAACTCTGGTTCGACGAGACGGCCAGCTACGCCATCGCCGTGAAGAGCGTTCCCGATCTGTTAGCCTACACGCGTAGCGCGATCCAGGAACATCCCCCGGGCTACTACCTGCTGCTTCACTTCTGGATGAAAGGGGCCGGCAGCAGCGAGTTCGCCTTGCGGTTTGTCTCCGTCCTGTCCGGTGTGCTTTTCATTCCGTTGATCTTTCGCTTTGGCCGGCGTCTGTTCTCTCGCGACGTTGGCATCCTGGCAGCCCTTGTCGCTGCCATCTCGCCGTTCGCCGTTTCATACGCCCAGGAAGCGCGTATGTACACGCTGCTCACCCTCCTTGCGTTGCTGTCGCTGTACGCGTTCTGGATGCTCCTGCAAGAGGGCCGCTGGCGATGGTGGATAGCTTGGGTCGCTGCCGCCGTGGCCGGACTCCTGGCCCACTACCTCTTCGGCCTGCTGATCATCGCCCAGGACGTCTTTGTGATCCTGCTGTGGCGACGGCTGGGGCAAGAACGAAAGCGCTGGGCCGCGCTACAGGCAGCGCTCGCCCTTGGCGCGCTGACGTGGGTTGTGCTTGCCCCCGGCACCATCCGGTCGTTGCTCTCTGTCGCGGGCGCTCCTGCCTACGACCTGGGCTACAAGATCGAGAAGGTGTTGCTTGACATTGCCTTGGGGGAACTCCGGGGGCATCCGTCACCGGCGATGATGCGCGGAGCGGCGGCCTTCGCCTGGGTCTTGGTGCTGGCCGGCCTGATCGCCGCCTGGCGCCGCCCGCTGTCCGCCGCTCCACGCAGAACGCTCGGCTTGGTGGGCATTACGTTGACCGTGCCCTTCCTGACCGGCCTGCCGGTCATCCCCGTCGTGATCGGGCGATACTTCTCCGTGGCCTTCCCTGCGTTCTGTCTGGCCGTCGCGCTCGCGTTGTTCGCACTCGGCCGGTGGCGTAGGGCGGTCGCGGTCCTGGCGATCGGCGGCCTGGCGGCGGTCTCCGCCTACGGCCTGTTCTACCAGTACACGGTTGACAAGGGCGTGTTCGGTCAGCCGATCGCATTCATCGAATCGGAATACCGGCCGGACGAGGCCATGATCCTGGTCCATCCGCACCTGTGGCCCCAGGCCACCTACTACGCCCGCAACATCTCCCTGCCACGCTACTATGTCCCCGACAAGCCATACGCTGTCTCCGAACCGGAGATCCGGTCGGCGTTGCAGGCCATCCTGGATCAGGTCGACAGTGTGTGGCTGGGGCCTGTGTTGCCCGCGCACACAGATCCAGAAACTGTGGAACGAGACTTGAACGACATGGCCTTCCAGCATGAGAAGCGGTGGTTCGAGCACAGTGTTTTTGCGGCGCAATACTTCCGTTCCGTGCCGATGCACGTTGCCGATGCCTCCGCCTTTGTCTGGGGGGGAGCTATCACGCTTCGTCGCTTTGAGCATTCCGACCTCTCGCTGCCGGCCGGCGACGCCCTGCGGCTACGCTTCTCCTGGCAGCGGAGCGCTCCCATTCAAGAACGCTACCTCGTCGGCATCACCTTGACCGACGGGCGAGGACGCGTGTGGGCCAGCCGGACCAGCGAGCCGTGCGGGGCCTGGTGCCTGACCACCGACTGGGGCGACGAGCCGGTCCGCGATCAACACGCGCTGCTCGTGCCTGCCGACACCCCACCCGGCGATTACGATCTGCGCTTGGCCTGGTACGAGCAGGGCACCGGCCAACCGCTGCGGGCCACGGGCGAGGCTGGGGCCGACGCGGGCACAGCGGTGTCTCTGGCCAGGGTGACGGTGACGGAGCCACCCACAACGGCCAGACCGCCACGGCCCCCCATCCCTTTGCTCGCCACGTTCGACAACGGCCTGACCTTGCGCGGGTATGACCGCACCGTGGGCGGTGTGCGGCCGGGGGACGTGGTCGCGCTAGATTTGTATTGGGATGTCGCCCGGTCGCCGGCGCAAGATGCCAGCCTGGAGCTCTCCTTGAGCGAGCGGTCAGGCGACCGCTGGACGACGGTGACCGATACGCTGGCGGCCGAATCGTATCCACCGTCTGCCTGGCCGGCGGGTCGGGCGGTGCGCACCCATGCGCGGCTTGTTGTCCCGGCCACGGCTACGGCCGGTCCCGTCCCTGTGCGACTCGCCCTGCGCGCGCCGGACGGGTCGCTGATCCCCGGGCACTGGTCGCAGTCAGTCGAGTTGCCAGGTCGCTTGTGGACCTGGACGCGCGCTTCTGGCGGAGACCACCTGCAGTTGTTCACCCTCACCGTCACCGAGCGGGAGCGGAATTTCACGCTGCCCACACTGGCAAACCCCATCACGGCCACGCTCGGTAGCCAGGTGGAACTGGTCGGCTACGACATGCCGTGTCTTGCCGCGCAATCCTGCGCCGTGAGGGCCGGCGATCCGCTGGATCTGACCCTGGCGTGGCGCGCCAAAGGGCCAACCGACCGGCGGTACAAAGTGTTCGCCCACCTGGTTGGCCCGGACGGCAAGCTGTGGGGTCAACACGACGCCGAACCGGCCGGTGGCAGCGCGCCGACCATCACGTGGGCGGCGGGTGAATTTGTGAGCGATACCCACGTCATCCACTTGATGCCGGAAGCACCGCCCGGCGACTACCGCTTGCTGGTAGGGATGTACCACGAAGCGAGCGGCCAGCGGTTGCCGGCCTTCCTGGACGGAAAGCGGATGCCGAACGACGCCCTGCCCCTCGCTGAGGTGCACGTGGAGAGGTAGGGGCGAGTCTCTCCTCTGCGCTAGAGGCTGTCGGAGAGGTCTGTTTTCTTCTTATCAGGACACAGATTCTCACAGCCT